>DATNJA010000025.1:0-13665 GCA_035604155.1 Candidatus Udaeobacter sp. | reverse complement strand
AGAGGAACAAACAAGGGAGAGACAAGAGATGCCAAGCAATGCCTTGAAATGGGGTATGGCCGCCACGTTCGCGGCTTGCCTCGCGGGCGGCACCGCCGTCCAGGCGGCCGACATGGGCGCCAAGGACGAAACGATCAAGCTCGCCATGCTGGAGTGGACCGGCCAGCACGTCACCACCCATATCGCCGGCCAGCTCCTTCAGAAGATGGGCTACAAGGTCGAATATATCGTCGCCGGCAGCTATCCCGAATTCTCGGGCATGGCGGACGGCACGCTGGACGGCACCCTCGAGCTGTGGATGAACAACGTCGGCGACATCTTCCCCAAGGTCCTGGCGGAGAAAAAGATCGAGGACATCGGCTCGCTCGGCCTGGAAACCAAGGAAGGCTGGATCTATCCAAAATATATGGAGCAGATCTGCCCCGGGCTTCCCGATTGGTCGGCGCTTACCAAGCCCGACTGCGTCCAGGCACTCGCGACGCCCGACACGTTGCCCAATGGAAGGCTTCTGGACTATCCGGCCGACTGGGGCTCCCGCTCGGCGCAGATCATCAAGGACAACAACCTGCCGCTGACCGCCATCCCGGCCGGCTCGGAAGGCGCCTTGGTCGCCGAGCTGGAAGGCGCCGTAGCGGCCAAGAAGCCGCTGGTCATGATGTTTTGGGCGCCTCACTACGCGCTCGCCGAGGCGGATGTGGGCTGGGTCAAGATGCCGCCTTGCAAGAGCCAGGACAACGCCCATTGCATCAACCCGCCCAATGTGGACAAGGTCGTCTGGTCGGGTTTCGGCGCGAAATGGCCGGCGGCTTATGAATTCCTCAAGCACTTCCAGGTGAACGCGGCGGAACAGCAGCAGATGATGCTGCGCGTCGACAAGAAGAACGAGGACCTGGACGCCGTGACCAAGGATTGGATCGACACCCATGAGTCGGTCTGGGGTCCCTGGGTCAAGGCGGCGCAGTCCTAAGTCCGCGGGGCTTAAGTCCTGGGCCCTTAAGTCCGCTGGGCTTAAGTTCGCGAGGCTTGAGTCCGCGGGGGGCTGATCGAACCAGCCTCCTTAGCGGTTCCTTCTCTGCCCCTGCGTTCCCGGCGCCACGAGACGAGTGGTGCCGGGTCGCGGGGGTGGGGCCGGTAGAGAAATTGTGGTTTGCGACTGGGGTCGGGACGAGGGGCCGGCGCCGTTTGCGGGGGAAGAAGCAATGAAGAAGCGCTTTAGCGCGCCGGAGAGGCCTGGGAGATGACCGCAGAGACCGAGAAGCGGCCGGTCAAGCTCGCCTGCCGCAATGTCTGGAAGATCTACGGTCCGAAGCCGACCCAATTCACCGAAAGCGAGCTTTCCGGCGACCGTGCAGCGATAAGACAGAAACTGCGGGACACGAGCCATCTGGCCGCCGTTTTCGATGCCAGCTTCGATGTTCATGTCGGCGAGATATTCGTCATCATGGGGCTTTCGGGGTCCGGCAAGTCGACCCTGGTGCGATGTCTTTCCCGTCTGATCGATCCGACCTGCGGCCAGGTGCTTCTGGACGGCAGCGACCTGCTGAAGGCCAATGATCGGCAGCTCATCGATCTCCGCCGGCGCACCATGGGCATGGTGTTCCAGAACTTCGGCCTGCTGCCCCATCTCTCCGCCCTCGACAACGTCGCCTTTCCGCTCCGCATCCAGGGCAAATCCCCCGCCGACCGCTACGCCCGGGCGCGCGAAATGATCACGCTGGTCGGCCTCGAGGGCCGCGAGGACTCATACCCGCACCAGCTTTCGGGCGGCCAGCAACAGAGGGTCGGGATCGCGAGATCGCTGGCGGTCGGACCCGAGCTCTGGTTCCTGGACGAGCCTTTCTCGGCCCTCGATCCCTTGATCCGGCGCCAGATGCAGGACGAGTTCCTGCGCCTGCAGCAGATGTTGAACAAGACCATCGTCTTCATCACCCACGACATCATCGAGGCCTTCCGCCTGGCGGACCGCATCGCCATCATGCGCGAGGGCGAGGTCATCCAGATCGGACGGCCCGTGGACATCGTGCTGAACCCGGCCGACGGCTATGTCGCCGATTTCACCGAGGACGTGCCGTTGATGCGGGTCATCTCGGTCGGCGACGTCATGGATCAGGTGGCCGAAACCGGCCCTGGCGCCAATGGCGGCGAGCCTATCGGCGCTGAAACCGTGCTCGAGGAACTGGTGCCCCGCCTTGCGGCCGGCGCCACCGCCTTTGCCGTCCGAGGCGAGGATGGCCGGCCCCTTGGCACCGTGCGTGCCGGCGCGGTGCTCGAGATTCTGGCCCGCGACCACGGCAGAAGGCAGGGACGATGACGACGGCGGAGCTGGGCCGGGCCTTACCTGGAGTCCGGCGGCTCGACCCCGGACTGGCGATCTGGATCGCGGTCTTCGCCTTCACCGCGCTGTGCCTGGCTTTTTCCGGCGCGATCCCCTGGCTCAGCAGCTATCCGTCCAGCTGGCTGTTGCCGGTTTCCGACTGGATCGACGTCGGCACCGACTGGTTCGACAACATTTTCCAGCCCTTCTTCCGGGCCATCAGCTGGGGCCTCGACACGCCCATGCGCGGCCTCCAGGGCTTCCTGCAATGGCTGCCCTGGCCGGCCGGGATGTTTCTGGTCTGTGTGCTGACGATGCGGGCGGGCGGCTGGCGTCTCACCGTCTTCGCCCTGATCTCCTTGCTTTATCTGATCCTCGTCGGCTACTGGCACCAGAGCATGAACACGATGGCCCTGGTGATACTGGCGGTGCCGCTCTCGGTCGTCGTCGGCTTTTTCATCGGCATCCTCGCCTTCCGGCTGCCCAAGGCCATGCCGGCGATCGAGGCGGCGCTGGACATCATGCAGACCATGCCCGCCTTCGCCTACCTGATCCCGCTGCTCCTGCTATTCGGATTCGGCCCCGTGGTCGGCCTGATCGCCAGTGCCATCTATGCCATCCCGCCCATGGTCCGAAACACGCTGCTGGGACTCCAGCGCGTGCCGCCGGCGATCAAGGAGTCCGGGACCATGAGCGGCTGCACGACCCGCCAGGGCTTCTGGTACGTCGAAGTGCCGACGGCGATGCCCCAGATCCTGGTCGGCGTGAACCAGACGGTGATGGCGGTCTTGAGCGTCGTCATCATCGCCTCGATCATCGGTGGCTTCGAGGACATCGGGTGGGAAGTGCTCTCGGCCATGCGCAAGGCCCAATTCGGCCAGAGCCTGGTTTCCGGCCTGGTCATCGCCTTGCTCGCCATGCTCATCGACCGCATTTCCCTTGGCTTCGCCCATAACCGCCCGATCCATGCCAAAGGCGTGGCGCGCTGGCTGAACGGCCGGACGCTGGCCCTCGCGCTCGCGCTCGGCCTCGCCGGCGGTGCGCTATTGCGCCTGTTCGCCCCGGGCGGCGGCGACATCCTGCCGCGCATCGGCATCTTCGACCTCGAGGGGCTGAACACCGGGGTCTTGCATATCGTGCGCGATTACTCCCATCAGCTCGATGCGATCAAGAACGGCGTGCTCTATTTCGTCATGTTGCCCCTGCGCATCGGCCTGCTGCGCGGAGTCACGCCCTATTCCTGGGGCTTCGCGCTGACTCCGGGGGTGATCGCCGGCTATGTCGTCTTCATACTGGCAGTCGCGGCGTTCCTCGGTTACCGCTTCGGCTGGCAGCCGGCCTTGGCGGTGATCGCCGCCGGCACCTTCTTCTTCGAGGGCTTCGTCCACTTTCCCTGGCCGGCCTACCTCGCCCTGGTGACCACGCTGTGCTGGCGCATGGCAGGTTGGCGGATCGCGCTCTTCGGCTTCCTCAGCCTGGCCTTCATGCTGGTGACCGGCATGTGGGTGCCGATGATGTTCACCACCTACCTTTGCGGCGTCTCGGTCGTATTGTGCCTTGTCATCGGCGGCGCGCTGGGGCTCTGGGCGGCCAACAGCGACAGGGTTTCCACGGTCCTGCGGCCGATCAACGACACGCTGCAGACCATGCCGCAGTTCGTGTTCCTGATCCCGGCGTTGATGTTCTTCCAGGTCGGCGAGTTCACCGGCCTCATCGCCATCATGCTCTACGCCATCGTTCCGCCCATACGCTATGTCGAGCACGGCCTGCGCAATGTCAGACCCGACATCGTCGAGGCGGGACGCCAGATGGGCACCACGCCCAGCCAGCTGCTCTGGCAGGTCAAGCTCCCGCTCGCCATGCCGGTGGTCATGCTGGGCGTCAACCAGACCATCATGGCGGCGCTGTCCATGGTGGCGATCGCGGCTCTGGTGGGCACGCGCGACCTCGGTCAGCAAGTTTACATCTCGTTGGAAAACGCCGATGCGGGGCAGGGCTTCGTCTCCGGCATCTCGATCGCGCTTCTCGCCATGATCTCCGATCGCACCATCCGCGCCTGGGTCGAACGCAAGCAGCCCGCCTCACGGAAGTGAAGCCTTCGGCGGTTGCGATTCCAGGCCGGCAGGAGCATCGCGGCCCTGCGGTCGACGAGCGGCTGATCGGCGAGGGCCTCGCCCTGCAGCCTTTGTTCAACAGGCTTTCGCGGCTGCTCGGCCAAATGGCCGGCATGGCGCTCCTGGCTTCGGCGGGGGCCGAGCCGGATCGGCAGGTCTGCCACCTCGCGTCGGTCAAGGCGCAGCTCCAGGCGGCCCATGAGGCCTATGCCAGGCTCGCTCGGCCGCGGCATCTTGCCGGCACCTTCCATGCCATGGGCGAGACGCTAGCCCTCATGGAGGAAACGATGGCGCGGCTCGACCGGCGGCCCGCCATAGCTCTCCTGGACGACGACTCGTTCATTGCGCTGACGCAAGGGCTGAGCGCCGCCAGGCGCCTGCTCGTGAGTGCAAGCGCCCCCGGCCTCGGCATCGTCGACTTCGCCGGTGCCTGCTGCGCGCTCGGCCACTGATCAGGTCCGCTGAGGACCATGGCCGAATATTCCCTCTGGGTCCTCGAATACGCCACCTCACCCCGGGTGGACATGGGCGACATCGTCTACGGCGCCAGGGGGCAAGGAACGCGCCCAATGCCCTACGCCTATGTCGTGCTGCAATCGAGGGACCATGTCGCCATGGTCGATGTCGGCTACAACCACGTCGATTTCGGCGCCACCCTTGCGGAACTCTACGACACGGCCCATTGGCATGGGCCACGGGAAGTCCTCGCGCTCTGCGGGCTCGCGCCCGAAGACGTCGACACGGTCTTCATCACCCACGCCCATTTCGATCACTTCGGCAATGTCGACGCCTTCCCCAACGCCCGCTTCTACCTGGCCGCGCGGGAGATCGAACGGTCGGTCTGGGCGCTTTCCCTGCCCGAGCGCATGCAGTACCCGGCTGCCTCCATCGATCCGGGCGATCTGATCAAGGGTACGGCGCTGGCTCGCGCCGGTCGGCTCAAGCTTCTGACCGGCGACAAGGAAGATGTCCTTCCGGGCATCGACCTGCATCTGGCACCCGATACCCACAGCTTCGAATCCCTCTGGGTGCATCTGCGCAACGATGGCCGCCGGCCCTCGAGCGACGGTTGGGTGCTGGCGGGCGATTTGGTCTACGCTTACGAAAACATCGGTGGAACGGGCAAGGGCGCGGAGGCCGGCCAGGCCTATCGCCCGGTGGGCTTTGCCATGGGAAGCCAGGTCAATCTGGTGTTGGCGAGCGAGGCGATGCTGAAATGCGTGGACTACGAGCGCCGCCGGATCATTCCCGTGCATGAGGACAAGCTGAAGACGATGTTCCCTTCCAGGCAGCGGGAAGAGGGCCTTGCTATCACCGAGATCTGCCTCGCCGACGGCGCGGTATCCAGGATCGGGTAATGTCAAACAGCTTGCGGCCCGCCGGCGCTTCCGTTAACTCCGGAACGCGCCTGGTGAGGTTTCCCGGAGACCGGCGATGGGCCTGACAAAGACGGCGGAAGCGGCCATGAGCCGCGGCGGGCTCGAGCGGCGGGAACGCTGCCGGCTTCCTCGTTCGGTTTTCTGAGGCGGCCTATGGCGACTGAAAGGCTGCGGCATACCGGGCTGTTTCCGAATCTCTCGCTCGCCGCCGTCGCGCTTGCCGCCGGATTCAGCTGGATGCCGCTGCGTTTCCTCGCCAGCCGCGGGCTCACCAGCGCCTGGGCCGGGCTCATGACCGCGATGCTGGCCACCATCGTCCTGCTGCCGGTCGCTCTCGCCCAGCGCGGCCGGCTGAACGGCATGATGCTGCGTTCCCTGGTCGTCACGGGCCTCGTCAACGGCGCGTCCATGGCCCTCTACATCGCGGCTTTGCTGCTGACCGATGTGGTCCGCGCCCTGGTGCTGTTCTATCTGGCGCCCATGTGGGGCGTGATGATGGGGATCTTCGTTCTGCACGAGAAGCTGACGGTCGCGCGCGCCGTCGCGGTCGCCCTCTGCCTTGCGGGAATGCTGGTGATCCTCGGCACCAGCCATGGCTGGCCTTGGCCGCATAACGTGGGCGACTGGCTGGCGCTCGGCTGCGGCCTTTCCTGGGCCTATGCCTCCCTCAGGATTTACGCCGGGCCCGAGATCAGCGCCATGACCCAGAACCTCTGTTCGATGCTGGGCTGCGTCGTCGTCTCGATCGCCATTCTGCTCCTGCTCCCGGCCGGGCTGGCAGGCCCGCCGCCGACCGCCTCGGCCGGACTTGTCTTGGCCAGCGCCGCCTATGCCATCCTCATGATCATCCCCATCAACCTGGTGGCGCTGTGGAGCGCCAAGCACCTGTCGCCGGCCCGGGTCAGCCTGATCTTCGCCATCGAGGCGGTGATCGGCATCGCCTCGGCCGCCGTCCTTCTCGACGAGCCCTTCGGCTGGCGCGAAGGGGTGGGATCGGTGCTGGTCATCGGCAGCACCCTGGTCGACGTGCTCTGGCACCGGACCCCGGCGGCTCGCGGCGCGGCTTGATGTTCGCCGCGCTTCATTCCACGCTCCCATTCCCGCGATGAAGAACGAACCGATCTACGAGCTGCAGGTCAGCCGGATCGTCGAAGAGACGGCCGAGGCGCGCTCCTTCGTCCTCGCCCTCCCGGACTCCCTGGCCGAGACTTTCCGCTATCGTGCCGGCCAGTTCCTCACCTTCGAGCTGGAGCTGGACGGACGAAAGCTCCGGCGCTGCTATTCCATGTCGAGCGCACCGGAAATCGACAAGGAGATCAAGTTCACCGTCAAGCGGGTGGCCGGCGGTCCAGCTTCCAACTGGTTCAACGATCAAGTCCGGACCGGCACGCGGCTCAAGGTCCTGGCGCCGTCGGGCCGCTTCACCCTGACGGAAGCTTCGGGCCCCCTGCTCTTCTTCGCCGGCGGCAGCGGCATCACGCCCATCATGTCGCTGATCAAAACGGCGCTGCGCGAGAATCGCGGGCCGCTGCGCCTGCTCTACGCCAACCGCGACCGGGCCGCGATCATCTTCGCGACCGAGATCGAAGCCCTGGCGCGACGCCACGCCGAAAGCCTCGAACTCGCCCATCATCTGGACGAAGAGTCCGGGCTTCTTGGCGCCGAAACGGCCAAGCGGACGACCGCGGGCGCCGAGCAGGCCCACGCCTATCTGTGCGGTCCCGCCCCCTTCATGGCCCTGGTCGAGGAGACGCTGCTCAGCCTCGGATTCCCGCGGGAGCGAATCTTCATCGAACGCTTCCTGTC
The DNA here is from genome assembly GCA_035604155.1 of Candidatus Udaeobacter sp. GTDB lineage: Bacteria > Pseudomonadota > Alphaproteobacteria > Dongiales > Dongiaceae > DASXQK01. Next base: position 6,052 of record DATNJA010000025.1, on the reverse strand, counting down.
GCCGGTCGAGGAGATAGAAGCCGCGGCACCCTCGGCCCACAGCAAGGCCTCTCGCATGACGGTGCATATAGACGGCAAGAGCCAGGTGATCGAGGTGATGCCCGACGAGACCCTGCTCCAGGCGACGCGACGGGCCGGCCTCGACCCGCCGAGCGCCTGCGAAGAAGGCATTTGCGGAACCTGCCTCGCGCGGCTGCGCGCCGGGCGCGCCACGATGCGCGGCAATCAGCTTCTGAACGACCGCGAGATCGCCGAGGGCCTGATCCTCACCTGCCAGGCCCTGGCCGAGAGCGAGAGCCTCGAGATCGCCTACTGACGGGCCGGTCGCCGGCGCTAGAGCAAGATCGGGTCAGCTTCTATCAAGCTGACCCGTGAATCTTGCTCTACATGTTAGGAGTAGAGCCCGATTCACGTCTCAAGCCGAGCAGGCTTGAGACGATCAGGCTCTAGGCGGCCGGCGCATCACCGGCGCATCGGTGCTTTGCCGCCGGTCGGCGCTGGGCGGCCGGCCGAAGGCCTGGCGGTAGACCCGGGAGAAGTGCTCGGGCGAAGCGAAGCCGGCGCTGACGGCGACCTCGGTCACTGGAAGGCCGGTCTGCTGCAGCAGGGCATGGGCCTTGGCGAGCCGCATCCGGCGATAGTGCTGCAAGGGGCCGGTCCCAAGCTTGGCGCGAAACAGGCGTTGAAGCTGACGCAAGGAGAGGCCGGCCCGCCGCGCGATGCCGGCGCAGGATATGGGCTCTTCCATCGCCTTCTCCATGATCGAAAGGGCCCGCGCGAGGACCGGGTCGTCGTCCGCCGGCGGCGCCGGCAAGACAGCGAGCTGAAGCTCCTCAGGCCCTCGCTGGCGTGCCAGGAGCAGATGCTGGGCGATCTCGCCCGCCAGGCTGGCGCCATGTCGGATGCCGATCCAGTGCACCATCATGTCGAGAACGGCGGCTTCGCCGGCGCAGGTAAGCCGTCCACGTCCGCACGTGAAGAGCTGAGGCGATGCCTGGCAATCGGGGTAGAGTTCCCTGAACCCCTCGAGATTGTCCCAATGGACGGCCGCAGGATGGCCATCCAGAAGGCCGGCCGCAGCGAAGATTTCGCTCGCAGTTTCGATCGCGCCCAGTTCGGCGCCATAGCGCGCGGCGCGCCGGAGCCAGGCCGCCAGCCTGGCATCCCTCGTATGCTGGCGCGGATCGAAGCTCGCCAAGAGGAAAACAGCGTCGCGGCGTCCGACCCCGGCGAGGCCGCCGTCCACCGGCGTAGGGAGCCCGTTGCTCGCTTCCACCGCCCGGCTGTCGCGCGACAGGATCTGCCAGCGGTAGAGCCGGCGGCCGGCGAGCCAGTTGGCGATAAACAGCGGCTCTATCGCTGCCATCAGGCTCAGATTGGAAAACGCCGGCAGCAACAGAAAGGCTACGTCTTGCGGATCCTCGGCCATGTCCGGCTCCCTCGCTCCCCGTGGTCGTCGATATGATTGAATACGACAATCATGCGACGTTTTCCATCATGTGCCGTCCGCCAAGCTTCTTAGCCTTTCCCTAGGGGCTGCGGCCGGACAGATCGAGGAGCAGAAAGCCATGGGCATCCAACCGATCGTGACCAAGAAGGCGACCTGGGAGATCGGCGATCCGGAGCGTTCCCACACGCTGCCTTCGCGCTTTTTCTACGACCGCGAGGTCTTCGAGGCCGAGCGCGAGCGCATCTTCTACAAGGCCTGGCATTGCGCCGGGCACGTGAACGAGTTGAAGGAGCCCGGCGACTTCCTGGTCCAGGACATCTTCGATCAGAGCGTCGTCCTCATCGCCGGGCGCGATGGCGCCGTCAGGGCCTTCCACAATGTCTGCCAGCATCGGGGCAACCGGCTCCTGCTTCAGCGGCGGGGCAAACTGGGCGCCGTCATCCGGTGCGGCTATCATTCCTGGTGCTACGGTTTCGAGGGCGAGCTGCGCGCGGCACCACGCAGCGAGAAACTCCCGGACTTCGATCCGGCCCGCTATGGCCTGAAGCCGGTAAGGACCGAAACCTGCGCCGGCTTCCACTACGTCAATCTCGATCCCGCGGCCGAACCGCTTGCGCGCATCACCGAGGGCGTGGACGCCGAGATTCGCCGGTTCATTCCCGATCTCGACCGCATGCAGCTGATCAACGAGGTCGATGTGGTCGTGCCGGCCAATTGGAAAGTGATCATGGACAATGCGATCGAGGGCTATCACTTCGATCGCTCGGGTCCCGTCCACAAGCACATCGGCGAGCTCATCGACTTCAAGCAGTACCGCCTGAGAGAGCATGGCAAATGGTGGACCTATATGGGTCCCCCGAAACCGGGCGCCGGCGTCGCCTATGGCGAGTCCTTGGCGGGTGCGCGCTGGCAGACCGACTGGTTCTTCAACATCAGCATCTGGCCGAACACGACCTTCTACTGCTTCCCCTTCAGCGACATGCTGGGAACCTTCCACATGACGCCGGTCGAGCCGGAAAAATCGCTGCTGCGCTTCGGCTACTATGCGCCGGCCTTGCCGTTGCCGAAGGTGACCGAGGCGTCGTTCCGCTGGATGAACGAGGAACTGGGGCCCGAGGACATCCAGCTCAATGTCACGACCCAGAAGGGCCTGCGCTCCTTCGGCTACGACCAGGGCCGTTATCTGGTCGATCCCGAGCGTGGCAACGAGAGCGAGCATCTGGTCCACCATTTCCACAAGCTGGTCTACCAGGCACTGCATCCGTGACGGCCGCCGGCGCGGCGGGCTTCGACTATGTGATCGTCGGGGCAGGCTCGGCCGGCTCGGTCCTGGCCGCCCGCCTCACCGAGGATCCCCATTGCCGGGTGTTGCTGCTGGAAGCGGGACCGGCCGACAGAAGCTGGCAGATCGACATGCCTTCCGGCGTGGGGCGGCTGCTTTCCTCGGACCGCTTCAACTGGGCCTATGTCTCCGAGTCCGAGCCGCATCTCGACGGCCGGCGCCTTATCCATCCGCGCGGCCGTGTGCTCGGCGGCTCGTCCTCCATCAACGGCATGATGTACGTGCGCGGCCATGCAAGGGACTACGACCATTGGGCCCAGTCGGGCTGCCGGGGCTGGAGCTACGCCGACATGCTGCCCTATTTCCGGCGCGCCGAGAGGCATCAGAAGGGCGAGAGCGAATATCACGGAGGCGAAGGACCTCTCAGCGTGTCTTCGCCCGAGGTTGCCCTGTCGCCGCTCGGCGAGGCCTTCATCCGGGCCGGCGTGGAGGCCGGCTATCCCTTTACGCCCGACTGCAATGCCGGCCAGCAGGAAGGCTTCGGCCCCATGGACCGCACCACGCGCGATGGCCGGCGCTGGAGCGCAGCCCGCGGCTATCTCGGCCAGGCCGCCGGGCGGGCGAACTTGGAGATCGCGACCGAGGCCCTGGTCATGGAGATTCGCCTGGCGGGCCGGCGCGCCACCGGCGTGGCCTATGCCCGCCATGGGACGCGGCTCGAAGCGAGGGTGGAGCGCGAGGTCATCCTCTGCGGTGGGGCCATCAACAGTCCCCAGGTCCTGCAGCTCTCGGGCATCGGCCCCGCCGATCGCTTGCGCAAGCTGGGGATCGAGGCGCGCCACGACCTGCCGGGCGTGGGGGCCAACCTCAACGACCACCCCGACATCGTCATCCAGCATCGCTGCAAGCAGCCCGTCAGCCTTTACCCGGCGACGCGCGCGCCCGGCAAATGGCTCACGGGCCTGCGCTGGTTTCTCACCCATGACGGCCCCGCGGCGAGCAATCATTTCGAGGCCGGCGCCTTCATCCGCAGCCGGGCCGGCATCGAGCATCCCGATCTCCAGCTCACCTTCATGCCGCTGGCGGTCAAGCCGGGCACCGTCGATCCCCTGCCCGAGCATGCATTCCAGGTTCACCTCGACCTGATGCGCCCCAGGAGCCTCGGCAGCGTCATGCTGCGCTCGGCCGATCCCCGCCAGCCGCCGGCCATCTGCTTCAACTACATGGCCGATCCCCAGGACCGCGCCGACCTGCGCGCGGGCGTTTACCTCCTGCGCGAGGTGCTGGCCCAGAAGGCGCTTCAACCGCATCGCGGCGAAGAGTTGTTTCCCGGCCGATCGGTCCAATCCGACGAGGCGATCGACGCCTGGATCCGTCGGGCGATCGAGACCTGCTATCACCCCGTCGGCACCTGCAAGATGGGGATGGCCAGCGATCGCCTCGCCGTGGTCGACGACGCGCTCAGCGTTCACGGTCTCGAAGGCCTGCGCGTGGTGGATGCTTCGATCATGCCGGCGATCGTCAGCGGCAACACCAACGCCCCGGTCATCGCCATTGCCGAGAAGGCGAGCGACTTGATCCGAGGTCGATCCCCCCTGCCGCGCAGCGACGCCGCCGTCTGGATCATCCCCCGCTGGCAGGAAGCGCAGCGCTAGGGCGACGGCTCCTGGCCCAAGAGGCCCGCTCCAAAGGGCGGGTCAGCCATATCCCTTGCAATCCAAGTCAACGTGACTATACCATCTGTTATCATCAGCATGGTTAGTTACTCCATGACCGAGCCCCAGCCCGAACGAAGCATCGGCTTCCTGATCGCCGACGTGGCCCGCCTGTTGACCCGGAATTTCGACCGAAAGGCCCAGAAATTCGATCTCTCCCGGGCCCAATGGCAGGTACTCGCCTGGCTGAAGCGCAACCAAGGCATCTCCCAGACGGGGCTCGCTGACATGCTGGAAATGTCGCCCATGACCCTGATGCGCCATGTGGACAAGCTCGAGGCGACCGGGCTGGTCGAGCGCCGCGCTCACCCGGTGGACCGCCGCATCTACCGGCTTTATCTCGGCCGCCAGGCCCATCCGATGCTGGATCGCCTGTGGGAGCTGGGGAGCCAGACGCGCAAGGAAGCCCTCGGCGATCTGCCGAGCGCGGAGGAAGAGGTCCTGCTCAGGGCTCTCTCCAAAATGCGCCAGAACCTGATCGACGCCGAAAGCCGCAGCTCTGCCGGCACTGAGGCAGTCCGGAAGACTTGAGACGATGAAACTCGAAACCGACCAAGAAGAGTCCAGCCGGGCCGGCCCATGACGCATTCAAGCACCGAGCACCACGAACCGCCCAAGCATGTGGCGCTGGTCACCTTCGGGACCATGCTGGCGACCATCATGCAGGCCCTGGACACGACGATTGCCAACGTCGCCCTGCCCCATATGCAGGGCACTTTCTCGGCGACCCAGGACCAGATCACCTGGGTGCTCACTTCGTATATCGTCGCGGCCGCGATCATGACGCCGCCCACGGGCTGGCTCGCCGCCCGTTTCGGACGCAAGCGCCTGTTTCTCGCCTCGGTGGTCGGCTTCACCATTGCCTCGGTGTTCTGCGGATTGGCCCAGACGATCGGTGAGGCCGTGCTCTTTCGCCTGCTCCAGGGCGCCTTCGGCGCGGCGCTGGTGCCGCTGTCCCAGGCGATCCTGCTCGACAGTTACCCGCGCGAGCGCCACGGCTCGGCCATGGCCATTTGGGGTCTCGGCATCATGGTCGGTCCCATCTTCGGGCCGATGCTCGGCGGCTGGCTGACGGACGACTACAGCTGGCGCTGGGTCTTCTACATCAACGTGCCGGTGGGGATTCTCGCCTTCTTCGTCATCTCGACCTTCGTCACCGAGACGTCGCGCAACAGCAAGCTCGGCTTCGACGTGTTCGGTTTCAGCATGCTCAGCATCGCCATCGGCGCTTTCCAGATGTTCCTCGACCGGGGCGAACTCAAGGACTGGTTCGGATCCGACGAGATCATCATCGAGGCCTGCGTGGCGGGCTTATGTTTCTATCTGTTCCTGGCGCACAGCCTGACTACGCCGAAGCCCTTCATCTCGTTCGGCATCTTCCGGGACCGGAGCTTCTCGGTCAGCCTGATCCTGATCTTCGTCGTCGGCATCATTCTTTACGCCACCCTCGCCCTGATGCCGCCTTTCCTGCAGAGCCTGCTGGGCTATCCCGTGATCACGACCGGCCTGCTGACGGCACCGCGCGGCATGGGCACCATGATTGCCATGCTCGTGGTCGGCCGCGCCATGCGCTGGATCGATCCTCGAATAGTGCTAGCGGCGGGT
>DATNJA010000024.1:0-2363 GCA_035604155.1 Candidatus Udaeobacter sp. | reverse complement strand
GGTCCTCCTCCTGTCCCAGGCCGGCGAGTTTGTTAAAGAGCTGGAGCTGGTGGCTCAGCATCAGGTCCACCTCGCTCGCCGCCAGGCCGGGGTCGGTGCCGGGCGGTATCTTGAACTCGGTGTCGCCGGCGATGGTCGCCTGGAGCCGGGCGATCTCCAATCGCATGGCCGAGAGATCGCGGCTCGCCCGCTCGAGGTCGTCGGCGGAAGAGGTGGAATCGAGGCCAATCAGAAGGTCGCCCTGGCGGACATGCTGACCCTCGGTCACGGCGATCTGGCGTACCAGGCCGGTGGTGTAAGGCTGGACCAGCTTCACCCGGCCCGAAGGCACGATGCGGCCCCGCTCGACGATCGCGCTACGCCGACGCCTGCCGCCCCTCGCGATGCGCCCCATGTACCGCTGCTCCAGACCCGAATGAAGTGTAGCGCCAAAACCTCACGTTGAACAGGCAGCGCCAAGTGCAGCCGTCACGATTGAATGGCGGGTCTCGCTGTCGCGGGAAAATCCACTCTGACCCCAATTGCCCCCCGCCTGCACGCCGCCGAGTTTCTAGACGCGAATCGCCGGACCACCGCCGCCTGTGAGTTTTTCTCCAGGCTGCCGTGAAATCTGTGCTTTTGCCGGCCTTCGCGATTCGGAGTAGGTGATGCCGCTCATTGGATTCGGCAGCAAATGGGGGAACCGGTCATGCTGACGCTCTATGGCAATCTCGAATCGGGCAACGTTTACAAGGTGCGCCTGATCCTGGCGCTGACCGGCACGCCCCATCGGCGGGTCGAGGTGAACCAAGTGCGCGGTGAGCCGCGCTCGGCAGCCTTCCGGGCGATCAACCCGATCGCCAAGGTGCCGGCGGTGCATTTTGACGACGGCCGAAACCTCGCCGAATCCGGCGCCATCCTCTTCTGGTTCGCCCGGGGCACGAAATACTTCCCCGATGATCCCTGGGCCCAGGCCCAGATCCTGCAGTGGATGTTCTTCGAGCAATACAGCCACGAGCCCTACATCGCAGTGAACCGCTATCTGCTTCACTACGCGCCGCCAGGCGACCAGCGCCGGGCGCAGCTGGCGGTGAACGCGGAGAAGGGCACCTTCGCCCTTTCGGTGATGGAGCAGCATCTGGCCGGACAGGACTGGTTCGCGCCTTCCGGCTATTCCATCGCCGACATGGCGCTATACGCCTATACCCACGTGGCGGACGAGGGCGGCTTCGATCTGGCGGCCTATCCCAAGATCCGTGCCTGGCTCGATCGGGTCGCGGCGCAGCCGGGCCACATCAAGATGATGCAGGAAACGAGCGTCGAGCCGGCGGGCACGCTCACCCCGGCTAGTTGAAATCGCGGCTCACTTGGACGGCGTGCTCGAAGCCGCCGACGGCGTCGAGCGCGCCAGTTCGTAGAGGGCGACCGCCGCGGCATTGGAGACATTGAGCTGAGCGATCGGCCCCGAGGTGGGCAGGCGGACGAGCTGATCGCAATGCTCGCGGGTGAGCCGGCGCAAGCCCCCACCCTCGGCGCCGAGCACCAGCGCCACGCGGCCGGCGAGCTTTGCCTCGGCCAATGTGAGCTCCGCCTCGGCGGCGAGCCCGACGCACCAGAGGCCGGCCCGCTTCACGGCATCGATGGCACGGGCGAGGTTGACCACGCGGACGAGGGGCACATGGTCGAGAGCGCCCGAGGCGGCCTTGGCGAGCGCTCCCGATTCCGGCGCGGCATGGCGTTCGGTCAGGATCACGGCCGCCGCCCCGAAAGCGCTGGCCGAGCGCAGGATGGCGCCGACGTTCTGGGGATCCGTGACCTGATCCAGAAGCAGAAGGCGCTGCGGCCCTTCCGGAAGGTCTTCCAGAATCTCCTCCAAGGCGACGAAGGGAAGGGGCTCGACCAGGGCGGCCAGGCCTTGATGCGCGGCGCCTGCCGGCAGCAGCGCCGCAAGGGCCGGCGCGTCCAGTCGCTCAGCCGGCCGGGCAAAGTCGTGCTCGGACAAGGCCGCGCCTGTGCCAACCAGCCGCCGGACGCGCCTGTGGGGGTTGCCGACTGCGGCAGTTACCGCGTGGTGACCATAAAGCCAGTAGCCGCCGCCGGGTGCCGGGACCGGCGCCGAAGGCTGAGCTCTCAAGGAAATTTTGCGGAAATGCTTGCGGTTACCCATGTTCGTCCCTAATATGTTCACGACATCGGTGGTAGTGGCAAGCGCGCTCGACGCCGGCATAGCATGGCTGGGCTGGCGTTCGGTTGCGCGCATTTGTGTTTGGACGTTGACAGGCAACGGATAATCCAGATAGTTCGCGGGCTTCGCCGAACCTAGTGGGTCACGGTTCCGGAGGGGTGCCCGAGTGGCTAAAGGGGACGGGCTGTAAACCCGTTGG
>DATNJA010000023.1:0-26809 GCA_035604155.1 Candidatus Udaeobacter sp. | reverse complement strand
CGACGAAGGCGCTGCACAGGCGGTCGAGTTCCTCCAGCGACAGGATCTCCGCCTTCGGCAGGAAGGTCATGTCTTCCGCCATGCAGTAGACGCAGCGGAAGTCGCAGCGGTCCGTTACCGATACGCGCAGATAGGTGATGCTTCGTCCAAAGGGATCGATCATGCCGTCCAGCTTCGCCTGGCTATATCGGGCAGAATATAGTGCGCCTGCGGCCGTCTGTCGTCCCTGCCGGGGGTAGGGGTATAGCCCGGCCGGACAGGGTCATTTCTGCTCTATCCAGAATACGTCGGGCTGGTAGAGGCCGAAATAGGCCCCTGGTTCCCAGTTGTAGAAATCCCGTTCCGGCAGATTGTGCAACCCCGGATTGGAGGCCACCGGCTGGGGCACTTCGCCCACGATCCCGATGGTGAACAGCTGGTCGGCGGCGAGCTTCACGATCTGGCGCCAGGCCTTGACCTTGTCGGATTCCTTGCCCGCGTCGCGCCAGTCCTTCCACAGCTTGGCCAGCTGGGCCGCCGCCGGCAGGTCGATGGCCTGGCCTTTGCTGCCGCCGCTTTCCTGATAGAGGCCCCATTGGGGCCATTGCAGCTGATCCTCGTCGGAAGGCGCGAATTCGGCCGGATCCATGTCCGGTGTGGCGAGGCCATCGGCCAGGCCGTCGGCGATGGACATGACCGTCACGCCGGCAAGCACCCGGTCGTGGAAGGCGCTGGGAAGGGGAGCGCCGATCATCAGCTCAACGCCGATCTTGCGCCAGGTCTCCTGGATCATCCGCAGCACCTGCAATTGCGCCGGACTTCCCTGGGTCGCCACCAGCAGGGACAGAAGCCTGCCGTCGGGGAGCCGGCGAAGCCCGTAGTTCTTGTCGAGCTTGAGGCCGACGGCATCCATCAGTTCCTGGGCCCGCGCCAGGTCGTATTCGGCCCAGGCCTTTTCGGTATCGGGTTCGAACAGGGGCGAGTCGGGCAGGAGCGTGTTCGCCCGCGGCTTGCCGCCGCCGCCGTAAAGCGCGGCGTTGATGGCGCGCCGGTCGATGGCAAGCGACAGCGCCCGGCGGAAGCGCAGGTCGCGCATCACGCTTCGCCAGACGGGATCGGCGGCGTTGAGGTTGGGGTAGAGCGCGAGCTCCGAGCCGCGCCCGCTGGGCCACAGCGAGAGCTTGATCGTACCTTTCTTGGCCGCCGCCTCGAGCAGCGGCAGATCGTCCAGCCCCAGCCCCGTCGCCTGCAGGTCGCTCTTCCCGGCGGCGACCGCGGCGGGGATATCCGCTTTGCTCTCAGGGATCAGGACCACGCGGTCGATATAGGGAAGCTGGCGCCCCTTCTCGTCGACCCGGTGATAGAAGGGGTTGCGCACGGCCACGTAGACCTCGCTGTCCGGGCGCGAAAGGTTGACCCAGGGGCCAAGGGTCGGCATCTCCGGATTGGAGAAATTGAGCGGGTCGTCCTTCAGCCGGTGCAGGTCCGTCCAGCTGTCGAGCTTCGCTTCGGCCAACAGCCGGTCGACTGCCTTTGCCCCGGCGTATTTGGGGTTGAATTGCTTCAGGTAGTGGGCCGGCCGGTAGATCACCAGCGGCACGGCGGCGGCGAGCGCCGGGATGAAGGCCTGGTTCGGCTGCTCCCAGCTATAGCGCACGGTGGTCTCGTCGATCGCCTCGAAGCGGGGCGGCTTGCCGTTGACGAGAAGGGCCGGCGGCAACCCGTCCGGAGTGAGCTTGGGATCGTTGGCGACCTCCTCCCAGTAGTAGCGGAAGTCCTCGGCGGTGAAGGCCGATCCGTCGGACCAGCGCTGTCCCTTGCGAAGATGGAACGTGAAGACGCGCCCATCGGCGACATCGAAGCTCTCGAGGATATCGGGCACCAGCCGGTACTGCTCGTCATAGACCACGAGGCGCGAATAGGCGAAGGGCAGCAGCGCGCGGGCATCGCCGCTCTGGCCGACCAGCATGCGCAGCACACCGCCCTGCCGACCGGTCTGTTTGCCTTCGCTCTTGACGTTGATCACCAGTGGATCGGCCGGCAACCGGTCGGCGATGGGCGGCAGATGGCCCGCCGCCACGTCGGCCACGAAGTAGGGCGTTTCCTGGTAGGTTGCCGCCAGCCCGCCGGAGGCCCCGCCCAAGAGCCCCGCGGCCAGCAGCAGAATGGCGCAAACGCGGGACACTCCAGGCGGCATGGCGGCGCATCTTACGATCCGGGCGCGTAGTTCGGAAAGAACAGTTCTTGGCCGTCGATGCGGTAGTTGGCGATGGCTTCCTGCCCAGCCGGCGAAATCAGCCAGTCGATGAAAGCCTGGCCGTCGGCAACCTTGACCGAGGGGAAGCGCGCCGGATTGACGAGGATCACGCCGTATTGGTTGAACAGCGCCTTGTCGCCCTGGACCAATATCTCGAAGTCGCCCTTGTTCTTGAAGGCAATCCAGGTGCCCCGGTCGGTCAGAGCATAGGCGCCCTTGGCCACGGCGGTATTGAGGGTCGGGCCCATGCCGGAGCCGGTCTTGAGATACCATTTTCCGGAGCCCGGCTCCGGATCGACGCCGGCCGCCTTCCAGAGGCGAATCTCGGCCTTGTTGGTGCCGCTATCATCGCCGCGCGAGGCAAAGGGCGCTTCGACGCCGGCTATCTTCTTGAACGCGTCCACCGCGCTAGTGCCGCCGGCAATATGGGCCGGGTCGGCCTTGGGGCCGACAACGATGAAATCGTTGTACATCAGCTGGTAGCGCTTGACGCCAAACCCGTCGGCGACGAATTTTTGCTCGGATGCCTTGTCGTGGACAAAGAGGACGTCCACGTCCCCGGTCTCCCCGAGCTTGATCGCCTCGCCCGTGCCCTTGGCAATGACGCGCACCTCGATGCCCGTCGCTTTCGTGAAGGCGGGCAACAGCCAGCCGAACAAGCCCGAGTCCTGTGTTGAGGTCGTGGACGCCACGAGGATGAAACGGTCTCCGGCCGACCCCTTGCTGGCGAATGCCGCCGCCAGTGCGATGCCGGCAAATGCGGCTGCAAGACGGCGTAGGAAGGGGCGTCGTTCCATGGTTCTTTCTCCTTGTCTGTCCGTCGATGTCACCACTTGAGCCTTCCGGCGAGGAAGGCGGCCGCCTCCTCGGTCGCGGGGTGGTCGAAGAAGCGGGCCGCTTCCTGGCGCTCCAGGATTCGGCCGCGATGCAGGAACAGGATTTCATCGGCGACCCGACGGGCCTGGCCCAGGTCATGGGTCGTCATGACAATCTTGCAGCCGGCCTGGTGCATTGCCTCGATCACCGCCTCCACGGCGTGGGTCGCCGCCGGATCCAGGCTCGCCGTCGGCTCGTCCAGGAACAGAAGCTCCGGTTCGCTGGCCCAAGCGCGCGCCAGCGCCAGACGCTGCTGTTCGCCGATGGAAAGGTCGCGGGCCGGCTGGCGCGCCCGGCCCGAAAGCCCGGTGCGAGCAAGCGCGGCGGCAACACGGGCTCGTCTTTCGCCACGGCCGAGGCCGCGAACCTTGAGGGCATAGTCGACATTCGCCGCAGCGGACCGGCGCAACAGCACGGGGCGCTGAAAGACCATGGCTTGCCGCGCCCGGGCTTCATTGGCGGCAGGCCCGCGCCAGTTGATGCTGCCGGCACTGGGCGCCAGCAGGCCGTGGCAGAGCCTGAGCAGCAGGCTCTTGCCGGCGCCATTGGGACCCAGAATGACCGTCCGTGGGCCCGCGGCCAGGTCGAGGTCGATGCCGTCGATTCGGCGCTCGCCGCCCGCTTCCCAGGCGAGGCCGCGAAGTTCCAGGGGCAGCGCCGTCGCTGTCATGGCCGCTGGCTCGAGAGGTTGCGAATCACGTAGGCGGCGCCGTTGACCAGGAGAGAGAGCAGCATCAGAAGCATGCCGAGACCGAGCGCCAGGGACAGGTTGCCCATGCTGGTCTCCAGCGCGATCGCCGTGGTCATGGTCCGCGTCGCGTGCTCGATGTTGCCGCCGACGATCATCACGGCGCCGACTTCGGCGCTCGCCCGGCCGAAGCCTGCGAGCACGGCGGTGGTCAGGCTGAAGCGGCCTTCCCACAACATAGTGAGCAGGGCCTGGCCGGGACCGACGCCGAGCGAGCGCAGCTGTTCGGCGTATTCGCGCCAGAGATCCTGAAGGAACTGGTGCGCGAGGGCGGCGACGATGGGAAGCACGAGAATCGTCTGGGCGACGATCATTGCCGTGGGGGTGAACAAAAGACCCAGCACGCCCAGGGGACCGGAGCGCGAGAGCAGCAGATAGACTACGAGCCCAACCGCCACCGGCGGCAATCCCATGAAGGAATCGAGTACCAGCACGATCGCCCGCCGGCCGGGAAACGGGTAGATCGCAAGGGCAGCGCCGAGCGGCAGACCGATGATGGCGGCAAGGCCGACGCCGATCAGGCTGACCGCAAGGGATAGCTCCACGATCTCGACCAGATCGGGGTCGAAGGTGACGATCAGGCGGAGGGCCGCCAGGACGGAATCGTGGAAGGTTTGCAAGGGTGCCACTGCTCGGCATCGGCCGGGACCGGGACAGTTTCGATGCCCGAGATAGATGTCAAATCGAAAAGGCTTATCTTTTGATAGGCAGCGCCTATCAGGCACCAGGCTCAGACAATGGCCAGACTCTTGTTGAGCCGGCCGCCGACCTCCCGCGCGATCGCGAGCCCGGCCTCGGTCACCGGCAGGATGGGCTCCCTGTCGGCGGTCACCAGGCCGATGACATGGCTTGCCTCGGGCGCCACCAGGGGAATGGCGCGCAGACCCTCGAAGCTGCCGAACAGGGCGAAAAAGGTCTGGGGCATCACCGCCGACCAGCGGCCCTGGCGCAGATGCGCCCAGAGGGTCGCGACCGAATTGGTCTCGATGACGATGCGGGGTTCCTTGCCAACGCCGATAAAGATGCCGTTCAGGATGCGGCGGTTCTGCATGTCCGGCGTCAGCAGGCAGAGCGGGCGCTCCGCCGCCTCGACCCAGGCGATCTTCCGGCGCCGCCCGAGCGGGCCGTCCGAGGGCGTCACCAGGACATAGCGCTCCCGATACAAGGGCAGGGTGCGCACCCGGGCCAGCGGCTCGTTGTCGAGATAGGTGAGCCCGATATCGATCTCGAAATTGTCGATGGCGCGCTGGATCTGGTTCGAGGTCTGGGACAGCACCGTCAATCGCACCAGAGGATGGCGGGCATGAAAGGGCGTGGTGAGGCGCGGCACCATGGATATCGCGGTCGGGATGGCCCCGATCCTGAGATGCCCCACCAGGCCCCGGCGCATTTGGCCGATCTCCTGGTTGAGCCCGTCGCAGGCGGCGAGGATGCGCTGCGCCCAATCGACGACGCGTAAGCCCTCGGGCGTGAAGCCCTCGAAGCGCCGACCGCGCTGGACGATGGGCACCGCGAGCTCGGCCTCGAGATGCTTGAGGGCGGCCGAGAGCGTCGGCTGGGAGACGCGACAGGCGGATGCTGCCCGGCCGAAATGGCGCTCCTGGGCGAGTGCTCTCAAGTAGATGAGCTGGCGCAGATGCATGGCCGATATTGCCCAGCCGGCACCGCGGCTGACAAGCCAAGCCGCCCGGCAGACCGGGCGGCCTTGCCGGGCGAGGGGTGCGGCCACATATTCCCGGGCATGGCCAGCTACATCGTCAAGCCCGAGCCGCTCGATCCGCGCCTCACCCGGCGCGTCGCCGGCCTCGACCAGGAAGGCCGGCCGATCGAGACCGACGTGGTCGTCGAACGGCCGCTTACCCTGTTCCTGAACGGCCAGGAGATCGTCACGATGATGACGGTCGGCGATCATCCCGATTGCCTCGCCGTCGGCTATCTCCTGAACCAGAACATGCTGAAGCCCGAGGACAAGCTGGAAGGCATCGAGCATGACGAGGAGCTGGGCGTGGTCGTGGTCCGCACGGCGCGCAAGACCGACTACGAGAAGAAGCTGCGCAAGAAGACGCTCACCTCCGGCTGCGCCCAGGGCACGGTCTTCGGCGACGTGATGGAGAAATTCGCCGAGGCGAAGCTCGATCCCGACGCGGTCTTGAAGACGTCCTGGCTCTACAGCCTGTCGAAGCAGATCAATCTGACGCCCAGCCTCTATCTCGCCGCCGGCGCCATCCACGGTTGCGTGCTGTGCGAGGAGGACCGGCCGCTCATCTATATGGAGGACGTCGGCCGGCACAATGCCATCGATAAGATCGCCGGCTACATGCGCCTCAACGCCATCGGGCCTGAGGGAAAGATCTTCTATACGACCGGCCGGCTCACCAGCGAGATGGTGATCAAGACGGTGCAGATGGGGATTCCGATCCTGATCTCGCGCTCCGGCTTCACGGCCTGGGGCGTGGAGCTCGCCCGCCAGGCCAATCTGACGCTGATCGGCCGGGCCAAGGGCAAGCGGTTCGTGGCGCTGGCGGGCGAAGGCCGGTTGCGATTCGATGCCGATCCCGCCGCGATGGCGGAGGAAGCGCCCCGCCACCAGCGCAAGGCGAGCCTCGCCGACGATGCCGCCTGAATCCACCAGCGTCGGCCTGCTCCTGGCCGGCGGCTTGGCGCGGCGCATGGGCGGCGGCGACAAATGCCTCCGGCTGCTGGCCGGAAGGCCGATCCTGGCCCATATCGTCGAGCGCCTGGCGCCGCAGACCCGGCGCCTGGTGCTGAACGCCAACGGCGATCCCGCGCGCTTCGCCGAATTCGGCCTCCCAGTGGTTGCCGACAGCGTCGAGGGTTTCGCCGGTCCGCTTGCCGGAATTCTGGCCGGCCTTGAATGGGCGAAAACACAAGCGCCCGATTGCCCGTTGCTGCTGTCGGCGCCGACCGACGCACCCTTCCTGCCGCGCGACCTCGCCCGCCGACTTCAGGAAGCACGCGTCGGCGAAGGTGCCGCGATCGCCATGGCGGCAAGCGGCGGGCAGGTTCATCCCGTTGTCGGCCTGTGGCCGGTCGCGCTCGCCGAGGATCTGCGGCGCGCCCTGGTCGGGGAAGGTATCCGCAAGGTGGACGCCTGGACCCAGCGCCACAAGGTGGCCGTGGTCGACTTCCCGATCGAAGGCCACGATCCGTTCTTCAACGCCAACCGGCCGGAGGATTTGGCGGAGGCCGAGCGGCTGGTGCTGGGACAGCGCTAGACGGCCTTTCCGCCGGTTGACGCGAAAGGCCCGCGGGATCACAGTGCATCCATGGACGGCAGCGGTCAAAACCCCAATTGGATCAGGGCTATAGACCTCGCTTCGTTGCAGGCCCAGGGGCGGGCCTTGTTCCGCCATGAGGACCGGCAGATCGCGCTTTTCGCCACCGGCGATGGCGCCTTCGCCTGCAACAACCGCTGTCCCCATGAAGGCTACCCCTTGAGCGAGGGGACGCTGGGGCCCGGCTGTGTCCTGACCTGCAATTGGCATAACTGGAAATTCGATCTCGCAGGCGGCGCCAATCTCGACCGGGGGGAGGGCCTGCGCGTCTATCCCTTGCGCATCCGGGATGGCGCCGTCTGGCTCGATGTTACCGACCCGCCGGTGGAAATTCGGCGCGCGAAGGTGATGGCGAGCCTTGAGGGCGCCTTCCGCGACGAGGACTACGAACGCCTCGCCCGCGATCTCGCCCGACTGGCGCGGCTGGGCGATCCGGCCGAGGCGCTGGCCGCCGCGGTGGGCTGGTCCTGGGAGCGCCTCGAATATGGCTGGACCCATGCCTATGCCGGCATGGCCGACTGGCTGAAGCTCTACGACGAGATGGCGCCGGACGCGGAGAACCGCCTCATCTGCCTCCTGGAGCCGCTGGCCCACCTGGCCGAAGATTGCCTGCGCCAGCCCTTGCATCCCTTCGCGCCCGGCGCGCGGGATTGGGACGAGGCGGCGTTTCTTGCCGCCGTCGAGGCAGAGGACGAGGACCAGGCCGCGGTCCTGCTCCGCGGCGCCCTTGCGGCAGGTTTGCATTTCCCCGATCTCGAACACGCCTTCACCCGCGCCGCGCTCGCCCACTATGCCGACTTCGGTCACTCCCTCATCTATGTCGCAAAGGCGGGCGGGTTGATCGCGAGACTGGGCCACGCGGTCGAAGCGCCCCTCCTGCTGGCCCTCGCGCGATCGCTGATCTACGCCACGCGCGAGGATCTGATTCCAGAGTTCGCCGGCTATGCCGAGGCGCGCAAGGCCTGGGGCGGCGCCGCTACCGCGCCAAATGCTTCCGACTATGCCGGCCTCAATGTGCGCCGGGCTCTCGCATACACGGCGGCCCATGGGCAGGGCTCACCGGCAGCGCTGTATCAGGCGCTCCTCGGCGCCAACGCGCGCAATTTCCTGATGCTCGATCTCGCACGCCAGACCGGCGTCGATCAGCCCATGACCGAGAATGCCGGATGGCTCGACGTGACCCACGGCATCACGTTCGCCAATGCCGTGCGTCTGCAATGCGAGAAATATCCCGAGCTCTGGCCCGAGGGACTCTTGCAGATGGCCTGCTTCGCTGGACGCAATGACGGCTTCACGGATCGCGCCGTCGACGCCGCCGCCTGGCGCGTCGCCGACCCGCATACCTTCTTCGCCGATGCGCTCGCGGGGATTCTCGATCACGGCCAGCCGGAAAACATCGTCGCGGTCCACGTCCTGAAGACGACGCTGGCGACCCGGGCCGAGGCGCAGGCGGCCGGCGACGCCGGGATGCTGCTCGCCGGCCTCAACCGGTTCCTTCATTCGCCGATCCGCCGGCGCCACGTGCGGCGCACCGTGCGCCAGGCCATGGCTTTCGTGGAGCTGGGCGAGTAGGGGCTTCAATCCCGCTGCGGGCGCATCCGGTCGGCGGAGAGGAAGTACTTGCGCGCGTGGGCGACGATCTGCTTGTCGGTCGGATGGTCGACCGTTTCCGTGCCCACCACCTTCTTGCGCCAAGCGGGATCGTGGGATTCCATGTGCTTCACCAGCTCGTTCTTGGCGAGGCCGGGACCGCAGACCAGGACTTCGCCCGCGTCGGCGAGCGCTTCGGCGACGTGATGGTAGTAATGCTGGTCTTCCTTGGCATGGCCGTCGGTGATGCTCCCGTGATGGTGATGCAGATGGACGTGGGGCTTGTCCGGCAGGACATGCAGCTGATCGACGTCGCCGACGTTGAAGTGGAAGATCCGGGCCTCGTGGTGATCGAGCCAGACGACGGCGTGATAATGGGTCATGTCAATCCATCACAATGTTATGTGGCATTTCGAGAAGCTGCCGATCCCCAGGATCGTGTTTTGGCGTTGATGCGGCGCTGACGTCATACCACAGCGCCGACGGCGAGAGGTGGGTTTAGCCTGGCCGCGGCACGGCCACAACGCCCTCCTGGCCGCAGACCACGTCATCGCCCTCGCCGGACATTGATCTGGGCTGCAGCGTATCGGCCAGGCGGGGCGGCGGCTGCGAGACGGCGTCTGGCCAAATGCCTATCTCTCGCCCACCAACCAGCTCAGGCTCTGCTTCCAGAGTCTGGCGTAACCCCTCCAGGCGGCAAATTCGGGCGGCAGCCAGTGGGGACCGATATCGGATGTCCAGGCAAGGGTTCTGCCTTTGCCGTGGGTTCCCGCCACCAGCAATGGCTTCAAGCCATAGGCCCTGGACACTGTGGCCAGCACCGAAGCGTCACTCTTGGCCCTCACCTCGTTGAAGCCGAGCAGGGCCGGCCATTTGCCTCGGAAGCCCTTCAGGATGGGATGGCGGCTTTCCCGGATGACAGGCACGAATCCCTCCGGCACCTCGACCCGGTCGTCGTAGGGCAGGATGTCGACGGGCAATACTTCTTCAATCGGCGTGCCGTGGTAGCGTGCACCGCCATTGATGCCCTGGAAGCTGAAATAGCCGCCAATCATCATCAAGGCGCCGCCCCTGCGCACGTACTCCCTGATCAGCCTGAGGCGGTTGGGCGTCCGACGGCTATGAATCCAGGTGTCCGGGTGAAGCAGCAACGTGTTCGATCCGATGTCGGACAGGATGATGGCGTCGTAACCATGGAGTCCCTCCAACCTCAAGGGAAAATCCCGCTGCGCTTCGTGGGCTGGCATGTAGCGAAGGTCGAACTGCGAACCCGAGAGTGCTGCCACGAGCGGTTCGGCCCCGAAGTGAAAGGTCGCCGTCGAGAAGTGGTCAAAGCCCTTGATGTGCGTCGCGTCGCTGACCCAAGACTCGCCAACGAGCAGGATGTTGCGTTTGCGCATGGACAGTCTCTCTCCTTTCCAGTCGGCACACAGCTCTGGGCCCTCTTTGTAAAACCCATGCTGTAGCGCTAGCCCAATTCGTTGACGCGACAGCCGATTGGGCCGGTATAGGGCGACGATCCAAGGCCAGGTATGCCGATGAGTGTATCCACGAGGCCCGCCTCCAGTTCAAGCTCGACCTCGTTCATGCAGATCGGCGCTGTCGGATACCAGTTGATGCTCAGGTGTGTCGGCTCGTCCGGCGACTGCGGCGGGATGATGCGCCGAAGCAGGTATGCCCCGACGGGCAGCGTGTGGCAGAAGGAACGCTCCTCATCCGGCACAGAGCCCCTTGTCGGCAGCTCCCCTCGGGCATGGCCCCGGCATCCCGCTGAGCGGCGGACCCGTCCGTTTGGGCCCTGGGGCGCAGGCGATCTTTGTGCGCGATCCGGACGGCAATGTATTTGAACTGCACGAGCGCAACCGGGCACTTAAGTATGAACGAGGCCTTCTTATTGCTCCAACAAGGCGGCAGGGTCATAAGGGGAAACGCGTCTCAATCGGGGAGTTGAAGGGAAAGGACCAAGCCTGGCTCCGAAATACGCAGCATCTGGCCGTTGCTGTTGATGCTGGTGCGCGAACTGGTCGCAGCCTTCGGCAGCCTTGATGCCGCCCTGTAGGCGCCGCCGGATACTTCGGCACCATCATCGAACCCGTTGAGCGTTATCCTGGCCAGGAACCGTGAGGGCTAGGGCATCCGGTGGATGTCGGCTAAATTCAGCCGAACATCGATTCGCAAAAAAGGGATGCGGGTTATGGCCAATATCGACCGATGGTTTCTGCGCATTGCTGTCATTTACGCCCTCGTGGCCATGCTTCTGGGCATCAGCATGGGAATGCGCGAGGACTTCACGCAGGCGCCGACCCACGCCCATCTCAATCTGGTCGGATGGGTCTCCATGGCGCTGTATGCTTTGGTTTATCGCCAATATCCCGCGGCGGCCCAAAGTCGGTTGGCGATGCTGCATTTCTGGGTCGCCAATATCGGCGCCGTGCTGCTGACTTTGGGAGTCTATACCCAGATGGCGGGCATGCCCTCGCTGGCATTCATCGTAATCTCCGGCTCTATGATCACGATTCTCGGCATGCTGATTTTCGCCGTGATCGTATATTCGAAGGTCTAGGCTCTCGTCGCCGCGCAGGAGTTCAGGCGAAACAAATTGCCCTGCTCTCGTCGGCGGCTAGATCGGACGTAGCGGTGTTGGCAAAGGGGAACAACGCGGGTCTTGCTGCGCAAGGACCTTTCATTTCCCCTGGTGCAGAAAATCGGTCAGGCCAGATGGGACATGCAGTTCCTTCCTTTCGACGGCAGTCTTGCCGGAACCCATGACTGAAGCCTTGAGTCAATTCGATGGCGAGTCCGCGGATGTGCGCGCGGCGCTGGCGCGGATCCCGGAACTTCCCGGGCGCGGCGATTGGCAGATCGAGCGCCTGGCGAGCCTGACCAACCGCAGCTATCGCGTGGCCCGGGGCGATGCCGCCTTTGTCCTGCGCTTGCCTGGCCCGGGGACCGAGCGCTACATCAGTCGCGCCGATGAAGCGTTCAACGCGGCCGCGGTTGCGTCCGTCGGCTTGGCGCCGGAGCTGGTCTTCATCGAGCCCGCGACCGGCGTGATGCTGACGCGCTACGTTGCCGGGGCGTCGCCGCTCTCGGCCCGAAGCCTCGAAGATCCGGCATCGCTCGCCGCCACCGTCCGCCTGCTGCGCCGGCTTCATGACAGCGGCCTCGCCTTTCGCGGCGTCATGCGCCTCTATCCCAAGCTCGACGAGTATCTGCGCCTGGCCGAAGAGTCGGGACATGCCGCGGCCGAGCTTCGCCTGTCGGAACTGAAGTGCCTCCGCCGGCAAGTGGCGCCGCTGGAGCCGATCCTCGGACCGGGCTGGGGGCCGGGGAAGCCTTGCCACATCGATCCCGCTCCCCACAACTTCATTGCCGCCGGCGGCCGGCATTATCTCCTGGACTGGGAATACGCCGCGATGTGCGAGCCGCTTTGGGACCTGGCCGGGCTTGCAATCGAGGGCGGCCTCGATGCCGACCGGGAGGCCCGAATGCTGGAGATCTATTTTGGCCAGATCGAGAAGGCCTGGCTCGGCCGGCTTTACCTGTACAAGATAGTCCTGCGGCTCTTGGCCGCCGCCTGGGCCGCCGTGCAGATCGCCGACGGCAACAGCCCGCTGCCGGCCAAGGCATTGCTGAATAGCTTCCTCCTTGTGGTCGAAGAGGGCCTTGACGCGGCGGAATTCGGCCGGCATCTGGCCGTCGCTTGATTCGCCTGCAGCGCCGCTTATAGTGGGCTTCTCTCAACGGGGTGCCCATTGTGGGCTGAGAGGCGCGTTCGATTCACGCGTCAACCCGAGGAACCTGATCCGGGTAATGCCGGCGGAGGGACATGAGCATGAAGCGCTTTCTCGCCCTGATTCCGTTCATTTGCGGTTTGATCGTCCTGCCTGTGCGGGCCGATGAGCTGCCGACCCTCAGCGTCTATACCTACAGCTCCTTCGCATCCGACTATGGTCCGGGGCCGGCGATCAAGAAGGCCTTCGAGGCCGAATGCGCCTGCCACCTCGACTTTGTCACCGCCGAAGACGGGGTCGTGCTGCTGAGCCGGCTGCGTCTGGAAGGTGCCAGCAGCAAGGCGGATGTGATCCTCGGCATCGACACCAACCTGACGGCCGAAGCGGCGGCGACCGGGCTCTTCGCCCCGGCCGGGGTCGACCTTTCGGCGCTCAAGCTGCCGATCGCCTGGGACGACAAGTATTTCGTGCCCTTCGACTACGGCTATTTCGCCTTCGAATACGACAAGACCAAGCTGCCCGATCCGCCCAAGAGCCTCGCCGACCTCGTCGCCGGCCATCCCGATGCCAAGATGCTGATCGAGGATCCGCGCAGCAGCACGCCGGGCCTCGGCCTCCTGTTGTGGATCAAGACCGTCTATGGCGACGGCGCGGCCGATGCCTGGCGCAAGCTGAAACCCCGTGTCCTCACCGTCTCGAAGAGCTGGGACGAGGCTTACGGTCTGTTCCTCAAGGGCGAAGCGCCGCTGGTGCTGACCTACACGACCTCGCCCGCCTATCACATCATCGAGGAGAAGAAGACCCAATACGCGGTCGGCGATTTTCCCGAAGGCCACTACCTGCAAGTCGAGGTCGCCGGAATGCCGGCCCATGCGCCCCATCCCGAACTCGCCCGCAAGTTCCTCGCCTTCATCCTGACGGCCAAGTTCCAGGATGCGATCCCGGAGACCAACTGGATGTATCCCGTGACCGACGTGACCGGTGGCCTGCCGTCTGCCTTCCCGCCGCTGCCGGCCAAGACCCTGCTCGTCGCCTCGCCCGATGTCGCCGCCCATCGCAAGGCCTGGATCGACGAATGGCTGGGCGCGATGAGCGAGTAGTCGGGGTAGTGCCGACCACTCCGATCTCGCGCCTCTCCCGCCTATTGCCTGAGCAATGGGTGGGCGAAGGCAATGCGCGGCCGTCCCGTATCGTTCCCGAATGCCCGGCATCGCCGTCGCGCTAGCTCTGCTTGCGATCGTCGGCGGATCCTTGGCGGCGCTGATCGCGACCGTGCCGCCCGATCTGGGCGCGATCCTTGCCGACCGGTACCTGCACCACGTCCTGCTGTTCACCTCGCTTCAGGCGGGTCTATCGAGCCTGCTCTCGGTCGGCATCGCGCTGCCCGTGGCACGCGCGCTCGCCAGGCGCGGCCGGTTTCCCGGACGCAGCCTGCTTCTCAGACTCTTCGCGCTGCCCATGGTCATGCCGGCCATCGTTGCGGTTTTCGCCATCGTCGCCGTCTACGGCCATGGCGGCTGGCTCGGCTGGCTCGCCGACGGGCTCGGTTTCGACATGGGCGGGTTCCTCTATGGCCTGACGGGAATCCTGATCGGCCATGTCTTCTTCAACATGCCTTTCGCGGCGCGGGCCTTGCTTGCCGCTCTCGAGGCGGTTCCCGGCGAGAGCTGGCGTCTCGCCGCCCAGCTAGGCATGAGCAGCGGCCAGGTCTTCCGCCTCATCGAATGGCCCGCCCTGAAAGGGGCGTTGGCCGGCGTCGCCGGCCTGGTGTTCATGCTCTGCTTCGCCAGCTTCGCCGTCACCCTCACCCTTGGCGGCGGCCCCGCCTGGGCATCCCTGGAAGCGGCGATCTACGAGGCGCTGCGGTATGATTTCGACCTTGGCCGGGCCGCGGTACTGGCCTTGATGCAGCTCGCCATCAGCGGCGGCTTGCTGCTTGCTTTGCACCGGGTTCTTCAGCCGGCACCTGTCTCGCCAGGACTCGGCCGGGCCATCGAGAGACCCGACGTCGTCGGCCGCGGCCGAGCCGCCGGCGATGCGGCCCTCCTCGTCTTGGCGGCTCTCTATGTCGGCCTGCCGGTTCTGGCGGTCATCCTCTCCGGCCTTGCCGGCGCTCTTGGGCGGGTGCTGGGCTCAGGCGACACCTGGCTTGCGGCGGGCATCGGGATCGCGATCGCCGTCGGCGCTACTCTTCTCGCCGTGCTGGGCGCCCTTGCGCTCATCGCCGGAGGACAGCGTTGGCGCCGGTGGGGCGCTTTCCAGTTCGCCGGCTCGCTGCCGCTCGCGGCCTCGCCCTTGGCGCTGGGGGCCGGGCTCTTCGTCCTGCTGACCAGGCTCGGCGGCAGCCTCGACGACGGACTTTTCCTGGTCGCGCTCGTCAACGGGTTCATGGGGCTTCCCTATGTCCTTCGCGTCGTGGCGCCGGCCGCGCGCGAGGTGGGCGAGCGTCATGACCGGCTCTGCGCCAGCCTGGGTATTGCGGGCTGGCGACGCTGGCGGTTGATCGACCTGCCGCTGCTGCGCCGGCCGATCGGTCTGGCCGCGGGCCTGGTCGCGGCCCTTTCCATCGGCGACCTCGGCGCCATCGCCCTCTTCGGCACGCCCAGGACGGCGACCCTGCCGCTGCTGATCTATCAGCAGCTCGCCGCCTATCGTCTCGACCAGGCTGCAGCCACGAGCCTGCTGCTGATCGGGCTCGCCTTCGCTTGCTTCGCCGCGGTCGAGCGCCTGCTCGGCGGACCCGCCCGTGGTTGACCAGCCTATGGCTGACCCCGTTCCCATGCTGGAGCTCCGCGGCGTGGTCTTCCGCTACCAGGACATGGAAATGCGCTTCGACCTTGATGTGGCGGCCGGGGAATGCGTCGCCGTCATCGGCCCCAGTGGTGCGGGCAAGAGCACCCTGCTGGCACTCGTCGCGGGCTTCGAGAAGCCGGCCGCCGGACGGATCCTGGTTGCAGGGCGCGACGTGACCAGCGATCCGCCCGCCGCAAGGCCGGTGACGTCCCTGTTCCAGGAGCACAACCTGTTCGCCCATCTGACGGCGGCGGAGAACGTCGGCCTCGGCATCGATCCGGGATTGCGGCTCGACCTCGCGGGCCGGGCCAAAGTGGGCGAGGCGCTCGCCCATGTCGGTCTCTCCGGGTTCGAGGGCAGGCTGCCGGGCCAGCTCTCCGGCGGCGAGCGCCAGCGGGTCGCCTTGGCCCGCAGCCTCGTGCGCAACCGGCCATTGTTGCTGCTGGACGAACCCTTCGCCGCCCTTGGCCCCGCCCAGCGCCGCGAGATGCTGGATCTGGTGAACGCGCTCGCCCGCGACCGAGGCTTCACCGTGCTCTTCGTCAGCCATCAACCCGACGACGCGCGCCACGCTGCGGGCCGCACGGTGTTCGTCCAGGACGGCCGCGTCGCCTGCGACGGGCCGACGGCGCAGCTGTTCGCGCCGCCCTTGCCGAAGGCGCTGGCGGAGTATCTGGGTTAGCCCAGCACCCTATCGATCAAGCTCCCGCGCGCCTGAAGGAAGTCGTCGACGGCGGCGACGAAGCCGTCGCAATCGGCCTCGGTCGTCGGCAGCGAAAGGGCGATGTAGCCGCGCCGGGCGAAATAATAGCCGCGGTCGAGCATCTCCAGGTGGAAGAGCTTCTCCACCTCGAGCTGGGCCCGTTCCGCCTCCGGGCCCTTGGGTTCCGCGTCGGTGGGCTTCACGATCTTGCCGCGGACGAAATGAAGGCCGATGAGGGAGCCGACCCCGGTCGCCTGGAACGGCGCCTTGCGCTGTGCGGAAACTGCGTTCAGCCGGTCGCGCAGCTTGTCGCCGAGCGCGTTGAGGCGCACCGCCTCGCTCGGCGTGAAGACTTGCGTCAATCCAGCGACCCCGCCGGCCATGGAAAGCACGTTGTTGTTGAAGGTGCCGGCATGGCCAAAGGAGTCGGGGCGGGCGGGATCGAAGCGCTCCATGATGGAGCGCCGTCCGCCGAATGCTCCGAAGCTGGCGCCGCCGCCGAGGTATTTGCCGAACGTCGTCAGGTCGGGCTTGATGCCGAGCCGGCCCTGGAGGCCCGACGGCGAAAGCCGCGAGGTCATCACCTCGTCGAAGATGAGGGTGATGCCCTGGGCCGAGCATTCCTCGCGGAGCATGCCGAGGAATTCGGGCGTTCCGGGAATGCAGCCGCTGCCTTGCAGGGGCTCGACCAGGACGGCGGCGAGATGCCTGGCATGACGGCGGATGAGGGCGCGGGTGCTCTCGACCTCGTTGTACTCGGCCATGAGCCAGGGCAGCGGCAGATTGAGCGGCGAGCCGCCATGACGGAAATAGAAGACGCCGCCGTGATAGGCACCCTCGAACACCATGATCCGCGGCCGGTCCGGTGCCAGGGCGCGCACGGCCGAGAGCGCCATCAGATTGGCTTCGGTGCCGGAATTGGTGAAGCGGACCAGCTCGATCGAGGGAAACCGCGCGCGGATCGCCGCCGCGAGCCTGGCCTCATACTGGTTGGGCCCGCCGAGCACGGTCCCGTCGTCGACCGCCTTCTTGATCGCCGTCTGGACGATCGTGTTGGAGTGGCCGTAGAGCCCGGCCGAGAACTCGCCCAGGAGATCGAGATAGTCGTGGCCGTCGATGTCGGTCAGGCGGTTGCCATGACCGCTCGCCCAGGTCAGCGGGAAGGGGCTGTAGTAGAGCACCGTGCGGGTGTTGCCGCCGGGCATATGCTGGGCTGCCTCGGCCTGGCGCGCCGCGCTTTTCGGATGGCGGGCCTGGTAATGCGCCTCGGCTTCGGCGAGCGCGCTCGCCAGATCGCTGTTGGGCTTGAGAGCGGGCTGCATGGCCGTTATCCCCACCGAGCTGGAAACCGGAGCCTCGGTTCTCGCCGAGCGCTTGTCAATCGGGCCTGATGATCCGCTCCGATCAGGCTTGCGGAATGCCCAGGCTGGGATTTACAAGCCGTGGTTCCCATCGCCTAAGTTCGCTTCCCCGTAATCCGCCCATCCGAGTCATGTCCCACGCTCCCCATCCCGAGGACCCCTTTCTGGATCGCCTGCTCGAGGTGCCCGAGCTTCTCGGCGCCTCGGTCTCGCCGAATGGCGAGCTGCTCAGCTGGACTTGGGGCGGACATGAAGCAAGGGCGGCCAGCTATCTGCACCTGGTCAAGGAGGAGCGAAAACCGGTCCATCTCCACGCCCAGAATGACGATGTTTCCGTGCGGTCCTGGCGGCGGGACGGAGCCGAGTTCCTGCTGGCGCTTGGATCCCATGGCGACGACCGCGTCCGCCTGATGCGTGCGGCGATTTCCGATATGGCGCCGAAGCCGGCGGCGGCGGCGGACGGCAAGTCCCGCCTGTCCGGGGGCGAGCTGCATCCGGGCGGCCGCTGGCTTGTCTATGGGCTCAACCGGGATCCCGCGACCGGGCAGGAGACCGAAGCGAGCCTGGTGATTCGCCATGACCTCGCCAACGGCGAGCAGCGGGTGCTGGCGCGGCCCGCAAAGGCTGGCCGCACCGAGCCGATGCTGAACGCCCAGGGTAGCCATGTGCTTTACGCCCGCCGGGACCGGCATCCCGCCGGCCGGCAATACTGGCTGGTGGACATCGACGGCAAGACCGACCACGAGATCCTGAACTTCGGCGAGGACGTGGAAATCAACGCATCCTGGGCACCGAGCGGCCAGCAGGTGGTGGTGCTGGCCGACAGCGGCAGCCACCGGCGTCTCGGGCTCTGGGTGCTTGCCTCATCCCTCATCTACTGGTTCATCGACGATCCCCAAGACCAGATCGAAGAAGCATTCATTCCCGCCAACGCCGGCGTGATCGCGATCGTTGGCGCAACCGAAGGCCGGCGGCAGGCTTGGTTCTACGATCCGGCAAAGCGCACCCGCCAGCAGTGGCCGGCGGTCAAGGGCCGCACGCTCCTGCCGATCGCCCCCCTTGCCGGCGGCGGCTGGGCGGCGCGCCTCTATCACGCACGCCAGCCGGACGACATCGTGCGGTTTCCGCCGGCGGAGGGTCAGGCTTTGGCCAGCCTCACGGGATTGCCTACGCTCATCGGTTCGCTGCCGGCTGAGCTGATCGCGCCGGAGGATTTTCGCTGGCGTGCCGCCGACGGGCTCGCGCTCCAGGGCTGGCTCTATCGCCCCACAGGCGCCGCCAAGGGAACGATCGTTCTGCTCAACCCGGGCCCAGGCCATCAGGCCGAGGACCGCTTTGATCCGCTGATCCAATACCTGTTGCGCCGGGGTTTCGCCGTCTTCCGGCCGAACCAGAGGGGCGCCAGCGGCTTCGGCCTTTCCTTCCGCCAGGCGATCTCGAAGCGGGGATGGGGTGGGCCGGAGCAGGATGATGTGAGGAGCGGCATCGAGGCGCTCATCGAGAAGGGCATCGCGGTCAAGGGCCGCGTCGGTCTCACGGGCGTCGGCTTCGGCGGCTATTCGGCCTGGTGGGCGATCACCCACTGGACAAAGGACCTGGTGGCTGTAGCGGCACCCATTTCGGCCATGGCGGATCTGGCGCTCTATCATCGGACGACCGAGCCCGACCATCGCGCCGGCCTGGAAGCGGCCATGGGCGGGCCGCCGGAGAGCCAGGTCGCCCGCTACCGGGAGCGCTCGCCGATCCGCGAAGTTGCCGCGATCGGGGCCAAGCTCCTGCTGGTCCACGGCCTCGAGGATTCCATTGTGACGCCGGAGAACCTGGCCGCGGCCCGCGAGGCCCTCGACGCCGCCAAGCGTCCCTATGACGTTCTCGCCTTCGAGGACGAAGGCCATGGCGTGCGCCGGCGCGCCAACCGGCGCATTCTCTGGCGCCGGCTCGCCGAGTTCTTCGAAGCGGCGCTCGTTGGATAGCCCTGCACCCCTTCGCGAAGTTCCGAAAATGGAGTAAGAGTGCGGCCTATGGACCTGTTCGAACGGGAATTTGAGGAGCATCAGGCCGTGGCGGCCGCCACCCGGGCGGCGCTCGGACCGGCCTTCCGGCGGATGCTGGACGCCTGGCTCGCCTGCATCCGCGGCGGCGGCAAGATCATGTTCTTCGGCAATGGCGGGAGCGCCGGCGATGCCCAGCATCTGGCGACCGAGCTCACCATCCGCTACGGCAAGGACCGCAACGCGCTGGCGGGCCTTGCCCTTACCACCGACAGCTCGGCCCTGACCGCGGCCGGCAACGACCTGGGCTTCGAGCGGATTTTTGCCCGCCAGATCGAGGCGCTGGGGCGGCCGGGCGACCTTGCCCTCGGCATCACCACCTCGGGCCGCAGCCCCAATGTCATCCTGGCCTTGGAAACCGCCAAGCGCATGGGCATCCAGGCTGCTGCCCTCGGCGGGGGCGATGGCGGCAAGCTGCCGGGCCTGGCCGACCCGCTGCTGATCGTGCCGACGAAGGTGACGGCGCGCATCCAGGAGATGCACATCACCCTCGGCCAGATGCTCTGTGCCGGGCTCGAGCAGGAACTGGGCCTGGTATGAGCGCCGACCAGAGTCTGGTGGAAAGGCTCAGCCGGGCCCGGGTTCTGGTCCTGGGCGATGTCATGCTGGACCGCTACGTTTACGGCGAGGTCGAGCGCATGTCGCCGGAAGCGCCGGTGCCCGTGCTGCGCGAGAAGAGCCAGCGCGCCATGCCGGGTGGTGCTGGCAATGTGGCGCGCAACGTGGCGGCGCTGGGCGCCCGCGCCTTGCTCATCGGCCTTGTCGGGGACGATGGCCCCGGGCGCGAGCTTGCCGCCATGCTGGGCGAGGAGCCCGGGATCGAGCCGCGGCTTATCATCGATCCCGCCCGGCATACGACCCTCAAGACCCGCTTCGTCGTCGGCCGGCAGCAGTTGCTCCGGGTCGATGATGAGACGCCGATCCATGCCGCGCGCGAGACGGCGGCGGCATTGCTCTCGGCCTTGCAGGCGTCCCTGCCGGCCGTCGATATCGTCCTCTTCTCCGACTACGCCAAGGGCGTGCTTAGCGACGATGTCCTGGCCCGGGCCATCGCCGCGGTCCATGGCGCCGGCAAGCGCCTGATCGCCGATCCGAAGAGCCGGGACTTCACCCGCTATGCCGGCGCCGATCTCCTGACGCCCAACCGGCAGGAACTGTCCGCCGCCACGGGCGTGGCGGGGGATGACGACGAGGCAGTCGTCGCCGCAGCGCGCAAGGCCATGGGGGGGGCACGGCTCGGCGCCCTGCTGACGACACGCGGCGAGCGCGGCATGACCCTGGTCGCCGGAGACGGGCCCGCGCTGCACATCGCTTCGGAAGGCCGCGAGGTCTTCGATGTCTCCGGCGCCGGCGACACGGTGATCGCCACGCTCGCCGCGGCCCTTGCCGTCGGTGCCGAACTGCCCCAGGCGGCAAGGCTCGCCAACGCCGCCGCCGGGATCGCCGTGGGCAAGCTCGGCACCGCCGTCGTCCATCCGGCGGATTTGCTGGGCGCGCTGCAGGCCCGGGACGTGCTGGCGAGCGAGGCGAAGGTGGTCGCACTGGAGACCGCGTTGGAGCGCGTCCAGCGCTGGCGCGCGGCCGGCGAGAGCGTCGCCTTCACCAACGGTTGTTTCGATCTGATCCACCCGGGCCACGTCTCTCTGTTCGCCCAGGCCGCGGGCGCGGCCGACCGGCTGATCGTCGGCCTCAACAGCGATGCCTCGGTGCGACGCCTCAAGGGCCCGACCCGCCCGGTCCAGAACGAGACCGCCAGGGGCATCGTGCTGGCTTCATTGGGCGCCGTCGATCTCGTCGTCCTGTTCGACGACGACACGCCCATCGGGCTCATCCGCGCCATCCGGCCCGACGTGCTGGTCAAGGGCGCGGACTACCGCGTCGACCAGGTGGTCGGCGCCGATGTGGTCCAAGGTTATGGCGGCCGGGTGCTGCTGGCCGATCTCCTGGCCGGCCACAGCACCACCGGCACCATCTCGCGCGCGGGCATGGGGCGCCGATCGTGATTCTGGTCACCGGCGGGGCCGGCTTCATCGGCTCCAACATCGTGGCCGCGCTCGCCGAGCGGAAGGAGCGGATCGTCGTCTGCGACAGTCTCGGGTCCGGCGACAAATGGCAGAACATCGTCAGGCATGAGATCCACGAACTCGTGGCACTCGAGCACTGCGCCGATTGGCTGCAGCAGAACCGTGCCGAGGTCCGGGCCGTGGTGCATATGGGCGCCATCTCGGCCACCACGGAGACCGACGCCGATCGGCTGGCCGAGATGAACGTGCGCTCGACCCTCGGTCTGTGGCGAATCTGCGCGGCGCTGGAGAAGCCCTTCATCTTCGCCTCCTCGGCCGCGACCTACGGCGACGGCTCGGCCGGCTTCGAGGACGACGGCCGGCCCGAGGCGCTGGCGAGGCTCCGGCCGCGCAACGCCTATGCCTGGAGCAAGCATCTGGTCGATCGCGGAATCGCGCGGCGCGTCGCGATGGGCGAGGCTCGACCCCCGCAATGGGTCGGCCTCAAGTTCTTCAACGTCTTCGGCCCCAACGAATATCACAAGGGCTCGATGCGCAGC
Source organism: Candidatus Udaeobacter sp. (assembly GCA_035604155.1). Classification (GTDB taxonomy): domain Bacteria; phylum Pseudomonadota; class Alphaproteobacteria; order Dongiales; family Dongiaceae; genus DASXQK01. The sequence goes on along the minus strand of DATNJA010000023.1, from coordinate 4,858 downwards.
GTGGCGGTGCAGTTCCACGCCCAGGCCCGCGGCACCGGGCGCCTGCGCTTGTTCAAATCGACCGATCCCCATGTCGCCGATGGCGCTCAGCGGCGCGATTTCGTCTATGTCCGGGACTGTGCCGAGGTGGTGCTCTGGCTTCTCGACAACCCGAAGGTGAGCGGCCTGTTCAACGTCGGCAGCGGCAACGCGCGCAGTTTTCTCGAGCTCGCCAAGGCCGTGATGCAAAGCCTGCCGAAACGGAAGCTCGCCGTCGAGTTCTTCGACATGCCGGACTCCCTCAAACCCGGCTATCAGAACTTCACCGAGGCGCCCATGGCGCGGCTCCGGGCCGCCGGTTACCAGCGGCCGTTCACGGGCCTGGAAGAGGCCGTGGCCGACTACGTCGCGAATTACCTGGAAGCAAGCGACCCTTATCGCTGAGGAGCTTGGCGACCTCATCCCAGACGCGCCCGGGCGGCAGGCTGGCGTAGCAGGCCGGCTTCACCGTCGCAGGTCCTTGATAGAGACAGGTCCGGCTGCGGCAGGGCGAACAGGGGAACGCCGCGGCCAGATGCAGCTGCCCGGCGCCGTAGGTGCCGTTATGGGCTGGCCTGGTCGAGCCATAGACCGTGACCCCCGGCACGCCGAGAGCGGCGGCCAGATGTGCCGGGCCGCTGTCATTGGCGGCGACGACGCTGGCGCCCGCGATCACCTCACGCAGCGCCTGCAGGTCTTGCGCCGGCAGCACGATCGTGCCGGGCGCCGCGCCGGCGATGCGTTCCGCCGAGGCTCGTTCCTCTTCGTCGTGCCAGCGAAGGGCCGCCTCCATGCCGGCGCCAAGCGCCTGGCGCGCAAGCTCGCTCCAGTATTCCTCCGGCCATCGCTTGGTGGCCCAGGTCGCGCCGTGCAGCATGACCAGGCGCGGGCGGGATGGTCGCGGCGTCGACGGCAGGCCGTAGTCGGCCGGGCCTGTCGGAAGATCATAGCCAAGGGCGGACGCGAACAGCATCCGCGTGCGCTGGACGGCATGCATGTCGCGTGGGACGGGAAAGCGCCTGCCATAGGCGATTGCCGCCACGCTCTCCCGGGCTGAAGCGAAGTCGAGCCCGGCGACGGGACCTTTGGCGACCAGGCCGAGAAGGGCGCTTTTCATCAGCCCTTGGGCATCGATGACAAGATCGTAGCGCCGGGAGCGCAGATCGCGGATCAGCCTGCCGATTTCGCCGAGACGCGGATGCCGGCGCCAGCGACGGATATGGACCGGGATCACATTGGCAACGCGCGGATGCCAGGCGGGAACCTGGGCGAAGGGCGCCTCGACCAGCCAGTCGATGTCGAGGTCGTTCCGCGCCCGGCAGGCATCGCTCACCGCCGGCAAGGTCTGCAATACGTCGCCCAGCGACGAGGTCTTGATCACGAGGAGCTTCATGGCGGAGGCAGCGCCGCCAGCGCCTGCTCGGGCGAAAGCTCCTCGAGGCAGCGATGGTGGCCGAGCGGACAGACCCGCTTGTTGCAGGGGCTGCAGTCGAGGCCGAGGCGCAAGACCCGCGCAGCGGGGTTGCGCGGGCCGGTGCGCGTCGGGTCCGAGGGCCCGAAGAGCGCCACCTGCGGCCGGTCGAGGGCCGCGGCGACATGCATCAAGCCGGAATCGTTGCTGACAACGGCGTCAGCGAGGCTGAGCAGCGCCACGGCCTGGTCGAGGCTCGTGCGCCCGACGAGGTCGACGCTCGCGGGGATGGCTGCTGCCGCCTCGCGGTCGCCGGCGGAGCCGAACAGCCAGACCTCCCAGCCCTCGGCCTGCTTGGCCTTTGCCAGGGCCGCGAAATGCCGGGCCGGCCAGCGCTTGGCCGGCCCGTATTCGGCGCCCGGCGCCACCGCGAGCAATGGCGCGCTCGGACGCGAAAGGCCGAGATCGGACAATGCCTTGTCGATCGCGGCCGGCGGGACCATGAGCCTGGGCCGCGGGACCTCGCCCGCAGATTCCAAGAGCGCGGCGAAGCTTTCGACCTGGGGCAGCGCTTGCTTGGTCCTGACATCGGTCAACAGCAGCCGGCGGAGCAGGCCGCCATAGCCGCGTCGCTCGATGGCGCCAGCCCAGTACGGAACCAGCGCCGATTTGAGGGAGCCTGGCAGCACCAGGGCGAAATCGTAGCGACGCTTGGCCAATGCCCGGCCGAGCCGGCGTCGGCCGGCGAGGTCCAGCTCGCCATGGCCGAAGGGCAGCGCGATCGCTTCGTCCACCTCCGGCATGAATTTCAGAAGCGGCAAGGTCCAGCGCGGGGCCAGAACCTCGAGCCGAGCGCCCGGATGCCGGCGCTTCACCATGACGAAAAGGCTTTCGGCCATGACCATGTCGCCGACCCAGGCAGGACCGACGACGAGGATCCGGCCCGGTTCGGCCATCACGAGGCGCGCTTCGCCAGGATGAAGAGCCGCTTGAAGGGGAAGAGGGTGCGGCCGTCGGCCTCGGCCGGGTAAGCCTTGGCCACGCGCGCGCGATAGTCAGCCTCGAAGGCCTCGCGCCACGGGCTTTCAAGCGCATCGAGAAGAGGCTTGAGGGCCGTGCCCTTGGTCCACTCGACCACGGGGTTCGCGCCGGTCAGCACATGGAGATAGCTCGTCTCCCAGATGTCGACCTCCGCCGCCAGGGGCGACAGCAAGGCGTGGTAGCTCTGCGGCGTCCCCACCGGCGATGGACGCAACAGCGGGCGCAGGCGATCGCGCCACGGCCCTGCCTCGGCCGCCGACAGCATGGCTTGGTGGGAGGGCTGATCATGGTTGCGCGGCATCTGAACGGCGAGCCATCCCTCGGGCGCGACGTTGGCGAAGAGACGCGGAAACAGGGTCGGGTGGTCGTCGAGCCACTGCAGCGTCGCATTGCTGAACAGCAGATCGACCGGCCGGGGCGGGTTCCAGGTCGCGATATCGGCCTCGATGAAGGCCAGGGCCGGAAAATCATGCCGCGCCGCCGCCAGCATGGCCGGCGAGGAATCGATACCCGTGGTCGAGGCGCCCGGCCAGCGTTCGGCCAGCAGGATCGTGGACTTGCCGCTGCCGCAGCCGAGATCGTAAATCGTCCTCGGCGCCTCCGCCGGAATGCGGGCGAGAAGATCGGCCGCAGGCCGCTGGCGGGCATCGGCGAAGCGATGGTATTGGGCCGGATTCCAGCTATCCAAAATGGGCCCTTCGGCAGCGCGGCGGGGAGGGGACTCTGCACATGGGCAGAGTATAAGACAGCCGGCGCGGCCTACGAAATGACCAGACGCTTGAGCATGACGGCACAACTCTCGGGCAGCGCCCCGATGAGCAACCCGAGATGCCGGCAGAAGTCCTGTTCGAAGCCGGCAGCCGATCCAGGTTCCGAACGGCCTTGGGCGGGTTGGGCCCGCTGCCAAGAGCGCTTGCAAGCTGTATCTGGACGAAACTTTTGATTTGGATCAATGCACCCGTGGCCCCGAACCCGCAGTGGTATCGCGAGACCTCAATCGGGGACCGAATCTCATGAATTGGGCTGTTATTTTGCTTCTGGGCCTGGGCACGTTGCTCGGCCTTTTTCTCTCTGCCAACGCCGTCGATACGCCCTTCGCCGTTCACGGCATGATCTTCGCCGTGGCTTGCATTCTGGCGGTGTTCGCGGCGATCAAGCACGAATTCGACCGCAAGGGTCGGGATGAGACCGGCTACAACGACGCGATCGTGCGCACGGGCGTCGTCGCTTCCATGTTCTGGGGGCTGGTCGGGATGGCGGTTGGCGTCTACCTCGCTCTCGAGATGGCCTTTCCGGCCCTCAATTTCGGCCTGCCTTGGTTGAATTTCGGACGCCTGCGTCCCGTCCACACCTCGGCCGTGATCTTCGCGTTCGGCGGCAATGTGTTGCTGGCGACTTCCTTCCATGTCGTGCAGCGCACCTGCCGGGCACGGCTCGCCGGCGATTATGCGCCCTGGTTCGTCTTCTGGGGCTATCAGCTGTTCATCGTGCTGGCCGCGACCGGCTATGTCATGGGCGTGACCCAGGGCCGCGAATACGCCGAGCCCGAGTGGTACACCGACATCTGGCTTACCATCGTGTGGGTCGTCTATCTGCTGGTGTTCCTCGGCACGCTGATGCGCCGGAAGGAACCGCACATCTACGTCGCCAACTGGTTCTATCTCGCCTTCATCGTCACAGTGGCGATGCTGCATATCGTCAACAACCTCACCTGGCCGGCGAGCTTCCTTGGCTATAAGAGCTATTCGCTCTTCTCGGGCGTTTCGGATGCGATGGTCCAGTGGTGGTATGGCCATAACGCCGTCGGCTTCTTCCTCACCGCCGGGTTCCTCGGCATCATGTACTACTTCGTGCCGAAGCGGGCCGAGCGGCCGATCTATTCCTATCGCCTGTCCATCGTCCATTTCTGGTCGCTGATCTTCCTCTACATCTGGGCCGGTCCCCATCACCTGCACTACACGGCCCTGCCGGATTGGGCCCAGACGCTCGGCATGACCTTCTCGATCATGCTTTGGATGCCCTCCTGGGGCGGCATGATCAACGGCCTCATGACCCTCTCGGGCGCCTGGGACAAGCTGCGCACCGATCCCGTGCTGCGCATGCTGATCATCTCGGTCGCCTTCTACGGCATGTCGACTTTCGAAGGGCCGCTGATGGCCATCAAGTCGGTCAACGCGCTCAGCCATTACACCGACTGGACCATCGGCCATGTCCATTCGGGCACGCTTGGCTGGGTCGGCTTCGTCAGCTTCGGCGCCCTCTATTGCCTGACGCCCCAGATGTTCGGGCGCAAGCAGCTCTACTCCCTGAAGCTGGTGAACTGGCATTTCTGGATCGCGACCCTGGGCATCGTGCTCTATGTCACGTCCATGTGGGTCGCCGGCATCA
>DATNJA010000022.1:0-6656 GCA_035604155.1 Candidatus Udaeobacter sp. | reverse complement strand
TGGGACGTCAACATTTCCTATGTCGAAAACGATTCCATGAGCGCCCGCTTTTCCGCCGAGGGCTTTCAGGAACCTTATGTAGCCATGGTCAAGAAGCTGACCAGCAAGCCCGTCGTCGGGGTCGGGCGCTTCACCTCGCCCGACGTCATGGTGTCACAGGTCCGCCGCGGCGTGCTCGACTTCATCGGCGCGGCGCGGCCTTCGATCGCCGATCCCTGGTTGCCGCGCAAGATCGCCGAGGGCCGGGAAGACGAGATCAGGGAGTGCATCGGCTGCAACATCTGCCGGGCCCATAACAACATGGGCGTCGCTCTGCGTTGCACCCAGAACCCGACGATGGGCGAGGAATATCGGCGCGGCTGGCATCCGGAGCAGGTACCGCCTGCCGTCGGCAAGACGGACAAGCCTATCCTCGTGGTGGGCGCGGGTCCCGCCGGCCTCGAATGCGCTATGACGCTCGGTAAGCGCGGCTATCGAGTCATGCTGGCCGAAGCGAAGCGCGAGCTGGGCGGGCGGGTTTCGCTGGAAAGCCGGCTGCCGGGCCTTGCCAGTTGGGCGCGGGTGCGGGACTACCGCATGGGCCAGATCGAGCGGTTGCCCAATGTGGAAACATTCCGGGAGAGCCCGTTGTCGGTAAAAGATGTCGGCGCCATGGATTGCGGCCACGTGATGCTGGCGACAGGCGCAACCTGGCTGCGCAATGGGGTCGGCTTCGCCAATGGAAGTCCGGTGCTGGACCAGGCGGCGCCGAATCTCCTGACGCCGGACGATCTCCTGGCCGGTGTCATGCCGAAGGGCCAAGTCGTGGTCTATGACGATGACCAGTACTACATGGCCGGCGTCCTGGCCGAATTGCTGCTTCAGGCCGGACGGCGCGTCAGTTTTGTCACGCCGGGGCTTGAGGTCTCGACCTGGACCGCCATGACGGACGAGCAGATGCGGGTCCAGACGCGCCTGATGGCAGCAGGCGCCGCCATTCATCTCGCTCGTCGGATCGAGGGCTGGGACGGCGCCACGGCACGCTTTGCCAGCATCTACGACGGCTCGCCGCTGGACGTTTCCGGCGACGCACTTCTTGTCGTCGGCGCAAGGCAGGCTAGGGGCTCGCTTGAGCAGGAATTGCGCGCGCTGCAGTCGACTGGAGGCCTGCCGCAGGTCGAGACGATCAGAGCCGTCGGCGATTGCCGCGTTCCAGGGGCCATCTATAGCGCCGTCTATGACGCTCACCGGGCGGCGCGGGAATTCGGCGAAGCCGTCGATCCCGATGCCGTCGGCTACGCCCGCGAAATGGTCATGGTCGGCCCGAGGGAGACTGGACCATGAGCGATGCGGTTCGTGCAAGGCGCCGCGATCGAACGGGACGCAGTACCGGTTTGCGCCAGCTTCCCTTCGGTCTGGTTCGCAACCGCTACCGGCCTCTGGATATCCTGGGCGAGGATCAGATCGAGGCGATCCATCGCGCATCGCTCGGGCTCCTGGCCGAGGTCGGCATGGAAGTCCTGCATGAGGAAAGCCGGCAAATCCTTCGCCGGGGCGGGGCCGAGGTGGACGAAGCCAACCACCGCGTGCGCTGCGATCCGGCCCTGATCGAGGAACTGGTCGCCAAGGCCCCACCGGTTTTCACCATGGAGGCGAGGGACCCGGCCAGGAACCTGATCATCGGCGGCGACAATCTCGTGTTCACCGCTGTGGGCGGCCCGGCTTTCGCCAGTGATCTCGATCGCGGCCGGCGGGCCGGGACCTATGCCGACATGCGGGACTACATCAAGCTGATCCACCAGCTGAACGTCATTCACCAGGAGGGCGGAGGTCCGATCGAACCGACCGACTTGCCCAGCGAGACGCGTCATCTCGATTTCTACGAGTCGGTGCTGACCCTAACCGACAAGTCCTGGCAATGCTGGGCGCTGGGCGGCTACCGGGTGCGCGATGCCATCGCCATGGCAGCGATCGCCAATGGCATTCCCCATGACAAGATCGATGGCAGGGTCATCGCCGGCACGGTGATCAACGCCAATTCGCCCATGCGCCTCGACATTCCGATGGGCGAGGGACTGGTGGAGCTGGCTCGGGCGGGCCAGGCCACCATCGCCACCCCCTTCACTCTTGCCGGTGCCATGAGTCCGGTGACCATGGTGGGCGCTCTTGCCCAGCAGAACGCCGAGGCCCTGTTCATGATCGCGCTCACCCAGCTCGTTCGATCGGGCGCGCCAGCGGTCTACGGCGGCTTCACCTCGAACGTGGACATGCGCACCGGCGCGCCGGCCTTCGGCACGCCGGAATATGCCAAAGCAGCCATCGTCAGTGGTCAACTCGCCCGGCGCTATCGGCTGCCCTACCGGTCCAGCAACGTGACCTCCTCCAACTGCGTGGATGTCCAGGCTGCCTATGAATCGGGTATGTCCCTGTGGGGCACGATCATGGGGGGCGTCAACATGATCGAGCATAGCGCCGGATGGCTGGAAGGTGGTCTCACGGCTTCCTTCGAGAAGCTGATTGTGGACGCCGAGATGCTTCAGATGATGCGCGAGTTCCTGCGGCCCTTGGACACCGCCGACGTGGGCGAGGCCATGGCGGCGATCGCGGAGGTCGGACCCGGCGGACATTTCTTCGGCGTGGGCCACACCCTCGAACGCTTCGAGCATGCGTTCTATTCGCCGCTGCTCTCGGACTGGCGGAACTTCGAGACCTGGGAGGAAACCGGCGCTCTCAATGGCACCGCTCGGGCCAACGCCATTTGGAAGGAGCTGCTGCGGACCTATGTCGAGCCGCCCATGGCGCCGGAGATCAAGGAGGAGCTCGGCGCCTATGTTGCTCGGCGCAAGGAGCAGATCGAGGCCGGAATCTTGTGAGGGGTACGGGCCAGCTAGGCGGTTGCGTTCATAGCCGTCGGAGGAATCATTACGGCGGCGATTTCTTTCCTCTTAAGCGTGAAGGCGGCCCGGCATGCGGCAGGCGCATCGGCCGCTCGGGGTCCGGAGCGCCGTAATTCCGGAAGTACTCCGCGGCAGCATCGCGCCGCGGTTCATAGTCCCAGGGATGGAGCCGGCCGCGCATGAGCGCCCCATGCACGAGCCGGCGCGAGCGCTGACTATCGACAATGGCGCGACGCAAGGCCGCCGCGTCCCACCGGCGACTCGCCTCTCGGTCGAGCTTGCGTTCGATCGCCGCGCCGGACTTTGTTCCCGAGAGGTTGTCGAGTTCATGGGGATCTGCTTGCAGGTCGTAGAGCCTGGGTGGGTCGCCCGGGCAAGTGATGTATTTCCAACGGCCGCGCCGGATCATGAACATGGGCTGTTCGGTGCCCTCTGCCATGTACTCGCCATAGACCGCGCCAGGGGGTTCGCCGCGGCCGATGGCGGCGGGAAGAAGGCTACGTCCATCCAATCCCAAACCACCCTGGGAGGGCCGCGTTCCGGTCAGATCGAGCAGCGTCGGAAACAGATCGACGAGAGAAACCGGTTGGGACACGCGTCTCGGCTGGGTTCGACCCGGCATGCGCATGATCAGCGGCACCCGGACGGCGCGCTCGTAGAAGGTCATTTTGTACCAAAGCCCGCGCTCTCCCAGCATGTCGCCATGATCGGCGGTCACGACGATGGCGGTCCGCTCCCCATGTCCGGCGATTTCGAGGGCACGGCGCAGACGACCGAGCTGCTCGTCGGCATGGCCGATCATGGCGTAGTAGGCGCGGCGCGCGGCGCGGATCTGTGTCTCGGTCAGCACATGTTGACCGCGGTCATAGAGGGCATGAAGACGCCGGTCCGCCCGATGCCGGTGATTGAACGGGATCGGGGGCACGGTCGGCATGTCGATCTCAATGTCCCGATAGCGATCCCAGAAAGCGCGAGGACCAAGATAGGGGTCATGGGGATGCATGTAGGAAACGGTGAGGAGAAAAGGTCGCCGGTCGCTTGTCGCCGCCGCGGCATGAAGCCAGCGTTCGGCTTGATGGGTCGCCTCCTCGTCGTAGTCCATGGTCAGCGACCGATCGCAGGGTCCTGCCTCGACGACGCTTTGCAAACTATGGAACCAGTCGTAAATCCGCTCGGGTTCCTCCCAATTGGGCGTCCAGGCGAAATCCGATGGTGAAAGGTCGGTCGTCAACCGCTCTTCGAATCCGTGGAGTTGATCGGCGCCGGTGAAGTCCATTTTGCCTGACAGACATATGCGATAGCCGGCATCGCGCAGCAGATGCACGAAAGTGGGGATGGAGGACGCGAGCTCGGCGGCATTGTCGTAAGCCCCGATCCGGCTCGGCATCCTCCCGGTCAGCATGGAATGGCGCGACGGCGAGCAGAGGGGAGAGTTGCAATAGGCCCGCTCGAACACCGCGGCTTCTTGGGCCAGGGCCGTCAAATGAGGCGCCTGGACCACCGGATGGCCATAAAGGGGAAGCGATAGAGCCGACAGCTGATCGAACATGACGAGAAGGATGTTCACCGGCTTCGGGCGCGTTCTCACCATCGGGAGAGCCTTTCGCGGCCACTTCTGTAAAGGCGAGCGACAAGCTGCGGCAGTTCGGGGCTGTCGGCAAGCCGGTACCGCTGGCGATTGCCCGAGGCCCGCCGTCGGTCGAAGATGCCGCAGCGAACAAGAAAGGAGCCATGGATGAAGGTTCGAGTAAGCCGAGGCAGCCCGGCAGCTGTCGCAGCGGCAGGCCGACGAACGGTCAATCCCATCGCGCTCACGGCCAAGCAGTCGCGCAGCTTTGTCCTGCCGGCCATGGATACCGAGTTCCTGCTGCGAGACGAGCTGCGGGCGGTGCGCTTCGGGCTGGAGTATGAGAAGGCCGAGCTCATTCTGCGGGAAGCCCGCATCCGCTCCACGGTCGTCGTCTTCGGCAGCGCCCGGATCGTTTCGCGCCAGGAGGCGAGGGCGCGCCTGAAGTCGGCCAAGGGACGGCGGCAGCTCGATCTCGCAAGGTTGCGTTTGAAGCAGTCCGCGCTTTACGAGGAGGCCCGGCGGTTCGGGCGCATCGTTTCCGAGCGGGGTGGGGCCCTCGATCACCGGCGCGGGTATCGCGACAACGTGATCGCCACCGGCGGGGGCCCCGGCATCATGGAGGCGGCCTGCCGCGGCGCGGCCGAAGCGGGCGCTCCGGCGATCGGCTTCAATATCAGCCTGCCCCAGGAGCAGCTCCCCAACCGCTACAGCTCGCCGGGGTTGACCTTCCAGTTCCATTACTTCGCGATGCGCAAGATGCACCTCGTCATGCGCGCCAACGCTCTCGCCGTGTTTCCGGGAGGTTTCGGAACTCTGGACGAGCTGTTCGAGATCCTGACGCTTTTGCAGACGGGTAAGGCCCAGGCGATCCCGGTCCTGCTGTTCGATCGGTCCTATTGGCAGAAGGTGGTCAATCTGGAGGCCATGAGAAGGGAAGGGATGATCGCCGCCGCCGACATGAAGCTGTTCGAATACGCCGATAACGCCGAGGAGGGTTGGCAATCCCTGGTGAAGCGCGGCCTCAGCCTGCCCAAAACTGGATAACAAGGCCGCGGTCAATCAGCGCGCCACCGCGGCCGTGGCCCGCAAGGACGAGCACGGGGCGCAGAGGAAAGTAAGCCGGCCCAGCCCGAGGCGGCAGCCGATGAATCTTGGCACCTGGATCAGGTCTTCAGCCAGGCCTTCTCCGCGATGCGCCCGTTGTCCAGGTCGAAGCCGCTATGGGGCGTATGGCCACCGACCCTCGTGTCGTGCGCATCGAGCCAGTCGCGGAACGCAGGGATCAGCGCGCCACCCTGATCGTGCAGCATTGCCTGCATCTCCCAGATGTAGGTCCTGCGCTTGGCCTCATCGAGCTCAGCGCGGGCATCGGCCAGCAGCTTGTCGAAGGCCGGCACCCGCCAATGAGTGTCGTTCCACGGCGCGTTGGACTTGTAGGCGATGTCGAGCATTTGCGTCGCCGCCGGGCGACCGCCCCAGTAGCTGGTGACGAAGGGAGCCTTCAGCCAGACATTGTCCCAGAAACCGTCGGCCGGCTCCTTCTTGACGTCGATCGTTATGCCCGCCTTGGCAGCGGTGTGCTGGTACAGCATCGCCATGTCGACCGCGCCGCCGAACGCTGCATCGGAAGCGGACAGCACGATCTTGGCTTCGGGCATGCCGGCCTTGTTGAAGTAGAACTTGGCCTTGTCCCGGTCATAGGCGGTTTGCGGCAGTTCGGAATTTTAGAACGGATCGCTCTTGGGGATCGGGTGGTCGTTGCCGACGCTGCCGTACCGGCTGAATAGAGTCCTCAGCACCTTCTTGCGGTCTATGGCATATTTGAGGGCGAGGCGGATGTTGATGTTGTCGAAGGGCGGCGTGTCGCAGAACATCGTCAGGATCGAGTGCCAGCCGCCGGGCGCCTGGACGATCTTGATTTTCTTCGTCTGTTTCAGCATCGCAATCGTCCTCGGATCGACGCGATTGATCACGTCGACCTGATCCGAGGCGATCGCCTGCATGCGCGCGTTGCTGTCGTTGATCACCGTGATCTTGACTTCGTCCAGAAATCCGCGATCCGGCTTCCAGTAGTTCGGATTGCGCTTGAAGGACGCGCTGACGCCCGGATCGAAGCTCTCGAACGTGAAGGCGCCGGTGCCCACGGGATGGGCCCAATCCTTGAAGTCCTTCGGCACGATCAGTAGGTGGTAGTCGCTGAGCACATAGGG
>DATNJA010000021.1:0-28844 GCA_035604155.1 Candidatus Udaeobacter sp. | reverse complement strand
CAATCCGTAGGACTAGGCCCGGCTGACTCGCTTATGGTTCGCTACACGCCGGTTGCCCTTGCGTGGACCATCGTGCTCGTCACGACCGGCGGCTGTCGCGTTGCGCGACGCGATTGGCCGCGATTGCTCATCGTGTCGCTTGTCGGGCTCTCTAGCCACGCTGTCGCCTCGGTGTACGGCTTCGCCTATGTGCCGGCGGGTATCGGCGGCCTAATCTTTGCCACTCCGCCGCTGTTCATCGCACTTCTGGCGGTGCCAATGCCGGGCGAGAGGTTGTCACTTTCCATCGTCCTCGGCCTTGTCCTTGCCATCTTCGGCACCATCCTCCTTATATGCGACAATCTCACCAGCACGATCCTGGATAAGTCTTATCTGTGGGGTATATTGCTAATGCTTCTGGCTTGTTTTGCCTGGGCCATCTATTCCGTTACGGGCAAGGTGATATCCGAACGATATGGACCGCTGCCGATGACCGCGATGAGCACCGTCATCGCGACAGTACCCATGCTGGCTCTCGCATCGCGCCATACGATCGACACTCTTCACGGCATGACCCTGCAGCAGTGGCTACAGGTGTTATTCCTCTCCGGATGCTCGACCTTCATCGCCATGCTCGCTTGGACCTATGCATCAGCAAAGCTTCCAGCGACCAAAACAGCTTCCTCAATGTATCTGATCCCCGTGATTGCCGTTCTCTCCGGTGTGCTTTTCCTACACGAAGCGCTCACTTGGTCGACTATGTTCGGCGGCCTGTGCATCGTGATGGGGGTTGCTGTCGCTCAGTTCGGGCCGCGACCGCATTTCGTCGGCGAAAATCAAGCAGACGCTTAGGCTGTACACGTCCTGGCAGGGATCGCGAGCGACAACCGGCCTGTGAGGAAGTCAACATCGCCACCTTCCATCTTGGGCGTCTCAGCGCCGGGTCCGATGCCATCGCCCCCATCGAAGTTGATCAGGTGGTGACCGATGCCGTCCAGGAGCAGATCCGCGCGATCAGGGACGTGGTCCAGGCGGCGGCGCTGTCGTTCTGACGCGCGCTCGCCGGCCTAGGCGACGATCGGCAGGGGTGCCGATTGGGATTGGGGCTTAAGGCCCAGCAAGCGGCAGACCGCGGCCGTCAGGTTGCCGCGGTTCAAGGTGTAGAAATGGAACTGGCGCACGCCCTCGGCCCAGAGGCTGGCGCATAGCTCGGCCGCCACGGTGGCCGCGACGAGTTCGCGGGTCGCCGGGTCGTCGTCCAGCCCGTCGAACAGTCGGGCGAGCCAATCCGGCACCGAGGCGCCGCAGCGCCGGGAGAAATTGGCGACCTGGGCGAAATTGCCGATCGGCAGGATGCCGGGCACGATCTCCTGATGAATGCCGGCCTTGCGCGCCCGCTCGACGAAGCGCAGATAGACCGGCACGTCGAAGAAGAACTGGGTGATCGCGCGGGCGGCACCGGCATCGAGCTTGCGCTTCAGGTTGTCGAGGTCGGCGGCAGGCGAGAGCGCCTCGGGGTGGGTCTCGGGAAAGGCCGCCACGCTGATGTCGAAATCGGCGGTGCGTCTGAGGCAAGCGACCAGATCACAGGCGTGGCGCAAATGGCCCGCTGGCGGGCTCGCGCCACCGGCCGGCGCGTCGCCGCGCAGCGCCACGATCCGCCGGACGCCGGACGCCCAATAGGTCTCGGCGAGCGCAGTGACCTCGCCCTCGGTGGCACCGACGCAGGTCATATGCGCCGCCGGCTCGATCGGTGAGTCCCGGCGCAGGCGCAAGACCGTCTGGATGGTGACCTCGCGGGTCGAACCGCCGGCGCCCGAGGTGACCGACACGAACTGCGGCGCCAGCGGCTCGAGCTGGGCCACCGTGCGCCACAGCATGTCGCTCGCCGCCGGGTTGCGCGGCGGGAAGAACTCGAAGGAAACGCCGACCTTGCCTTCCGAAAGGCAGCAGCGCGGGATTTGCTGCAGGACGGTCAATGCCGCGTCTCCAGAGAGTCCGACGCGTCCGGCGCCTTGCGGGCCTCGCCAGGGCCCGGACGGACCGCGCTCCAGATGGATACGGTAAGCGCCCGGCCCCGCAGGTGGCGCAGCCTTGCGGGCTTCAGCCCGGCCTCGACCAGCCAGCCGGCGATCTCCCCGTTGGCGAAGCCGAGGCGCCGATGCGCGTGCTCGCTGCGTAGCGCCTCCAGGTCGTGGGGGGCGAAATCGACGATCACCAGCCGGCCCTCGGGCCTCAGCACCCGCGCCGCCTCAGCGATCACGATCGCCGGGCGCTCGGCGAAATGCAGCACGTGGTGGATTGTCACCGCGTCGAAGGATCCGCCGGGCCACGGAAGGTCGTACATGTCGCCGTATCGCACGTGGCAATTGCGCAGGCCTGCCAGGGTCAGCTTCGCCCTCGCGATGGTGAGCATGGCCGGAGAATTGTCGATGCCCACGCCGCGCTCGACCCGGGGCCCCAGCAGGCTCAGGATCCGCCCCGTTCCCGTGCCGATATCCAGCAGATCGTCGATGCCGTTCCGGCCCAACAGGCTGAGCAGGACCCGCTCGATCTCGGCCTCGTCGATGTAGAGCTGGCTCAGCTCATCCCAATGCGAGGCGTTCTGCCGGAAATAAGCGGCGGCCGCCTTGGTCCGCCGCGCCCGCACGACCGCAAGGCGCTGGCGATCGCGCTCGAGCCGCGCTTCGTCCTTCGGCAGGAGTCGCAGCAGCGCCTCGACGAGCCTGCCGCCGCCCTCGTTATGGGCAAGCCTGTAGAAGACCCAGCTTCCCTCCGGCAGGCGCTCGGTCAGGCCCGCTTCGGTCAGGAGCCGCAGATGGCGCGAGACGCGCGGCTGGCTTTGGCCCAGCACTTCGGCGATCTCGCCCACGGTCAGCTCGCCTTCGGCCAGGAGCGCGAGCAGCCTGAGGCGGGTCGATTCGGCGGCGGCCCTGAGACCGTCGAGAAGCTGGTCGAAGGTCGACATGGTGCATGATAATACACATTCAAATATAAACAAATCGTTATATGGCTCATCCGGGCCGACGGACGCGAGGGCGAGGCCTTGACCTGTATCAAGACACCGTGGAGCCGCCGCGCGGTATAAGCCTCGCTAGAACGGCGGATGACGGGGACCAATGGACGACCTCTCTCGCTACGCCAAGCGGCCTTTCGGCTTCTACCTGCGCTACGTCGGGCTCAGGCCCTACCGGCATGCGGGCATCGTTTTCGCCGGCTTCGCCGCCGCGATCTCGGCCGTGGGCACCCAGTACGCGATCAAGCTGCTCGTCGACCGGCTGTCTCAGGGCGCCGCCGCGCACGGCGCCGTGTGGTTCGCCTTCGGCCTGTTGATTTCGCTGGTCGCGGCCGATCACCTGCTCTCGCGCCTCGCCGGCGTCATCGCCAGTCTCACCTTTCCCCAGGTCACCGCCGACCTGCGCAGCGACCTGTTCCGGCATCTGGCCGGCCACGGCCCCCGTTATTTCGCCGATCGCTTGCCCGGCACCTTGACCAGCCGAATCACGGCCACCAGCAACGCCGTCTTCACCCTGGAGAACATGTTCGCCTGGAACGTCCTGCCGCCCATTGTCGGCAATGTCGGCGCCGTCCTGGTGCTGGCTTCGGTCAGCCTGCCGGTGACGGCCGGCCTGGTGGCGGTGGCACTCACCATGGTCCTCATCATCTTCCGCCTCGCCGCCGCGGCACGGCCGCTCCACCGGGCCTTCGCCGACAAGGCGGCGGCGGTCGATGGCGAGGTGGTCGACGTCATCAGCAACATGGCCATCGTTCGGGCCTTCGGCGGCATCCGTCGGGAAGGTCAGCGCATCAGGGAGGCTCTCGACCGTGAGGCCGGCGCTCGCGGGCGCAGCCTCCTGTTCATGGACAGGCTGCGCACCTTCCACTCGCTGATGGTCGTGGCCATGATGGTCGGGCTGCTCGCTTGGGCGATCTCCCTTTGGCAGCGTGGCGCCGCGACCACGGGCGACGTCGTTCTCGTTTGCACCCTCGGCTTCTCCATTCTCCAGGCGACGCGCGAGCTCGCCTACGCCTTCGTCGACGTGACCCAGCATATGGCCCGCCTGGCGGAGGCGATCGGGACCCTCCTGCTGCCCCACGAAATCCGCGACCACCCCTCGGCCGTGCCGATCGCCATGGGCGAGGGCGGCGTGGTCTTCGAGAACGTCGGCTTCGCCTACCCCGGCGGCACCAAGGTTTTCGAGGGTTTCATCCTGAACGTGGAGCCCGGCCAGCGTGTCGGGCTGGTCGGCGAATCGGGCGGCGGGAAATCCACTCTGTTCGCCCTGCTGCAGCGATTCTACGATCCCGACGCGGGCCGCATCCTGATCGACGGCCAGGACATCGCGCTGGTGACCCAGGAGAGCCTGCGCGAGCGGATCGGCGTCGTGCCCCAGGACATCTCCCTCTTCCACCGTTCCATCATGGACAATATCCGCTATGGCCGGCCCGGAGCCACGGACGAGGAAGTCGTCGCCGCGGCGGCCGCGGCACGCTGCCTCGGCTTCATCCAGGCCGCGCCGCAGGGCTTCGCCACCATCGTCGGCGAGCGCGGGGTCAAGGTTTCCGGCGGCCAGCGCCAGCGGATCGCGATTGCCCGGGCCTTCCTGAAGAACGCGCCGATCCTGCTGCTGGACGAGGCGACCTCGGCCCTCGATATCGAATCCGAGGAAGCGATCCGCACGGCCCTCGATCGGCTGATGCGCGGCCGCACCGTCATCGCGATTGCCCACCGCCTGTCGACCTTGCGCGGCTTCGACCGGATTGTCGTGCTGCAGGCGGGAAGGATCGTCGAAGACGGGCCGCCCGATCAGCTCATGCGCCGGGCCGGCGCCTACCGCCAGCTCATCGACCGTGAAATCGCCCGCCTGCCGGCGCGCTCGGCCACGGGCGAGCCCGGCTGAGGGGACGGGACATGGCGCGCGAGGCCCAGCCAGCCCCCGATCACACGCACCTGAGCTTCCGTTTCTGGGAAAGCGCTTCGGGGTTCTGGCGCGGACAAACGGCGCGGCGCGCCTGGTCCTTGAGCGCGGCGCTGGTCGCCATCGTCCTGCTGCAGCTCCTGGTGCAGTATGGCCTCAACTACTGGTACCGGAATTTCTTCGACGCCCTCGGC
Source organism: Candidatus Udaeobacter sp. (assembly GCA_035604155.1). Taxonomy (GTDB): domain Bacteria; phylum Pseudomonadota; class Alphaproteobacteria; order Dongiales; family Dongiaceae; genus DASXQK01. The sequence goes on along the minus strand of DATNJA010000021.1, from coordinate 23,752 downwards.
CGCCGGGACGCTTCGGCCCTATGGACCCAGGTCCTGGTCTTCCTGCCCCTGGTGAGCGCCAGCATCGCGCTTGCCATCCTCAGCGTCTGGGCCCGCATGACCACCCAGCGCAGCTGGCGGGAATGGCTGAGCCGGCATCTGATCGAGCATTGGCTGTCGGACGGCCACTACCAGATCCCGGAAATCGTGGCGGGGGAACGCCAGAGCCCCGAATACCGGATCGCCGAGGACGCAAGGGTGGCGACCGAGGTGCCGGTCGATCTCGCCTTCGGGCTTCTGACGGCCCTGGCGACGGCGGCCGTTTTCCTCGACGTGCTCTGGCGGATCGGGGGCATTCTCACGATTCATGTCTTCGGCCGGTCTTTTCTGCTGCCGGGCTATCTGGTGATCGCCGTCGTCATCTACTCTGCGTCGCTGACCACGACCATGGTCGCCATTTGCCGGCATATGACCCAGGCCGTCGAAGGAAAGAACCAGGCCGAGGCCGAGCTGAAATCCATGGCAAGCCGGCTGCGCACGGTCGCCGATACGCCCCATGCGCTCAGGCGCACGGATGTGAGAATCCGCGGGCTTCGCATGGTGCTGAACAAGGTCATCCATCGCTGGCGGGACTTGAGCGGCCAGATCATGCGATTCACCCTGGTCTCGCACGCCAACCTTCTCATCGCGCCGGCAATCACCTGGATTCTCTGCGCCCCCAACTACCTGAACGGGTCCATGACCCTGGGCCAGGTCGCGCAGGCCGCCGCGGCCTTCGTGGCGGTTCAGACGGCGCTCAACTGGGTCGTCGGCAACTATCAGAACCTTGCGGAATGGACGGCTTCGGTCAACCGCGTGTCCGTTCTGCTGCTGCTCTGGGACAGGCTCGACGAGCGGTAGTAGCCATCGCCTGAAAGACCTAGCCTGCAGCGGAAGGCGCCAAAGCCCGATCGCGCCAAGCGCACACGGCATGAGAGGTGAATCAGAACCTGAGCTCAACATGCAGAGCAAGATCGGGGCGGCTTGATAGAAGCTGATCCGATCTTCCCCTGTGCACTACCAGCCGATGAATTTTCGGAAGTGGCCGAGGGCGTCCTGCCAGATTCCGAATTGGTCCTTCAAACCCTCGTAGGTACCGCCAGGCGCCAGATCGACGTCATACTCGATCCACGGGTCGTTCTCCTTGTCGATATAGGCCCTGGCCCAACGATTGTTCCTGTTCCAATCGTTTATCTTATCGGCATTGAAACTGCCTTTGGTGTCGAAACCTTCCGAGAACTGCAGCGAGGCGCAGACGTCGTCCTTGCAGTCATACATGTAGATGTGAAACGCCTGACCGTCGGAGCTGGAAGCGATGTTAGGCGTGCCGTCGCTGCTCTTTTGTAGCTCTGCCTTGTAGCCCTCGTTCATGAGCCAGCTGGCAACCTGTTGGATCGTCAGTCCCTTGTCCGGCAGGTCCTTTGCCGGGGCCGCGTTCGCATACAAGGCGAATGCCAAAGTCGCCATTCCGCCGAGGACGAGCTGTTCAAAAGACGCACGCGCGCGCATCGAGACTTTCATGGTCTGCCCCTCTTGGTCGACTGGCTGGATTTCGCCTAGGCAATCTCAACTGACATCGCTTCTCTTGTGCTCGAGGGGCCCATCCATGGGACCGTCCCGCCGGCTCAATACCCGTTCTGCGAGGCGAACTGCTTGCCGGCCTCGATCTCGCCAATGGCCTGATTGACGAGGCCGATGGCGTTTTGCCTGTGGCCGCCGAAGATGTCGCGGGCATGCTCAAGTTGGCCAACCCCTCTCTGCAGCGAATTTTCGGCGCCATCCATGTCGCCGAAGTGGCTCTGCGCGAACGCGCCGGCCCCGAAGGACAGCAACGCGATCAGCGCGCCGATCAACCGTACACGGCCTGTCGACGTCATGATCTCCTCCCTCCCGGATAACTTGACGGAATTTCCCAGCGCGATCGAGAGCGCAGCGGAGGTTACCACTCCGCCAGGTTATGCGGAAGCCAGCTGGCGGCCGGAGAGCGTCTCGGCCTTGTATTCCTTGAACGCGATCCGGATCGCCGAGTGCGGCACTGACGAGGCGGCGTCCGACTTCAGACGTGCTTTCGGTCGATCAAGCCGGGGCGTTGCCCCGCGGCTGGCCGTGCCGGCGAAAGGCCACGATCTCGGCCAGGATGGAGACAGCGATCTCCTCGGGCGTGATGGCGCCAAGGTCGAGGCCGGCCGGGGCCTTGAATGCTGCCAGACGCTCGGGATCGACGCCCCGCCCGGCCAGCGACTTGCGCAGCGCCGCCGCCTTCTTGCGGCTGCCCACGAAGGCGACGTAGTCGGCGTCCGCGGCGAGCGCGGCCTCCAGCGCCGCCTCGTCGCCCCGGCCCTGGGTCGAGACGACGACGTAGCGGCCCTTCTCGCTTTGCACCGGCAGGGCATAGCCCTCGATGCGTTCGTCCGCCTCGGCGAATGCGCCCTGCTCGGCGGCCGGCGCGCAAACGGTGACGGAGAATCCCATGCGCCGGCCGAGGTCGGCGATGGCAACGGCCACCGGGCTGCCGCCGAAGATCACCACCCGCGGGCGCGGCAGCACCGGCTCGACGAACACGTCCATGGTGCCGCGGCTCGGGCACATGTTGCGGGCGAAGCGCACGCCCGCGCGTTCCTCGCCGGCGCTGAGGCCCTGCTCCTGCAGCACGTCGGGCGGCTGGACCGAGACCAGGCGGGGCTTGCCGTCGGCCAGCGCCTCTTTGGCGGCCTTCGCCACCGCGGCCCGGGCACAGCCGCCGCCGATCCAACCTTCGGTCATGCTGCCGTCGGGTCCGATGACCGCCTTGGCGCCGGCCTTGGCGGCCGTGGCGGCAACCGTGCGCACGACGGTGGCAAGCGCGAAGGGCTCGCCCCTGGCCCGCTTGGCCGAGATCAGGTCCAGGAGTTCGTCCGCGTGGTTCCTCTTCATGGGTCAGATCCTCGCGAGATAGGGCTCGATGGCCGCCAGGCTCTCGAGATTGTGGGCCGGCGCGAACAGATCGACATAAGGCAGCGCCGCCTGCATGCCCCGGGCCTCGGGCGCATAGTTTTCCCAGCCGATGAGGGGATTGAGCCAGACGATGCGCCGGCAGCGCCGGCGCAGGCGCCGCATCTCCTCGGCCAGCACCGCGGGCTCGCCGGTGTCATAGCCGTCGGAGACAATCATCACCGCCGTGCGCGAATTGATCACCCGGGCGCCGTGCCAGCGGTTGAATGTGGCGAGGCTCTCGCCGATCCGCGTCCCGCCGCCGATCCCTTGGGCCATCAGCGACATCCGGTCGATGGCGCGCGCGGCGTCCCGGTCGCGCAAGGAGTCCGAGACATGCGCGAGGCGCGTGTGGAAGACGAACACCTCCGCCTCGCGGAAGGCATCCACCACGCCATGAACGAAGCGCAGGAAGAAGGCGGTGTAGAGGCTCATGGAACCCGAGGCGTCCAACAGGATCACGAGGCGCAGCGGTTTCGGCTTCCGCTTTCGCCAGACCAGCTCCAGAGGCGTGCCGCCGTGGGAGATGCTGCGGTGGATAGTGCGTCGAAGATCGAGACGCCGGCCGCGGCGGCGCGCCCGTTGCCGGCGCACCAGCCGCGCGCGCATGGCCCGCGCCAGGCGCTCGGCGAGTTCATAGGCCGCAGCCATGTCGTCGGGATCGGCGATGTGGCGGACATCGGTGGCGGCCAGGATTTCCGCCCGGGAAGCGCCGCCCTTGCGCCCGCGCCCGTCCGCCGGGTTGTCCGCCTCGGGACCGTCCCGCCGTTCGACATGATCGGGCATGCCGGCGCCGCTTTCGCCGGCACCCTGGCCCAAGCGGCGCTGGGGTTTCAGGTGTTCGGAGGGCGTGCCTGAGAGCTGAGTGGTCCGCCTGAGGCCGCGCCCCCGCCAATAGGCTTCGAAGATCTCATCGAAGCGCTGCCAGTCCGAATGGGTGGCAGCGCAGAGTGCGCGCAGGGCCGGCTTCAGGGCCGAGGGACGCGCCGCGGCCGGCGAGGCCAGTATGCGAAGCGCATCGCGCGTCTCAGCCAGGCCCAAGGTAAAGCCGTTGTCTCGCAAGGTGCCCATGAATCCTGCGAGGCGCCGGCGCATGGCAGGGCCGAGGCTCTCGTCCATCGCGCCGATCGCCGCCGTGGAGTTCGTCACCGTCATGCCACCTTGCCGAGAAGCCGGTCGACCAGCTCCGGCGTGACGCGCGACCGGTCTTCATGGGTCTTCAGCAGGCAGACGATGGTCTCGTGCAGCGCCTCGGGCTCCTGGCGCAGATCGGCGACGCCGAGCCCGGCCAGGGTCGCGGCCCAGTCGAGAGTCTCGGCCACGCCCGGGATCTTGCGCAGGTCTTCCTTGCGGATCGCGGCCACCATCCGGGCGACCTGATGGGCGAGAGCGCTGTCGATCGCCGGCAACCGCGTCAGGATGATGCGGGCTTCCCGATCCATGTCGGGAAAATCGACGTAGTGGTAGAGGCAGCGCCGGCGAAGCGCATCGGAAAGCTCACGCGTGCCGTTGGAGGTCAGCACGACCCGCGGGATGGAGGTTGCCGTCACCGTGCCAAGCTCGGGAATGCTCACCTGGAAGTCGGAAAGCAGCTCGAGCAGGAAGGCCTCGAACTCCTCGTCGGCCCGGTCGACCTCGTCGATCAGAAGCACCGGCGGCTTTTCCCGGCGGATGGCGGCGAGCAGCGGCCGTTCCAGCAGGTACTTCTCGGAGAACACATGTTCTTCGACCGTATCCGCGTTCTCGCCGGTGCCCTCGCGGGCCTTGATGGCGAGCAGCTGGCGCTGATAGTTCCATTCGTAGAGGGCGGCGTTCTGGTCCAGTCCCTCGTAGCACTGGAGACGGATGAGCTCGGCCTTGTTGAGGTCGGCCAGCGCCTTGGCGACCGCCGTCTTGCCGACCCCCGCCTCGCCTTCCAGCAGCAGGGGGCGCTTCAGGAAGTCCATCAGCCAGACCGCCATGGCCAGATCCCGGTCGGCGACGTAGCCGGCCGCTTCCAGGCCTTGAGCGATCTCAGCGCGCGTCAGAGTCATGCCAGCTTGACCAGGCCTGCCCGGCCGGCGGTTCAACGCCGGCCGGGATTGGGCGGCTACCCATGCAGCCCCAGCTTTTCGGCCACCGTCCAGGTTCGCCAGTTGTCATGGGGCATGGCGATGTGGGTCGAGCCCAGGAACTTGAAGGCGTCGTTGACCGCATTGGCGAAGCAGGGCACGCCGCCGACATTCGGGCTCTCGCCCACGCCCTTGGCGCCGATGGGGTGATGGGGCGAGGGCGTGGTAGTCCAGTCGGTTTCCCACTTCGGCGTCTCGACCGCGGTGGGCATGAAATAATCCATGAAGGACGGTCCGGTGAGGTTGCCCGCCTCGTCGTAGCGGATCTCCTGGCCCATGGCGATGGCGAAGGCCTCCGTCAGACCGCCATGGACCTGGCCTTCGATGATCATCGGATTGATCCGGGTGCCGCAGTCGTCCAGCGCGTAGAAGCGCCGGACCTTGACCACGCCCGTGTCGACGTCCACGTCCACGACGCAGATATAGGCGCCGAAGGGATAGGTCATGTTGGGCGGATCGTAGTAGTTGACCGCCTCCAGCCCCGGCTCCATCCCGGGCGGCACCCGGTTGTAAGCGGCCCAGGCGATCTCCTTCATGGTCTTCGCGCGTTCCGGATTGCCCTTGACCCGAAAGCGGTCGACATCCCATTCCAGATCGTATTCCGAGACCTCCAGCAGATGGGCCGCGATCATCTGGGCCTTGGCCCTGATCTTGCGCGCCGCCATGGCCGTCGCAGCACCCGCGACCGGTGTCGAGCGCGAGCCGTAAGTGCCGAGGCCGTAGGGCGCGGTATCCGTGTTGCCTTCCTCGATCGAAATGTCGTCGGCAGGCAGACCCAGCTCGGTCGCGATGATCTGGGCATAGGTCGTCTCATGGCCCTGCCCTTGCGACTTGGTGCCCATGCGGGCGATGACCGCACCCGTCGGATGGATGCGGATCTCGGCCGAATCGAACATGGCGATGCCGAGGATGTCGCAGTTGCGCGACGGCCCGGCGCCGACGATCTCGGTGAAGAAGGCGACGCCGATGCCCATCAGCTCCCGCGTCTCGCCGCGCTTGAAGGCGGCCTGGCGCGTTTTCTGCTCGTCGCGGAGCTGGGCGTAGCCGACCGCATCCATGGCCTTCTTCAGGGCCGTGTGGTAGTCGCCGGAATCGTATTCCCAACCCAGCGCCGACTGGTAGGGGAACTGCTCGCGCTTGATCAGGTTCTTGATCCTGAGCTCGGCCGGATCCATGCCCAGTTTCTGGGCCAGGATGTCCATCGCCCGCTCGATGCAATAGGCCGCTTCCGTCACCCGGAAGGAGCAGCGGTAGGCGACGCCCCCCGGCGCCTTGTTGGTATAGACGCCGTCCACTTCCACATGCGCGACCGGGAAGTCGTAGGAGCCGCTGACGATATTGAAGAACCCCGCCGGCCATTTGGTCGGGTCGGCGCAGGCGTCGAAGGCCCCGTGGTCGGCCAGCACATGGACGCGCAGGGCCGTGACCCGCCCGTCCTTGGTAGCGCCGATTTCCGCCGTCATGTGGTAGTCCCGGGCAAACGCGGTGGTGGAAAGGTTCTCGATCCTGTCCTCGACCCATTTGACCGGCCGGCCGGTCACGATGGACGCGACGACCGAGCAGATGTAGCCCGGATAGGCGCCCACCTTGTTGCCGAAGCCGCCACCGATGTCGGGCGCGATCACATGGATCTTATGCTCCGGGATCTTCGAAATGAGCGAGGCGACGGTGCGGATCACGTGCGGCGCCTGGAAGGTGCCCCAGACCGTGAGCTCGCCCCTGATCTTGTCGAAGGATGCGACGCATTGGCAGGTCTCGAGCGGCGAGGGATGCACCCGCTGGTAGGAGATCAACTCCTTGACCGTCACCTCGGCCTTCTTGATGGCGGCGTCCGTGCCTTCCTTGTCGCCGATCTCCCAGGTGAAGATGTGGTTGTAATGCTTGCGCTTGCCGTGGGCGCCGTCGGTCTTGTCCTTGATGTCCTCGCGCAGGACCGGCGCGTCCTTGGCCATGGACTTGAACGGGTCCACGATCACCGGCAGGGCCTCGTATTCGACCTCCACCAGCTCGACGGCGTCGGCGGCGGTGTAGCGGTCCTCGGCGATGATGAAGGCGACTTCCTGGTTCTGGAACAGGACCTTCTCTTCCGCCAGCACCGCCTGGACGTCGCCCGCCAGGGTCGGCATGTAATGCAGGCTGAGCGGCTTCAGATCGGCCGCCGTCAGCACCGCGATGACGCCCGGCAGGGCCTTGGCCTTGGAGGCGTCGATCTTCTTGATCCGGGCATGGCCATAGGGCGAGCGCACGAAATCGCCGTAGATCATGCCGGGCAGCTTCAGGTCGTCCACGTAATTGCCCTTGCCCTGGACGAAGCGGACGTCTTCCACGCGCTTGCGCTTGCAGCCCATGCCTTGCAGGCGCTCGATGCGTTCTTCCCTGGTGGGTGTGATCTCGTTCATTCGGCAGCCTCCCGGGCAGTCGCGGCGGCGAGCTTGGCGGCCGCGAATTCTATGGCCTTGACGATGTTCTGATAGCCGGTGCAGCGGCAGAGATTGCCCGCGATGCCGTGGCGGATCTCGTCCTCGCTCGGCTTCGGGTTCTCTTTCAGCAGGCGATAGGCCCGCGTGATCATGCCGGGCGTGCAGAAGCCGCATTGCAGGCCATGCATCTCGCGGAAGCCTTCCTGCAGAGCGTGGAGCGTCCCGTCGGCCGCCGCGATGCCCTCGATGGTCATGACCTCGCCGCCATCGGCCTGGACCGCGAACACGGTGCAGGACTTGACCGACTTGCCGTCGAGATCGACGGTGCAGGCGCCGCAATGGCTGGTGTCGCAGCCGATATGCGGGCCGGTCAGGTTCAACTGCTCGCGCAGGAAATGGATCAGCAGGGTCCGGGGCTCGACCAGCGCCTCGACGGCGGCGCCGTTCACTTTCATCGTTATATGGGTCTTGGCCATGTCCGATCTCCCGGGGTTCAAGCGGCGCGGGCCCGGGCGCGGGCGAGCGCTCGGGTCAGCATCACGCCGGCCATCTTGGTGCGATAGGCGGCAGGCCCGCGATTGTCGGAAGCCGGCGCCGTGATCGCCTCGGCCGCGGCCACGGCCTTCTTCACGGTCGCGGCATCGAGGCTGGAGCCGACGAGAATCTTGCCCGCCGCCTCCGCATAGAGCGGCGTCTCGGCCACATTGGTGAGGCCGATGGCACAGGCAGCGACCTTGCCGGCGCTCATGGTCAGAATGACGGCTGCCGCGGCCGTGGCGTAGTCGCCGATCTTGCGCTTCAGTTTCTCGTAGGCGTAGCCGTGACCCGCGGGCGGGGCCGGAATGCGGATCGCGGTCAGGATCTCGCCCGTTTCCATCGCGGTGAAATAGGCGCCCTGGTAGAATTCCCGCGCCGCCACCCGCCGTTCGCCCTTCTTGCCGGCAAGCTGATAACTGGCACCGAGCGCCATCATCACTGCCGGCATGTCGTTACCGGGATCGCCATTGGCCACGTTCCCGCCCAGCGTGCCGACATAGCGCACTTGCGGATCGGCGATGACCATCGAGGTTTCCCTGAGGATGGGAAGCTTGCTCGCCAGGAGCTCGGAGCCGATCAACTCATGCTGAGTCGTCATCGCGCCGATGACGATGTCGCCGCCATCCGCGCGCACCCCTTTGAGGCCGGCAACGTCGCGCAGGTCGACCAGATGGTCCGGGGAGGCCAGTCGGAGCTTCATCATCGGTATCAAGCTATGCCCGCCCGCTATCGCGCGTGCGTCCTCCCCCAGCTCGGAGAGCTTGGCCACGGCCTCAGCCACGGATTTCGGACGGTAATAGGCAAATGAGCCTGGAATCATCGCTAAAGATCCTCCCAGGGGTTAGCCGCCGGCTTCGGCCGGCTGGTCATCCGAGAGACTGCGCCTTGCTGCACTGCGGCAGCAATGGATCAAGCACGAGCGGTGCGAGCCAGCACCAAGAGCGGCCTTGGCGCATGAATTGCACGAAATGCGTCAGGCAGATTGGCCTGGTTGGCGAATATCGGAGCGAAAAAGGCGAAATTTAGGCAGGACTCTCGCCTCGGCTTGAAATTCCTGCCGCACCGCAGCGCAGGTCTTGCTTGCCGTTGCCCACGCCCGGCGACAGTATCGGCCTCAGCCAGTCGGCCATCGGGTCTCCGTCGCCCGAGAACTAACGGGATTCAGCAGGAGGCGATGCATGCAACCGCAAGAACAGCCGGTCGTGAAAGTCGGGCAACTCGAGATCCGCTATTTGATCGACGGGACCGTCGCGGGCGCGGGAGTCGGCGTGTTCGAATTGACCGTGCCGGCCGGCGCAAGGGTGCCTCCACCCCACAGCCACCGGGACAACGAGGAGGTCGTCTATGTCCTCGAGGGCAGGCTGCGCTATTCGGTCGATGACGAGACGCGAGACCTGGGACCGGGCGAGCGGATGCACACGCCGCGCGGCTCCGTCCATGCCTTCAGCAATCCTCACGGATCCACGGCCAAGGCGCTCATCATTCTGACCCCGGACATCGGCGCGCAGTATTTCCGCGATGTCGCGGAAATCGCCAACGCTCCAGGCGGCCCGAACCCGGCGAGGATGGCGGAAGTCATGACCCGTTATGGGCTCGTCCCGGCGCGGCCAAAGCCGCCGGCGAGCGCGTAGGGGACAAATCCCGGAAGCGCCGTCCGCCTACTGCGCCGCCTGGCCCAGCCTCAAGCCCAGCTGGGACTTCAGCCAATTGAACCGGTTCCGGCTGACGGGAACGGTGTGGGAGCCCTGGGCAGCCAGTTCCACGATGCCTTGATCGCCGGCGCGCTTCAGCCCGGCGATGCGATCGAGATTGACGATATGGCTGCGGTGGACGCGCAGGAACTGGTTGGCGTCGAGGCGCGATTGCACGTCGCCGATGGACAGCGGACAGAAGAGCTGGCTCTTGCCGTCGAAGACATAGGTGTAGTGCGCATTGGCGTGGACCGCGACGATCTCCTCCACCGGCAGGAAGATGGTGGCCCCGCCCTTCTCCACCGGAAGCTGACGCGCCGCGCGCCGGGGCGGGCCGCCGGCACCGCCGAGCGGCGCATAGGTTCCCTGGCCAAGCTCCGCGGCGACGGTCGAGACGGATGCGGGCAGCACTTCGCTTGCGATCTTCGGCGCGGAAACCGGGGCCGCGGCCGGCGTGCTCGAACGATCGGGAACCAGGATCAGCAGGAAGACGCCGGAGACGAGGAACGCGACGACGGCCACGACGATGGCAAGCAGATCGGTCGAGAGCGCCGGGCCGCTTGCAACCGCATCGGCATGGGGGAAGACGGTGAGCCCGGCCATGGCGGTGTAATGCATGCCGGCGATGGCGAGGCCGAAGGCCGTGGCCGAGAGCAGCAAAGGCGGCCGGCCCCGCCGTCCGCCGGCGAGCCACAGCGCCAGGCCCGAAGCGGCGATGCCCACGGCCACGCTGGCGACGACGAAGACGGTCGCATGCTCCAGATGGGCGCTCGCATGGAGGGCCGCCATGCCGATGTAATGCATCGAGGCGATGCCGATGCCCATGGCCACAGAGGAAACCGCCAGGCGTGCAGGCGTCAGTGGACCGGCGCTGACGGCGAAGACGGCGGCGCCCACGACGATGACGCAGACGAGGAAGGAGAGCAGCGTCGGGAAGACGAGGTAGTCGGTCGGGAACGGAAGCTTAGCGGCCAGCATGCCGACGAAATGCATGGCCCAGATGGCGACCGCAAGCGACAGGGCCGCGCCCGCGAGCAACAGCCGCCGGCGCAGGCCCTCGGCGCCGCGGATCTGCACCGCAAGGCTGAGCCCGACATAGGCGCCTTGGATCGCCACCACCAGCGAGAGCGCGACGAGCCAGGGCTCGTGCGTCACCGGCATCGTCCTCTTTCCTTTTTCAGCAAGAGCCTTGCGCTAGGTTTAGCGCAGCCACCCGCTCCGACAAACACAAATCGGCCAAGGCACAGGGAAGCTCGATTCACGGGCGTGCCGGCCACCGCAGGGTCATCTCCAGATTCACCCAGAAACAACGGTCAGAGTTCTGATTTTGAAGGACTTTTTGCTCGACCCACAGCGACCTTGAAGCGCTGCCTGCACACCGTTTGAATCCGCCCGCGGACGGAGTAGCCTCTGGCGCCCCGACGCATGCATCGACTGCCCCATCGACGAAGGAGACCCCCACATGAAAATCCCCGGCCCGGACCATCCGATCGCGATCGCCCCCAACGGACATAAGGTGCGCGTCCGTTTCGCTGGCCAGGTCATTGCCGAGACGACCCGGGCTCTCACCCTGCGGGAGGCTTCCTATCCGCCGGTGCAGTACATCCCCCGCGAAGACGTGCACATGGAACTGCTGAAGCGCAGCGATCACCAGAGCCACTGCCCCTACAAGGGCGACGCCGCCTACTACAACATCGAGGCCAATGGCCGGCAGGCCGAGAAGGCCATCTGGACCTATGAGCATCCGTTTCCGGCGGTGAAGCAGATCGAGGGCCTGCTCGCCTTCTACCCCGACCGGGTGGATGGGATCGAAGAGCTGCCGGCCTAGTCGTCCGATGCAACCGCCAGCGACCCTGCTCGCCCTTCTCGAGGCCGGCGACGCGAGTGCCGCCGCAATCACGGCGCCCGAGCGTCGGCCGATGAATCGCGCCTCGCTCGTTCGCCAGTCGCGGCAAGTCGTGGGCCAGCTCCGCGGCCTCGGCGTCGGCCACCAGGATCGCGTCGCCATCGTGCTGCCCAACGGGCCCGAGATGGCGGCGCTCTTCCTCGCTGTTGCCGCCGGCGCCGCGGCCGCGCCGCTCAATGCCGCCTATCGGGATGAAGAATTCGATTTTTATCTCTCCGACATCGCGGCGCGTGTTCTTCTCATCCAGGCCGGCCTCGAATCCCCGGCCCGCGCCATCGCCGCGAGGCGCAACATTCCCGTGGTCGAAGTTGAGGCGATCGCGAGCGAACCGGCCGGGAGCCTGCGTCTCGTGAGCGCGGGCCGGTCGGTCGACGCGGGCGAGGCCAGCTTCGGCGGCCCCGAAGACATCGCGCTGGTCCTCCACACTTCGGGCACCACCTCGCGGCCCAAGATCGTGCCTTTGAGCCAACGGAATCTCACCACCTCGGCCGCCAACATCGCGGCCGGGCTGGCGCTGACGCCGGCCGACCGCTGCCTCGTGGTCATGCCCCTCTTCCATATCCATGGGCTCATCGGCGCCCTACTCGCCTCGCTGTCGGCGGGGGCCAGCGTCTATTGCCCGCCGGGGTTCAATGCCCTGCGCTTCTTCGCCTGGCTCGACGACTCCGAGGCGACCTGGTACACGGCCGTGCCGACCATGCATCAGGCGGCGCTGGGGCGCGCCGAGCGCAACCGGGACATCGTGGGGCGCCGGCGCTTGCGCTTCATTCGTTCCTCCTCGGCGCCGCTGCCGCCGCCGGTCATGCGGGCGCTGGAAGAAACCTTCGGCTGCCCGGTGATCGAGTCCTATGGCATGACCGAGGCTTCCCATCAGATGGCGAGCAACCCGTTGCCGCCTGCGGTTCGCAAACCCGGCACCGTCGGCCTGGCGGCGGGGCCCGAGGTCGCGATCATGGGGCCGGATGGCGCGCTGCTCGACCGAGGGGCGGTCGGCGAGATCGTGATCCGCGGCGCCAGCGTCACCCGCGGTTATGCCAACAACCCCGCTGCCAATGCCGAAGCCTTCCGCGAGGGCTGGTTTCGCACCGGCGATCTGGGCGTGCTGGATGTCGAGGGTTATCTCACCATCAACGGACGGCTGAAGGAGATCATCAACCGGGGCGGCGAGAAGATCGCGCCCAGGGAGGTGGACGACGTGCTGCTGGACCATCCCGCGGTGGCCCAGGCCGTGACCTTCTCTCTGCCACACGACAAGCTGGGCGAGGAAGTGGCCGCGGCCATCGTGCTGCGCGAGAACTGCAGCGCCAGCGAGCAGGAGCTGCGCGATTTCGTCGCCGGCCGCCTGGCGGATTTCAAGGTGCCGCGGCGCATCGTCTTCCTGACTGAGATTCCCAAGGGCCCTACAGGCAAGCCGCAGCGTATCGGCCTCGCCCGGCGTCTCGGCCTGGCCGCTTGAAGATCTGCATCTATGGCGCCGGGGCGATCGGCGGCCTGCTGGGCGCGAAGCTGGCCCGCGCCGGCGCCGAGGTGACCCTCATCGCCCGCGGACCTCATCTGGAAGCGCTCAGGACCAACGGTCTTCGCCTGTTGAGCGAAGGCGAGGACTTCACCGTCCGGCCGAAGGCGACCGATCGGCCTGCCGAGGCCGGTCAACAGGACGCCGTCATCGTCGCCCTCAAGGCCCAGTCGGTTCCGGCGGTGGTGGAGCACATGCAGCCGCTTCTGGGTCCGAAGACCGGCGTGGTCATGGCGGTCAACGGGCTGCCCTGGTGGTACTTCTACCGGCTCGAGGGTCCCTGGCGCGACCGGCGCCTGGAGAGCGTCGATCCCGCGGGCCGACAGTGGCAGGGAATCGGGCCGGAGCGCGCCATCGGCTGCGTCGTCTACGCCGCGGCAGAGGTGAGCGAGCCGGGCGTCATCCGCCATGGCGTCGGCGACCGCTTCACCTTGGGCGAGCCCGACGGCAGCCGGTCCGACCGCATTCGCGCCCTCGCCCAAATCCTTGTTTCTGCGGGATTCAAGGCGCCTGTGAAGGACGACATCCGCGTCGAGATCTGGGTCAAGCTCTGGGGCAATGTGGCGTTCAATCCTGTAAGCGCGCTGACCGGCGCCACCATGCGCCAGATCTGCGAGGATGCCGGCACCTTGAAGCTGGTCCGGGCGATGATGGGAGAGGCCGAGGCCGTCTCCGCCAGGCTCGGCGTCGCCATGCCCATTACGCTCGAGCGCCGGCTCGAGGGTGCTGCCGCCGTGGGCGAGCACAAGACCTCGATGCTTCAGGATCTGGAGCGCCGGCGCCCCATGGAGATCGACGCGGTGGTCGCCGCCGTGGCCGAAGTCGGGCGCATGGTCGGCGTGCCGACCCCTGCTATCGGTTCGGTGCTGGCGCTGGTAAGCCAGAAGGCGAAGCTTCTCGGCCTTTACCCGTCATCGGCGTGAACGGAAAGAATTGCAGGACAGGCCTCCACCCATGCGCGATTTTCAGCTCCCCGGACGTTCCCCCTTGCGGGTCGCCGATGCGGCCGCCGCCACCTCCCATCCGCTCGCGACCCTGACGGCTGTCGAGACGATGAGGTCCGGCGGCAATGCCATCGACGCGGCGGTGGCCGCTGCCGCGGTTCTCGCCGTGGTCGAGCCCCAGTCCACCGGCATCGGCGGCGACTGCTTTGTCATCTATGCCCCGAAAGGCGGTTCGCGCCTCGTCGCCTACAACGGCTCGGGCCGCGCGCCCAAGGCGGCCAGCCTCGACTGGTACGTCGAGCATGGCTTTACTTCGATCCCGCTCTTCGGTCCCCACGCCGTGACCGTGCCCGGCGCCATCGATGCCTGGGCCCGGCTTGTCGCCGACCACGGTAGCCGGGAGTTGGGGCATCTCCTGCAGCCTGCGATGCGCTATGCCGAGGAAGGCTATGTCGTCCTCGACCGCATCGCCCATGACTGGGCGCGTAATGTCGCCAAGCTATCCGCCGACCCCCACGCCGCGCGCATCCTGCTGCCCTGGGGACGGGCGCCCGAGGCGGGCGAGCGGCACCGCCAGCCCCAGCTCGCCGCCACCTTGCGCCGGATCGCCTCGCACGGGCGCGAGGGCTTCTATGCCGGCCCGGTCGCGGAGGACATGGTGAAGCGCCTGAAGGCTCTCGGCGGGCTTCACGCCCTGGAGGATTTCGCCGAGGCCGCGGGCGAATACGTGGAGCCCTTGCGCACGACCTATCGCGGCGTCGAGGTCTGCCAGATCCCGCCCAACAACCAGGGCCTGACGGCGCTCTTGATGCTGAACATACTCGCCGGTTTCGATACCTCGGGTTTCGATCCCCTGGGTGCGCAGCGCCTGCATCTGGAGATCGAGGCAGGCCGGCTCGCCTATCGCGACCGCGATGCGCTCATCGCCGATCCGACCAAGGTCGCCGTGCCGGTGGAGGTGCTGCTCTCGGCCCCCTATGCCGCGCGACTTCGCGCCGAAATCGATCCCAAACGCAGGCTGGAAATCCTGCCGCCGGCGCTGCTGCGCAGAAGCGATACCATCTATCTCACGGTCGTCGATCGCGATCGCAACGCGGTCAGCTTCATCAACTCGACCTACTTCTCCTTCGGCAGCGGCGTGGTGGCGCCCGAATCCGGCGTCACGCTGCAGAATCGCGGCGCCAGTTTCCGTCTCGATCCCGCCCATCCCAACCGGATCGCGCCGGGCAAGCGGCCGATGCACACCATCATGCCTGGCATGGCCATGAAGGACGGCCGGGCGCTGATGCCGTTCGGGGTCATGGGCGGCGATTTCCAGCCCTTCGGCCATGTTCATTTCCTGACCAATCTCCTGGATTTCGGCATGGATCCTCAAGGAGCGCTCGACGCTGCGCGGGTGTTTCCGTCCGGCGACGTGGTCGAGGCCGAGCGCGGCCTTTCCCGTCGGGCCATTGCCGGGCTCCAGGAGCGGGGCCATCAGGTGATGGTGGCCGACGAGCCGCACGGCGGCGGCCAGGCGATCCTGATCGATTGGGACGCGGGCACGCTCACCGCCGGCTCCGACCCGCGCAAGGACGGCTGTGCGCTGGGATATTGAGCCGCGCCGTTGCCGAAGGAAAAGGGTCGCGTGACGGAAGATCGAATCTCGGTCGAAGTCATCTCCCTTCCCGAATCCGAGGCCCGTCGGACTAGCGTCGCCCGGCAGCTCGATCCGACCGGTCTTTCCTGGTCCTTCTTCGATGCGATCAAGCCTTCGACGATGGCCACGCCGCCTGCCGAGTACGATGCGCGCAAACGCCAGAGCTTTACCGGCTATCCCATGTCCGAAGGCGAGGTCGGCTGCTTCCTCTCCCATCGGGCGGTCTGGCGCAAAATCGTCTCCCGGCAGAGGCCATGCCTAGTTCTCGAGGACGATTTCACCATCGCCGAAGGCACGGACCTGGCCGGCCTGCTGGCGCTGATCTCGCCGCATCTCGCCAGGTTCGGCTTCATCCGCCTGCACGGGATCTTCCCGGTGCGCTCGAAGCCGGTCATACAGTTGGCCGGCCTCGCCATCGTCAAGACCCGCGGCGATCCGGCGGGCACGCTCGCCTATCTGATCACGCCGGCCGCGGCAAAGCGTCTGCTGGAAGCCTCGGCCAGTTTTTTTGTGCCGGTGGATGATTTCCTCGCCTGGGGCTGGCGCCACAGACAGGGAATCTTCTCCCTTCACCCCTATCCGATCCGCGATGCCGCGGTCTTGCCCGGCGCCATTCGCGACCGCGCGAAGCCTCGGCTAAGCAGGGCGGCCAAGCTCCGCCGGGAGATCTATCGGACGCCGATCGGGATCAGGAAGAGCCTCGACATCTTGCTGCGCTACTGGCTTCCGTGAGCTCAGGGCCGATGGAAGAGAGGCCTCGCATCGCGCTGCTGGTCATGGCCGACGGCATCGGCGACGCGACCATGCGCCTGCCGTTTCTCCAGGCCCTGCGCCGGGCCTATCCCGAGCATGAGCTGTGGTGGATCGCCTCGGAGAACTCGGTAATGGCGGGACTGATGCGCCGCTTCACTGGCACGATGATCGATCGCGTGATCGAGCATGCCGAGCTGGAAAAGCCGGCCAGGAAGGTCATCCCGCGCCTGCGCCGGTTGCCGGGTTTCGACATCGTCTTCGACATTCGCGCCCGCGTTGCCACGGTTCTCATCGCCCGGATCTTCCTAAAGCACCGGCGCTTCTTCTGCTGCCTGCCCGGCTTCATGCTGAGCGATTGCCGGCCGCCCGGGCGCTGGCAGCGGCCGCTGGCCTTGCCGGAGCGCATGCTCGCGATGCTCGACGCGGCGATCGGCGGGCGTGCCGATTTTCGCGGCTGGCAATCGATCCTTTCCCCGGGACCGGAAGCGGTCGCCGCCGCCGGCGAGATCCTCGGTCCAGCAGAAGGGCGCAAGCTGGTCGGCATCGCGCCGGGCAGCTCGCAGTCGTTCAAGAACTGGCCGATGGAGAACTTCGCGGCGCTGGCGCAAAGGCTTGCCGTCGACGGCCTGACGCCGGTGTTTATCGGCGGGCCCTTCGAGCGCGCGGCGATCGAGGCGCTGCCGCGGCTTCCCGGCGCGATCTACTACACGCCGGACCGGCGTCCCGACATCCACGGCATTGAGCTCACCATGGCGGTTGCCCGAAGGCTCGAGGCGGCTATCGCCAACGACAGCGGCATCGGCCATCTCTTCGCCGCCGCCGATATTCCGCTGGTCAGCGTGTTCGGCCCGACCGATCACCGGAAATGCGGACCATGGAGCGACAAGGTGAGGTTCGTTGTGGCTGAGGACTTCGGCACGTCCGGGCTCGGCGCCATTCCCGTGGCCGCCGTGCGCGACGCCGTGGAACTTGCGCTAGCGGGCGGAGTCCCGTCTAGGACCGCCACTTGATCGAGCAGCCGATGCCGGGATTCTGATCCGCGGGGCCCTTGCCGGTGCGGGCGATCTCGACCATGGCCTCGTAGAGCTCGCGCCGCGACCCCGCCACCCGCTGGCGGTTGCGCACATCGTAAATGCGGCCCCGGTATCGCAGTTCCAGGCCGGCATCGAAGCCGAAGAAATCCGGCGTGCAGACGGCGCCGTAAGCCCGCGCCACCTTCTGGCTGCGATCGATGACGTAGGGGAAAGGCAGCTTCTTCGCGTCCGCCAGCTTCTTCATGTTGTCGAAGGAGTCCGCCGGATAGGCCGCGACGTCGTTGGGCATGATGGCGATGGATTTGATGCCCTCGCCCTCCAGCTCGCGGGCATCCTTGATGATGTCGTCGAGCACCGCCTGGACATAGGGGCAATGATTGCAGATGAACATGACCAGCGTGCCCTTGGCGCCGCGGACATCGGCAAGCTTGCGGCGGCGCCCGTCGGTCCCTTCGAGATCGAAATCCGCGGCCTTCCAGCCCATGTCGAGAGAGGAAGAAGCTGTTGCAACCATCCTGGCCATCCTTGTTTGTCGGGTTGGCCGAAGTGTAGACGAGAACGCCGGCGCGACAAAGAATCGGCGACGGCCGGCAAGGTAGCGATCGTCCAGGCTGGCGCGTGGCCCGCGCTGCGTATCTCGATCAGTTCATCAGAAACGATGCGTCGGCGCGGATTTCGATAACGGTCGGCACGCTTCTCGCGTTGGCCGCTGTGAGCTCCTGGCCTAGCTTCTCGAAGCTCTCCGGGCGCGTCGCCTGGCAGCCGAAGCCCCTCGCAATGGCGAGGAAGTCGGGCGTGAAGATGTCGACGCCGATTGGTGCAATCTGCCGATCCAGCATGTAGGTCTTGATCTCGCCATAGCCATCATTGTTCCACAACAGCACGATCAGCCCGACCTTGGCTTCGACCGCGGCGGCAAGTTCGCCGATCGTGAATTGAATCCCGCCATCGCCCACCAGCACCACGACCGGCCGGTCGGGCGCGGCGAGCTTCGCCCCGATGCCGGCCGGGACGCCGTAGCCCAAGGTGCCGTAGCCCGTACTCGAGTTGAAGAAGGAGCGTGGCCGCGACGGCTCGAAGCACAGGTTGAGCGCATAAACCGGCTCGGCGGAATCGCCGACCAGGATAGCATCGGGTAGACTTTTTTGAATGACCTCCGCGATGCGCCGATGGACAGCCACCGCTGGCCGCCAGAGCTTCGCCGTGGCGGCGCGGATCTTAGCCGCGCGCTTGGCCCCGGGGCTGTCGGACCTCGGGGCGCTTTTCTTTGTTACGCCCAGCGCAAGGTTGATTTCGGCCAGAGCCAATCGCGCGTTTGCCATGATCGGCAGGCTGGCGGGATATCCGCGCACCAGCTGCTCGGGGTCGATGTCGATACGGATGAACTTGTCGGGGAAAACGAGAGGCTCGGGATCGGGATACATCTCCGTTTCGCCGAATTCAGTGCCCACCGCCAGTACCGCATCCGCCTGACCGATCGCTTCCCGAACTGGCCGGAACGCCATGTTCTCCCCGGCGCGCAGCGGATGGCCGGGAGGAAGAATGCCCTTGGCGTTGACTGTATGAACGACGGGAGCGTCGAGGTATTCGACAAGAGCAAGCGCTTCGGCCGCTCCCGCCGCCGCGCCGCCACCCAGAATTACCAGCGGCTTCTTGGCCGCGCCGAGCCACGCCACGGCGGAGCGTATCGCCTCGGGTGCGGCGGCTGGCGCGCTGGGCAGGCTCCGCACGGTCATGATCGTCGGATCGACCGGCTCGGCGATCACATCGATGGGTATTTCGATATGCACCGGCCGCGGCCGGGCACTGGCGAAAACGGCAAAGGCGCGGGCCAAAACCTGGGGCAATTGGTCAGCCAGAAGCAGGGTGTGGCTGAAGGCAGCGACTCCAGCGACCACATTGCGCTGATTGGGCAGCTCATGCAGCCGACCATCTCCCATGCCCAGTTGATCGCGGCGATTGACGCTGGAGATCACCAACATGGGGACGGAATCGCCATAGGCCTGCCCCATGGCGGTCAGAATGTTGGTCATGCCCGGTCCGGTAATGACGAAGCACACCCCCGGCTTGCCGGTCACGCGCGCATAGCCGTCGGCCATGAACCCTGCGCCCTGCTCATGGCGCGCGGTCACGTGGCGGATGCGGGTCTTGGGCAGGCCGCGATAGAGTTCGACCGTGTGGACGCCTGGGATGCCAAACACCAGCTTGACGCCATAGGCCTCGAGCAGCTGGACAAGCATTTCGCCACAGGTTGCCATGGTGGCGGTTCTCGCTTCTCGGCTAAGGGAGATTGATGGGGAATTCCTGTTTCGGCACGCCAGCGAACCTGCCTTGCGAGTCGGCTTGCTACAATAGAAAATGCTGAAATCGCAGTTCGGCGCTGACCAATGTAAGGAACGGGCCGATGCTATCGAACCTGAGCGAAGGCGACATTCGCCTGCTGAAGGTCTTCTCCAAGGTGGTCGAGGCCGGGGGCTTCTCGGCCGCCCAGATCGAACTGAATGTTAGCCAGTCGACCATCAGCACCCATATGACCGCGCTCGAACAGCGCCTGGGCCTCCGCTTGTGCCAGCGCGGACGCTCCGGCTTCCGGCTGACCGACAAGGGCCAGTTGATCTACCAGGCGAGCCAGCGGCTGTTCGCCTCGTTGGAGGAGTTCCGCTCCGAAGCCGGGGCCGTGCGCAATCGCCTGGTGGGAAGGCTGGCCCTCGGAATCGTCGACAACCTCATCACCAACCCCCTGTCGCGCCTTCACCATGTGGTTATGAGCTTCAATGCCCGGGCGCCAGAGGTGCAGATATCCATTCACGTGACTTCACCCACCGAACTGGAGCGCGCGGTGCTGGATGGCCGCTTCGATCTCGGTTTGGGGGCCTGCGGGCGGCATTCCCCCTATCTTGCGTATGAGGACATGTTCGAAGAACGCCAGGTGCTCTATTGCGGCCGGGGTCATCCGCTTTTCGCCCGCGCCGGCGAGGTCGGTGTCGCAGACCTGAAGAACCATCAGTTCGTGCGTCGGGCCTATGCGGCGCCCGACAGGTTTCCCGCCGGTCTCCGCATGGCGTCGACCGCCGTGGGCGATCTGATGGAAAGCGTCGCGATTTTCATTCTTGCCGGAAGCCATATCGGGTTCCTGCCCCAGCATTACGCCCAGCATTGGATCGAGCGTGACCTGATGCGCCCGCTTCTGGAACAGAAGCTGGGCTACCAGAACCCGATATATCTGGCCACGCGCAAGACCGAGCAGCGCTCAACGGTTCTGACGTCGTTCCTGAACGATTTCTATCTGGCCCACCGCAGCGGCATCGCAGCAAAAGCGTCGGGACCCAAGACGAACAAGAACGATGCCGGTCGCCTCAAGAGGCCCGCGTCGCTTGATGCGGTTGCGGGTCAAACCCCTCGCTAATGCACCAGGACCTGACTCAAGAACAGCTTGGTGCGCTCGTTCTTGGGGTTCGAGAAGAAAGTCTTGGGCGGCGCCACTTCGACAACCTGTCCATGATCCATGAACACCACGGTATCGGCAACGGTTCGCGCGAAGCCCATTTCATGCGTGACGCAGATCATGGTCATGTGATCCTCCGCCAGCTCGATCATGACATCGAGTACCTCTTTGATCATTTCCGGATCGAGCGCCGAAGTGGGCTCGTCGAACAACATTACGTGGGGTTCCATGCATAGGGCGCGAGCGATCGCCACCCGCTGCTGCTGCCCACCCGACAGGCGGCTTGGATATTTGTGCGCCTGTTCGGCGATCCTGACCCGGGTGAGATACTCCATGGCCAGCTCCTCGGCCTTCTTGCGCGACAGCTTGCGCACCCGTTGTGGCGCCAAGGTCAAGTTCTGCAGCACGGTCAAGTGAGGGAACAGATTGAACTGCTGAAACACCATGCCCACTTCCCGACGAATCAATTCGATATTCTTGAAACCTGGCGTCAACTCAACGCCCTCCACCAGAATCTGACCCTCCTGGTGCTGCTCGAGCCGATTGATGCAGCGGATCACCGTGGATTTGCCCGAACCTGACGGGCCACAGATGACGACACGCTCCCCTTTTCGGACCGTCAGCGATACTTCCTTTAGCGCCTGAAACTCGCCATACCATTTGCTCACCCGGCGGAGCTCGATCATCGTTGGAGGGTTCTCGCTTGGCGTTGGATTGCTTTGCGTTTGCATGGGCTGATACCTCGTATTCGATCTGACTAGCGGGATTGGCTGAGTTTGCGCTCGAGAATCCGCGCGCAGAATGTAAGCGGATAGCACATCGTGAAATAGATCGCCGCCACCAGCCCATAAATGACAAAGGGCTGAAACGTAGCGTTGGTCACAATTTGCCCAGCCTTGGTCAATTCTTCGAACCCGACGATGGACGCCAGGGCCGTGGCTTTCACCAATTGCGTCAGGAACCCGACCGTGGGCGGCACGGCGATGCGCAGAGCCTGGGGCAGGATCACATAACGCATCTGCAGGAGGAATTTCAGGCCGAGTGCGCCGCTGGCGTCCCACTGGCCATGCGGGATGGCATCGACGCAACCACGCCAAATCTCGGCCAGAAAGGCGCTGGCATAGAGCGTGAGGGCCACGCCGGCGGCCAACAGCGGCGATACCTCCACCCCCAGCAAGGGCAGACCGAAGAAGACCAGGAACAGCTGCAGCAACAGCGGTGTCCCCTGCAGCACCTCGACATAGAGATGGACAGCCTTGGCGCCGAACCGAGGCTGGCCGTAGCGAAGCAGGAGCAACAGGAATGCGCCGGTGCCGCCGCCCAGAAAGGCGATCGCCGAGAGCAGCAAGGTCCAGCGCGCGCCCATCAGCAGGTATGGCAGGATGGCCGAGAGCGACAGACTGATCATGCAGATCTCCTCAATTCCGCCTGCCGGCGAATAGCCGGCGACCGGCGAGTGCGAACAGGCGCCTTAGGCCGACAGCCAGGGCCAGATACACCAGCGTAATCACGAAATAGGTTTCGAATGCCCGATATGTGCGCGACTGAATGAGATCGGCGACATGGGTGAGATCGGTTACCGCGATCTGCGAAACGACAGCGGATTCCAACATGGTCATGACGATCTGACTGACCAGGGCCGGATAGACATTTGCAAGTGCCTGAGGCAGCACCACCCAGATGAAGACGGTTGCAGGACGAATGCCCAATGCGGCCCCGGCCTCACGCTGACCTGGCGGCACCGCCTCGATTCCGGCCCGTACGATTTCGATCGCGTAGGCCGTCAGATTGATGGTCATCGCCAGGGCAGCGGCTTCAAGCGCGGTCAGCCTCAGGCCGAGGCTGGGCAGCCCAAAGAAGATGAAAAACATCTGCACGATGAAAGGGGTATTGCGAATGAGCTCGACGTAGGCAAGAACCAGCGTTCGGGCCCAGACTGGGCCCGAACGCGCTGTTGCCGCTCCGCCGATACTCAAGACGATCCCGAGAACGGCGGAGATCCCAGTGAGAACCAATGTTACTCCTAGGCCGTGAAGGAAAAGGCCCAGGTAACCGCTCAGCGCCCCGAAATCGAGTTGATAGCCCATGTCGGACTAGCCCCGGTTGGCAGGAGGCGCGGATCGCATCTTTCCGATCAGAAATCCTTGGGCAACGGCTGCTTCAGCCACTTCACCGCC
The DNA here is from genome assembly GCA_035604155.1 of Candidatus Udaeobacter sp. Classification (GTDB taxonomy): domain Bacteria; phylum Pseudomonadota; class Alphaproteobacteria; order Dongiales; family Dongiaceae; genus DASXQK01. The sequence continues at coordinate 591 of DATNJA010000021.1, read as the reverse complement.
AGCGCATTCAGGCTGCCGTCCTGTTTCATGCCAGCGAGAATACCGTTCAGCTTGTCCCGCAGCGAAGTTTCGCCCTTCTTCACAGCCATATCCGAAGGTGAGGTCAGGAGCAGGAATTTCTCTTCCGGTTTGATCGAGGGGTTTTGGGCCAGGATCGTGGCGCCCACGTCGTTGCCAACGACCATCAGCTGAGCCTGCCCGGATTCGAAGGCGGAAATAACCCCGGCGTAGTCGCTGTAGCGCTGAATGTCGGTGCCTTCCGGTGCCGCCTTGGTCAGCTCAGTGTCCTCGAGCGTGCCGCGATTGACGGCGATCGTCTTGCCCTTGAGATCGGCAGGACCCTTTACGTCGATATTCTGCGGCCCCATGACGGCAATGTAATACGGAGCATAGGGAGCGGTGAAATCGACCACTTTCGCGCGCTCGTCGCTGAACCCGATGCTGAGCAACAGATCGACCTTGCCCTCGGTCAGAAACGGTATGCGATTCTGGCCCGTGATGCCGACCAATTCCGCCTTCACGCCTAGCGCCTTCGCCAGCATGTCGGCCATATCTACGTCGTAGCCCTGAATTTTCATGTCGGCGCCCAGC
>DATNJA010000020.1:0-6757 GCA_035604155.1 Candidatus Udaeobacter sp. | reverse complement strand
CATCGCGTTGCGCCGTGGTCGGTGCGCGAAGCCGAGCCTCAAGCACCGCGCGATCCCCACGCCTCAGGCGAACTTTCACCGCTTCGAGTTTCATCGCAATGTTGAATCACGAATCACCCATGCGCGATAGTGGGTACTAGGGCCCGAGCAAACCTGGAATTCCCTGGAGGTCCCATGACTGCCCACAATGCGCTCGCTCCGCTGCAAGGCGTTTCCGACGCGCTCGTCGCGCTCGCGACCGGCGCCGCCCCTTCCCTCGTCTCGGTTCGGTCCCATCGCTCCCGGTCGAGCGGGTTCGTCTGGCGCCCAGGTCTGATCATGACGGCGGACGAGGCGCTGGCCGAGGAAGGCGACGTGACCGTGGGTTTCGCCGGCGCAGAGCCCGTCGCGGCTAAAATCGCCGGCCGCGATCCGACGACCGATATCGCCCTGCTTCGCATCGAAACATCCGGCCTCGCGCCCGCTGCGCTGGCTTCGCCCAAGCTCGCCGTCGGCGCCCTGGCGCTGGTGGCCGGTGCGGATGAAGAGGGCCCGACGGCGGCCCTTGGCATCGTCTCGCGTGCCAGCGGACCCTGGCGCAGCATGCGCGGCGGAGAGATCGACAGCCGGCTGGAGCTTGCCGTTCCGCTCGGAAGGCGCGCGGAAGGCGGGCTGGTGCTGGATGCCGCCGGCCAGGCCTTCGGCATGGCGGTGTTCGGGCCGCGCCGGCGGGTGCTGGTCATTCCCTCGGCCACCATCGAGCGCGTCGCAGCCAGGCTCGAGAGCCATGGGCGCATCGCGCGCGGCTATCTCGGCCTTGGCCTTCAGCCGGTCGCGGTCGATGGCGCCGAGGAATCGGGCGCGATGGTCATGAGCGTCGATCCGAAGGGCCCCGGCGCTGAGGCCGGGGTTCGTCAAGGCGACGTCATCGTCACCTGGAACGGTGAGCCGATCCGCCATTTCCACGCCCTGCTCCAGGCCCTGGGGCCCGACAGCGTCGGGCGGACGGTCGCCCTTGGCTTGCGCCGGGCGGGCGAAAACCGGCAGATTTCCCTGACCATCGCCGAGAGGCCCGCCGCTTGAACGATGAGGACGCCAGCGAACCGATCCGCCTCAGGCTCGACATCGAGGATCGAGCCCTGACGGACCGGCTGGCGGCACTGCTTGCCGGCATCCCCGGCATCGTGCTTGTCGGTCCGGGGGAGCCGGCGGACCTGGAGGTGAAATGCCCGGCCCCATCCGGCCAGACCGACGGCGAAGCAGCTTTGACCGCGCGGGAACTGGAGGTGCTGGCCCTGCTGGCGGAGGGCGCCTCCAACAAGGCGATTGCGCGTCGGCTCGGCATCTCGGTGCACACGGCCAAGTTCCATGTCGGCTCGCTTCTCGACAAGCTGGATGCCGTCGGCCGCGCCGGCGCCGTCGCCGAGGCGGCACGACGGGGCGTCATCCAGCTGTGAGGAACGGCCGGTAGTGTCTCTGGCCTGAGGCTCAAGCTTCATGCGCCGACTTCGCAGCTCAAGGGCGGATCAGACCGGTGCTTCCCACGCTGTCGCCGCAGGCCGCGCCGACGGGTCCCGGCTGTGCACCGGGGATGCCATAGAAACTGGCGGACCGACCGGCCAAGGGCCCACCGGTAAACTGGCAGGTGAAGCCGAGCGAGGGCGACTGCGTGCCGTCGCTCCACCGTACGGCGCCCGGCGTGGACGCAGAAACGATGTCGCCTGTGCTTCCCATGCCGTCGTCGCAGGCCCTGCCAATTCGGCCCCACCGGGTGTTGGGATCACCGTCGAAGTTCACGATCTGCCCGGCCTTTGCGCCGGCGGTGAACCTGCAGGTGGCACTCCATCCCATCTCGGCCACGGCCGTGTCCGAGGGCGGCGCAGCCGCGCGCGGAGCAACGAGGAGCCCGCTGCTTCCCTGCCCGTCCTGGCATGGCGTTCCGACCTGACCGGGGAGCGCGCCTTGAACCCCGGCATAGTCGATGGTGCTGCCTGCGCGCGGCCCGCTGCTGAACTGGCAAGTGAAGCTCTGCTGCTGTGCCGCCGCGGGCAAGACTGTGACGATTGGGACCACGGAGACCACGAGCGTGATGAATAATGGACTTCGCATCGCTTTCCTCCCCCTTCCATCAAGGGTTTAGCACCACTTGCTTGTGGGGTCACGGTTGGACGCGATTTCACACCCATGCCGACACTCCGGCTTGCCGACATCGATGCATGACAGCAATATCAACCCCGGAAAGCCGGACCTCCGGTGAATGTCGGACAAGGACTTCACGTTGAAGAGTTTCGCACAATCAACCGCCCGGCCCTGCCCTTCTCGGCGATCGATGATCGAATGCGGCAAAGCTTGCCCATTCGCTTTTCGCCTGCCGGCCGCGCCTTGTTGAGGATGAGCGGAAATGGATGCGTATGACTACATCATCGTCGGCGCAGGTTCTGCCGGCTGCGTTCTGGCGAACAAACTCAGCCGGGATCCGGGGAACCGTGTCCTGATACTCGAAGCCGGCCCGATGGATCGAAAGCTCATGATCCATATCCCTGCCGGCGTCTACAGGGCTTACCGGGATCCCTCGATCAACTGGAACTATGTGACCGAGGAGGAGCCTGAACTTTTTAACCGCCCCGTCGAAATGCCGCGTGGCCGCGTCGTCGGGGGATCGTCCTCCATCAACTCCATGGTCTACATGCGCGGCCATCCGCTCGACTACGATCGCTGGGCCGACGAGCTTGGGTTGACCGGCTGGCGCTATGCCAATTGCCTGCCCTACTTCAAGGCGGGCGAGTCGAGCGATCGCGGCGCTGACGACTGGCGCGGCGCCAACGGCCCGCTCGGCGTCTCCAAGGGTAGTTTCGAGAGCCCGCTGTTCGACGCGTTCTTGAAGGCAGGCGAGCAAGCGGGTCAGGGTTATTCCGAAGACCTCAACGGTTACAGGCCCGAGGGCGTCGCACGTCTCGATGCCACGAAGCGCAATGGCCGGCGTTGCAGCGCCGCCGTCGCTCACCTGCGGCCGGCCCTCGCCCGCTCCAATCTGACTCTTGTCACCGGCGCCATGGTCGAGCGCGTCCTCATCGAAGGAAATCGCTGCGTCGGCATCGCCTACACGCTGAAAGGTCAGCGCCACCGCGTGGAGGCGGAAAGGGAAGTGATCCTGTCGGGCGGCGCGATCAACTCGCCGCAACTGCTGATGCTGTCGGGCATCGGCCCTGCCGACCACGTTCGCTCCCACGGCATCGATGTGAAGCTCGATCTGGTTGGCGTCGGGCAGAATCTGCAGGACCACGCCAGCATCGTCGTGCAGTGCCGATCGACCAAGTCCTTCCCCATTCACAAGGTCGACCAGCCGCTCAACATGGCGCTTGCCGGCGCGCAGTGGCTGTTCAATCGTTCCGGCATAGCCGCATCGAATATCTGGGAGGCCGGCGGCCTCATCCGCGGCAATCCGGCAATGCCCTATCCGAACCTGCAATATCACTTCGGCCCGGTCGGCTTTGAGTACGACGGTCCGAACATCCGCCTGCGCCAGGCCTTCGCATTGCATATCGACCAGCTGCGGCCTCGCAGTCGCGGACACCTAACGCTCAAGTCTGCAAGCTCGACCGACAAGCCCGTCATGCACTTCAACTACCTCTCCGATGCCGATGACCTGAAGGAACTCGTTGAAGGCGTGCACCGGGCACGCGAGCTGATCGCTCAGCCCGCCTTCGATGCGCTGCGCGGCGCCGAGATCGACCCCGGAGCCGACGTCAAATCAGACAAGGATATCGATCGGGCGATCCGCCACATGACGATCACCGATTATCATCCCTGCGGCACCTGCCGCATGGGCAACGGTCCCGACGCCGTCGTCGACGAGGAGCTGCGCGTGCACGGCATTGCCGGCCTCAGGGTCATTGATGCCTCGGTCATGCCCCAGATCATCAGCGCCAACCTCAACGCGCCGACCCAAATGATCGCCGCTCGCGCCGCCGACTACATTCTCGGCAAGAGTCAGCTCGCTCCGCTCGAGGCGAAGTTTTCATTCCAATAAACCTGGTTCGCCAGCTAGCGGGCTCAGGCTCGATCTTTACGCTCAGTTGGATCCTGAGGCTTTGTGCCTCACGGTCGGAAACCGTCTCCCCGAGCCGTGCCGGGGTCAATCCTCTTCGCGGCGATCGGCTCAACGCGCCGCGTAGCGGGCCTCCATGCGGTCGAACGCCGGCTTGTCCACCAGCCTTTGCCGCTCCGCGAACGACGTGACGGCGCGCTCATCGAGGACACCTTTCTCCTTCAGCGTCGACAGGGTCGACTGCATGCCATGGATGGCTCCCTGCAAGGCGGCGTTGGCGTAAAGCACCAGGCTGAACCCCATTTCGGTTGCCGTTTTCGCGTCGATTATGGGCGTCTTGCCGCCGAGCACCATGTTGACCAGTTGAGGCGCCTGCAGGCGACGGGGGACCGCCTTGAGGTCTTCGAGGCTTTCCGGAGCCTCGACGAACGTGACGTCCGCGCCCGCCTCGATGTAGCGGCTGGCCCGCTCGATGGCCGCCTCGAAACCTTCGACGGCACATGCATCGGTGCGTGCGATGACGACCAGATCGTGGCGCCGGCTGTCCACCGCGGCTCGTACCTTGCCCACCATCTCATCGAGCGGGATCAACGCCTTGCCGGCAAAGTGACCGCACCGTTTGGGCGCATGCTGGTCCTCGATTTGAACCGCGCTGGCGCCGGCTTGCTCCAGCATGCGAACCGTGTGGGTGACATTGACCGCGTTGCCAAAGCCAGTGTCGATGTCGACGATCAGCGGCAGGTCGATCACGCAGCGGATGGCCATCGCGTGATCGGCCACCTGGCTCAGGTCCATGAAGCCAAGGTCCGGCAAGCCGAGGTGCATATTGGTGAGCCCGGCCCCGGTCAGATAGACGGCCTTGAAACCCAGATCGGCAATGATCCGCGCCGCGAGCGCATTCGGCGCGCCAGGCAGAATGACGCCTTTCTCCTCGCGCAGCATCGCTCGAAGCGTCTGAATGTGAGAAGCCGACATCAAATCCCTCCTGCTCTCTACATGGATCCAGGTCCACACCAAATCAGGCTGGCAGTTCGCGGGCCGGGTCTCAACCGAGGCTGCGGTCGACAGGAATATAGCGTCCCGTTGCCAGACTCCATGCGGCGCCTCCGCACGTTCATGCAACCGGTTGTTTCCCACTCGCATTGCGCGGCTTGGCCCGCGCGAAGCGAGCACAGAAATAGTCGATGGCCATCTTGGGAACAATGAGGCCGAAGCTCATCGCCCCAATAATGATCGTGGCGGTCAATCCGTCCGATGCCGTTGGGCCGAGCAGCCCGGACGTTGCCGGCGAGCCGTCTGCGACCTGCAGCAGGCCGCTTGCCATCCTGAACAGGTAGACACCGGGGATCATCGAGACCACGGCGGCGAAGCCGATCGCGGCAAACGGCATGTGCGTCCGCCGCGACACCGGCGTCAGTATCAACGCGACGACGACACAGGCGACCAGCGCGCCGGACGCCGGGCTGAAGCCTAACTGCGTCAGCGCGACCCACCGCAAGGCGTGAGCGATCATGCCTACGGCAACCGGCCAGGGCGGCATTTTGAGCGGCATCGAAAAGAACACGCTGTATGCGGCGACGGCGATGCCGGCCGAAACAACGTCCTGCCACAGCGGTATGACTAGGCCAGCCGGATCCGTCGGCAGGGAAACGCCGAGCAGCGCCAACCCGAGGAGCAACCCGGTCGAGATCGCGACGACGATCAGCCCGGCATAGATCGTGCGCGCGGCGCCGAGCGATATGCGGCCGTTGATGAGGTCGAGCGCGCCATTGAGAATATGCGGACCGGGCACCAGCACCATGCACGGGCAGACCGCGACCAGCCGCAGCGATGAGCTGAGATCGTACCTGGCCGCCAGCCCCCCCACGATGCCGGCAAGGGCCGCCGCTGAGAACGGCTGCAGCAAGAGATTGGGGCTCAGCCGGCCGAGAGCGCGGCGCAAGAATGCGCCGGCACCGGCGCTCGCGAATATCAGAGACGCGCTCGAAACATGCTGGACGCCGAAGATCACCGCCAACGCCACTGCGCCGGCCGCCGCGGCGAGCGCGAAGAGCCATGTCGGCGCCGGTGGCGTGGTTGCGATGCGGGCGATGCTCTTTGCGGCAGCATCCGCCGTGAGGCGGCCCGCTTCGATGGCGTCGATCGCTCGCATCGCCGAGGCCACGCGCTCCATTTCCACGCCCGCCGGATCGGCCGTCACCTGGACCGTCAGCGTGCCCTGCGTGTCGTCGACCAGAAGCTCCAGCCCTCCCCAGCGCGGCACCAGGGTCGCACTCAGCCCCAGCGCCCGAGCGAGGCGCTCGCACGCGCTCACCGTCTGTTCCGTGGCTTGTCCGTTGACATGGAGAACCTTGGCAAAAGCAAGGACCAGTCGGGACCGCTCATCCCCAGTCATCGAGGCTTCCCCGTCGCCGTTGCGCCTTCCGTTCAAAGCCAATTCGTCCGCAGAAATTCCGCCTATGAGCAAAGGCAGGGGGGTTGCCAAGGGCGCATCGGATCATGATGCCTTCCTTTCAGTCAGGCGCCACGGCGGCGGCTTGGGCTCCATCCGGCATGCCATTTCAAGCGCTCCTGAAGCTTATGCCGCACGGATAAATGTACGTCGCCGGACAAATTCGTACGAGGCAATTGAACTTGCTGGAGACATCGCCGCCCCAGGCGTATTGACTGACGGGGCGCCAAAGAAGCGCTGTCCGGCATGGGCGGTGAAAGTCGTAGCGGAAGGGGGAA
>DATNJA010000019.1:0-3770 GCA_035604155.1 Candidatus Udaeobacter sp. | reverse complement strand
CTCTCCACAGATTGGTAGCATGGCCGGCAAAGCCATACGATGGGGCCCGATAAGCCGGCGGAATTCCCGCCTCCTGTGCTCAGCACACTTCGGACGCCAGAGAATCGCCATGCAATATCGCCCCGAATTCGTAACGGCGCTTGAGCTGGTGGGACGCGCATTCAACGAAGTCGTCGCCAAGGGTCATCCGCGGCCAGTCATAGTTGGCGGCGCGGCGGTAGAATACTATACGGGCGGAGCTGTGGTTTCGGGCGATTTCGACATCGTAACCGCCGCCGAGACCACGCTCGTCGAAGCACTGTTGAATCAGGGATTCCGCACAGAGGATCGTGCTGAGCATTTGTTGGGCGGGTTCTATCATCCTGATCTGGCAATTGCCGTGGAGATTGTCGGGCGTTCACTTTTTGACGGCAATGCGGATTCCTCACGCGTCGTGGTCGTGCAAATCACGGAAGCCAGCGGCGTGGCGATGGTTTCGGTAGAAGATCTGATTGCCGATAGGATGGGCCAATTTGCTTCGACGTCGGAGGGCGTCAAAGCCATGTTGGATCAGGCTATTAAGCTGTATCAGTTTGCGCAATTCATCGATGAGCCCTATCTTGATGCCCGTATCCGGACTGAAACTCTGGGCTCATTCGACTCGAAGTATCTGTTGGCCAGAACTGGCAAGCCATGACCAAGACAACTCTCAAAGCGCAGAGTCAATGGCTCGCCAAGCGAAAACTGGAGCTTGGCGTCAGTGGAACTGGCTATGTGCCTTCGAACGACGGCGGACGACGTTCGCCATCGAAGCGGTCGCTCTTGGCGAAGCTGCGCAAGGCCGCCCAAGAGAGCCCTGTCGCCTTGAAGTTCAAGGCCAAATTCTAGAGGGCACGTCTCACCGCCTTTCATAGCTGCGCCGCGATCCATCCGATTGGTAGCATGGCCGGCAAAGCGATACGATAGAGACCCATGGCTGCCAAGATCGAGACCTCCGGGGCCGGAAGCGGAAAGCTGCCGGGCGACCGGCGGGGACGCATGCGCCCCATCGGGGCCGAACTCAGTTCCCTCATCGGCGCGCCCATGGGCCGGCGCGGCTTCGCCGAGGGCGGCCTCGTCGCCCATTGGCCGGCGGTGGTGGGCGAGGAGATCGCGCGCGCGACCGCGCCGTTGAAGCTGGCTTTTCCCCGGGGCGAACGGCGCGGCGGGACCCTGACCCTTCGGGTCGCCGGTGCCCATGCCACGGAGATCCAGCACCTCGTTCCGCAGATCATCGAACGGATCAACGGCTATCTCGGCTATGGCGCCATCGCGCGCCTGAAGCTCGAGCAAGGACGCCTGCCCAAGCCGCGCCAGCCGGCCATGCGCGAACCGGGCCCGCTTCAGCCGGCGGAGCAGGCGGCACTCGACGCGGCGGTCGGGGGAATCGGGGATCCCGACCTGCGACGCGCGCTCGACGCACTCGGACGGGCGGTCAAGGGGTTGCGCCGACCCGCGAATCCTGCCAAATAGCCGCCGACCGGCAGGAAGCCGGTGCCTGGCTTGCTTTTCGGGCGAGCGAGCCAAAAGCGCCGGGCAATCGGAGCCTGCCTCCAAGTACCGGGTCGCCGAAATTCGTGACTTGGACATACTCTCGAAATTCGGCGCGAGTGCGGTGCTAAAGAGATAAACCGATGTGTCGGCCTTCTGCGATAGTCGATACTCGGGCCTGAAGGAGACTCCATGCGCAAGCTCACCATTGTCCTCGCCATCGCCTTCGCGGCACTCCTCATCGGCGCCCGTCTGCCGGCGCCCGGCCTCGGCTCCAGTCAGGCGATGGCGGCCGACGCGCCCACGGTCTATCCCGACGACATGTTCATGGGCAAACCCGACGCCAAGGTGACGGTGTTCGAATTCGCCTCCCTCTCGTGCCCCCATTGCGCCGCGTTCAACAATGACGTGCTGCCCAGGATCAAGGCCGACTACATGGACAAGGGCCTGGTGCGTTGGATCTACCGCGACTTTCCCTTGAACCGCGACGCGTTCCTGGCCGCCATCCTCGCCCATTGCGCCTCGCCGATCCGCTATTTCGCCATGGTCGATTCCCTGTTCCATAGCCAGAGCTTCTGGGAGACACAGCCCGATGTGCTGGTCGCCCTGAAGCAGATCGGCGCCAGCGAGGGGGTGGACGAAAAGACTTACGACGCCTGCATCGACGACAAGGCGCTCAAGGACAAGATCCTCGCCCGGCTGAAGGAGGCGAGCGACAAGTTCCAAGTGAATGCCACGCCCTCCTTCATCATCAATGGCAAGCTCTATTCCGGCGAGATGCCTTACGACGACTTCAAGAAGATCCTGGACGAGGCGCTCGGCGCCTCATGATGGGGACAGGCTGAGCCCGCCTTGGTCAGCTTCACCAAACTCCGCGTCACCGGCTTCAAGTCCTTCGTCGACCCGACCGAGTTCGTCATCGATCCGGGCCTGACCGGCATCGTCGGGCCCAATGGCTGCGGCAAGTCCAATCTCGTCGAGGCGCTGCGCTGGGTGATGGGCGAGACCTCGGCCAAGCGCATGCGCGGCGGCGAGATGGACGACGTGATCTTCTCCGGCAATTCCGACCGGCCGGCCCGCAACGTCTGCGAGGTCGAGGTCCTGCTGGACAACGCCGACCGCAAGGTGCCGGCGATGTTCAACGAGTTCGAGACCCTGGAGGTGCGCCGGCGCATCGACCGCGGTTCGGGTTCCAGCTACGAGGTCAACGGCCGCGAGGCCCGGGCACGGGACGTGCAGCTGCTCTTCGCTGACGCCGCGACCGGCGCCCATTCCACGGCCCTGGTGAGCCAGGGGCGCATCGGCGCCCTCATCAACGCCAAGCCGACCGATCGGCGCGCCTTGCTGGAGGAGGCGGCGGGCATCACCGGGCTTCATTCCCGCCGGCATGAAGCGGAGCTTCGCCTGCGCGCGGCCGAGGCCAACCTCGCCCGGCTCGACGACGTCATCATCACCTTGGAAGGCCAGCTCCAGGCGTTGAAGAAGCAGGCCCGCCAGGCGGTACGCTACCGCAACATCGCCGACCAGCTTCGCCGGGCCGAAGCCGTGCTCATGCATTTGCAGTGGCGCGAGGCGAGCGCCCGGGCGGCCGAGGCCGACGCGGGCCTGGCCGAGGCCGAGCATGCGGTGGCCGAGGCGACAGGCCGGACCGCGGCGGCTTCGACGCGCCAGGCCGATGCGGCGACCGCCCTGCCGCCACTGCGCCAGGCCGAGGCCGCCGCCGCCGCCGAGCTCCAGCGCCTGACCATCGCTTCCGCCGGGCTGGACGAGGAGGAGAACCGGGTCCGTGCCCAGGCGGCCGAGGCCGAACGCCGGCGCGAGCACATTCTGGCGGATATCGGCCGCGAGGAAACGCTCGCCGCCGACGCCGAAGCAGCTGGACAGCGCCTCGCCGAAGAGACGACCTCGATCGAGGCCGCCGACGGGGAATCGGCGGGCCTCGCCGAAGAAGCATCCCGCGCCCTGGACGCGGCGGAAGCGGCGGTGGCAGAGGCCGAAGCCGAGCTTCTGACCCTCAGCCAGCAGATCGCGACCGGCGAAGCGCGAGAGACCTCCCTCGCCCGCCGGGCCGAGGAGCTGACCCTGCGTCTTCAGCGCCTCGAACAGCGCCAAGCCGAGATCAGCAGCGAGCGCGCGCCGCTGGAGGAAGCGGCGAAGGACAACAGTGCCCGGCGCGGGGCCGACGCCGCCCTCGCCGAGGCCGAGGCTTCGCTGGCCAAAGCCGAAGTTGCGGCGGGCGAAGCCGCAACGGCGCGCGGCGC
>DATNJA010000018.1:0-5051 GCA_035604155.1 Candidatus Udaeobacter sp. | reverse complement strand
TCGCGCCTCGTGTAGACGTCAATGATCACGATCCCAGCTGCTGGAACAAGGATGGCCAATCAGGCTCGCTGGACCGCTTCCTGGCAGACCCCATGTATAAGATTATTTGACCAGTGGTTAGGACACGTGCGGCTAACTTCCCCGATTGCGAGGAGCGAAAGCCGTGCCACTCCGATATCCCCGTTCAGCACGTTGCCCCGCAATACCCTAGCGGCGCTTGGAGGCCCCGGAAGCTCGGGCGTTACATCAAGTACCGCCCATTGCTTACCTTCCGCTTACCTACGCCGAAGCGGTGCCTGATGCGTCTCGTTATGATGTTTCCTTATGTCATTGATTTACCTGGTGCCCGCTGCCGGACTCGAACCGGCACGGCCGTCGCCGGCCAAGGGATTTTAAGTCCCTTGTGTCTACCAATTCCACCAAGCGGGCCCTGGTGCGGACAGTAGGATATCTGCGGAAGCGAGGCCAGACGACCCCTGCCCCGACTTAAGCCTCTACGCCGCCGGATCGCCTTCCATGGGTTCGCCGCCTAAGCGCCGGATGACGTCGGCGAGCTCGGCCGCGGCCTTGTCGATCCGCGCCTTGTCGACCCCGCGCAGCACGAAGCTGGCGCCATAGCGGTTCTGGCGGAAGAAGGGGTAGCTGCCGATCTCGAGGTCGGAGAAGCGGTCCTGGAGCTGGCCCAGGTCCTTGGCGATCACGCCCTCGCCCAGGAAGGCGCTGACGGTGCGGGAGAGCATCGGCTTGCCGCCGGCGAGGCGGCCCTTCAGGCCGTCGAACATGGCCCGCATGATCGAGGGCACGCCGGCCATGACATAGACGTTGCCGATCTGGAAGCCGGGCGCGGCCGAGATCGGGTTGTCGATGAGCCGCGCCCCCTCGGGCACATGGGCCATGCGCAGCCGGGCCTCGTTGAGGCCGCCCGGCGGATAGCTCTTCTCCAGCACCGCCTTGGCCCTGGGATCGAGGATCAGCGGCACGCCGAAGGCCTTGGCGACGCAACCCGACGTGATGTCGTCATGGGTCGGCCCGATGCCGCCGGTGGTGAACACATGGTCGTAGCGCTTCCGGCATTCGTTGACCGCGGCCACGATCTCGGCCTCCACGTCGGCGATCACCCGGGCTTCGCGCAGGCGGATGCCGAGCCCGGTCAGCTGCTCGGCCAGATAACCCAGATTCACGTCCTTGGTGCGGCCCGAGAGAATCTCGTTGCCGATGACGAGCACCGCCGCGGTCACCACGCGATCGTCGGCCATTCAATTGGTTCCCTGCTTGAGGTCGTGAGAATAGCCTGCCGCCTGCATGCATTTGTCGATCATCTGCTGGTAGTCGTGCTGTTCCTGATAGTTCCCCAGGTTGCTCACCAGCGGATCCTGGCCCATGTTGGTCTGGTCCGTGTTCATGTCCTGCTGGATGTTCTGGTCCTGCTTGTAGCGCGCGTTCGCTGCCCTGGTGCAGAGGTCGAGATCGGCGGACATCTGGTCGGGCGTCGTGTCGGCTCGCTGCCAATCCGCCGTCTCCGGATGGAAGAGGGCGCAGGCGGCGACCAGCGGCAGCAGGGCGAAGGCAATGCGGCGCATCGTGGCTTCAGGGCTCGCTCGGGTGAAGGATCGGGCGTAATTTGCGTCGCCCGCCTCGCCGTTGCAACCCGAACATGGCGCCGATAACGTCCGCACAGGACGAAAAGCTGCCCTCGGATCACCCTGGTACGACGACCCGAACAGCGGATTTAGCGGATGAATGGATTTCTCGCTGTTGCTGTCCGAGCTCTCACAGTTGCAGTCGCGATCATAGTGGCGGCGGCGATCCTCGGAGCTGCTTACCAGCGCCTCTCCGAGATCGCGGACCTGAAGCGATATGGGCCGCCGGGGCAGTTGATCGACATTGGGGGACGAAGACTGCATTTGCTGTGCGCCGGATCGGCTCCCGGACCGACCGTGGTCATCGAGGCGGGCAGCGGGGATGATTCGACGATGTGGGAAGACATGGTCCGCCGGGTATCGGCGTTCGCCCATGTTTGCACCTATGACCGGGCCGGGCTCGGCTGGAGCGATGCGGTTTCCGGCTCCCGGACGATCGACGATCGGGCGGCGGACCTTAAGGCCCTGCTGAACGCCGCCGATGTCCCGGGGCCTTTCGTTCTCGTCGGTCACTCCTATGGCGGTTACATCTTGCGCCGGTTCGCGGCCGACTTTCCTGCGGATGTTGCCGGCGTGGTTCTGATCGACGCTTCCGAGGAGGCGCTCGCCTACACAGCGGAGGGACTTCGCGAAATCGAGGACACCGGGTGGCGCGAGTGGCGCCTCGGCTGGCTGGTGCGGTTGGGGGTCTTGCGGCTCGCCGTCCAGTTGTTCTCCGACAGTTTCGATCCGGTCAAGGGCGTTCCCGCCGATGTGCACGGACTGATGACCGCCCTCTATCTTCGCGCGTCGCGCCACTTCGCCACAGCCGATGAGATGGCGTCGTACGAGAAGGTGCCGATGGCCTGGCGGACACCCCACGGCTTCGGCACGCTCGGGCATACGCCGCTTGCCGTTGTCAGCCGCGGGTCTGACACGCTTCCCGAATGGGACGAAGCGCAGCTCCGCCTGACCAGTCTTTCATCCGTCAGCACGCGCATCGTCGCGGAGAGCTCGGGGCACTACGTTCAATTCAGCCAACCGTGGCTGATCGTGAGCGCCATCCGGCGCGTGCTCGGCGAATATGCCGAGGCCGCGCGTCACTAGGGAGCAGGACGGGCTGATTTGCGCCGCCAGCCTTGCCGTTGCAACCCGAACATGGCGCCGATAACGTCCTGGCCCGACCATGCGCTTCGCTCCGCCGCTCATCCCTGGCCGCCTCGAGCGGCGCTACAAGCGCTTCCTCGCCGATGTCGAGATCGACGGCCGGATAGAGACCGTGCATTGCCCCAATCCCGGCTCGATGTTGGGGCTGGCCGAGCCGGGCTCGCGGGTCTGGGTTTCCCGGAGCGCCAATCCCGCCCGCAAGCTTCCTCTCACCTGGGAACTGGTGGAGGCTCGCGGGTCCCTGGTCGGCATCAACACCGCTTTCGCCAATGCCCTCGTCGCCGAGGCGCTTGCGAGGGGACGCATTCCCGAGCTGGCGGGCTATGGCGAAATCCGCCGCGAGGTCGCCTATGGCGAACGCTCGCGGATCGATTTCCTCCTGGCCGGTGCCGGCAGGGCGCCCTGCTATGTGGAGGTCAAGAGCGTCACCCTGGCGCGCCGGCCGCCGGTTGCCGAGTTTCCGGATTCGGTGACCGCCCGGGGTGCCCGGCACCTGGCGGAGCTCGAAGCCCGCAGCCGGCAGAAGGAGCGCGCGGTGATGCTCTTCCTCGTCCAGCGGGCCGACTGCGAGCGCCTGGCGATCGCCGGCGACATCGATCCCGCCTATGCCCGGGCATGGGCCGGCGCGTCCCTGGCCGGGGTCGAGGCTCTCGCCTATGCCTGCAGCATTTCGCCGCATGGGATCGAGATCGACCGGCCGATCGCGTTCCCGCCGGCCTCGCGGCCCTGACCCGCGCTGTCTGCCCCTTGCAAATTCACCTCCGCCAGACTTAATTGCCGGCATGAATTCCCGTCAGGAAACCCCGAGCGAGTGGCAGGGCGAGGCCCGGCGCATCAAGCTGCATGGGCCCGAGGCCTTCGAGGCCATGCGCAAGGCAGGGCGTCTGGCGGCGGAGACGCTCGACTTCATCATGCCCATGGTCGCGCCGGGCACGACGACCGAGACCCTGGACAAGCTCTGCCACGACTTCATTGTCGAGCGGCAGGCGATCCCCGCCCCCCTCAACTACCGGGGCTTTCCCAAATCGATCTGCACCTCGATCAACCATGTCGTCTGCCATGGCATTCCGGGCGAGCGGAAGCTGGCCGAGGGCGACATCGTGAACATCGACGTGACCGTCATCCTGGACGGCTGGCATGGCGACACCAGCCGCATGTTCTTCGTCGGCAAGCCCAGCGTGAAGGCCCAGCGCCTGGTGGAGGCGACATATCGCGCCATGATGGCCGGCATCGAAGTCGTCCGTCCGGGCGCCCAGCTGGGCGACATCGGTCATGCGATCCAGACCGTGGCCGAAGCGGAGCGGTTCTCGGTGGTGCGCGACTTCTGCGGCCACGGCATCGGCCGGATTTTCCACGACGCGCCCAGCGTGCTCCATTTCGGCAAGCCGGAGACGGGGCCCGAGCTGCGCGAAGGCATGTTCTTCACCGTCGAGCCGATGATCAACGCCGGACGCTGGGAAGTGAAGGTGCTGGACGACGGCTGGACGGCCGTCACCCGCGACCGCTCCCTCTCGGCCCAGTTCGAGCACACGGTCGGGGTCACCGCTGACGGGTTCGAGATCTTCACCCGCTCGCCCGCCGGGTTCGATTCGCCGCCCTATTCGGCGTGAGCGAACCGGCGGACGAACCAGGGGACAAGCCCGGCCACCTCGGCCACCGCCATCGTTTGCGCCGGCGCCTGCTCGACCAGGGGCCCGAGGGGCTCGCCGACTACGAGCTATTGGAACTTCTCTTGATGCAGTCCCTGCCGCGGATCGATACCAAGCCGCTGGCCAAGACCCTGCTGAAGCGTTTCGGCAGCTTCGCCGCCCTGCTGGCAGCCGAGGAAGCCGAGCTTGCCAAGGTCAAGGGCATGGGCGAAGGGGCCATCGCCGGCCTCAAGACCGTGCGCGCCGCCGCCTTCCGCCTGCTGCGCCAGGAGCTGGACGGCAAGCCGGTGATTTCGAGCTGGCAGAACCTGGTGGATTATTGCCGCGTCCAGCTGGCCGAGGAGAAGACGGAGCAGTTCCACCTCCTGTTCCTCGACCACAAGAACGCCCTCATCGCCGATGAACGCCAGCAGACCGGCACTGTCGACCACGCACCCGTCTATCCCCGCGAGGTGGTGAAGCGGGCGCTCGAACTGGGCGCTTCGGCCATCATCATGGTCCATGTCAATCCCTCGCCGATGGCGGGACGGGAATTCGTTTGGATTCAATAGTTTAGAGCCCTTATTGAGGGATGCCCTGCGCTTGTGTTGGCGGTTTTGTTGGCTGTTTCGGGGGA
>DATNJA010000017.1:0-19910 GCA_035604155.1 Candidatus Udaeobacter sp. | reverse complement strand
TGATCCAGCAGGTGATCGGCAACAACGCGGAATACATCATCACGCTGCGCCATCCGCTGGCGATGGTGCAGTCGGTCCTGGACAAGAGCGGGGGGATGCCCAAGGACGGGCGGTTCATGGTGCGCAGCGCGATCGAGCGCTGGGCGATGGACGACTGGATGCGCTGGGGCGTTCAGGAGGCGCAGATCAAGAAGATGAACTACATCGACGTGTTCCTGGGCTATTGGAAGCGCTACCACTACCAGATCGCGATGGAGACGATCCCGACCATGAAGGCGACGCATCTGCTGCCCTATGGGCGGGCGTCGATGACGGCGATGGTGAAGAAGTTCTACGAGGGCTTCGGGACCAACCTGGAAGCGGAGCCGTTCAAGGAGGCGCCGAAGCCGGACTTCGGGCCTGAGGCGACCCAGAAGGGCGACGCCGTGGTGCAGCAGGTGGCAGGCTTCTGGAAGAGCCTCGGCCTCGCCTTCCCCGTCGAGGGCGTCCTCGAACGAAACTGAGGCGGGGCCCATGGCGGCGAAGTTCTCGATCGTCACGAGTTGCAAGGGCCGCCTTGGCGATCTGCAACAATCCCTGCCGACGTTCGTGGCGCAGGCCGGCGCCGAGGTTGTTGTCGTGGACTACGATTGTCCCGACGGCACGGGGCGCTACGTCGCAGAGCACTATCCGCAAGTCCGCGTCGTGGCGGTGGCCGACAAGGTCAAGTTCAATTCGTCCCACGCGAGGAATGCCGGCGCCGCCGAGGCGACCGGCGATTTCCTGGTCTTCCTGGACGCCGACATGGTGATCGCCCCGGGGTTCGTCGACTTTCTGGCTCGGAACATGAAGGCCAGGAGCTTCGGCACCTTCGGCGGCGGCGTGGCGAATTCCGCCCGCGGCGGCTGCGTGGTCGATCGCACGCTTTTCAACGCCGTCGGCGGCTATGACGATATCCTCGAGGGCTATGGCGGGGAGGATCTGGATCTTTACACCCGTCTTCGATTCATGCGTGCCAGGCATGTCGACCTGCCCCGGGAATACATTGCCAATGTGATCGAGCAGGACCAGGAGGCGCGGGAGAAATACCGCGGCCCGAACCTTCGCAAGCAGTTCCTCAGGGGCATGACCTATCAGCTGGCCAAGGAGACGGTGATGCGGCTGATGGAAAAGCCCGTGCTGAACGAGCAGCTCCGCCGCAACATATACAAGGCGGCGGACCGTCAAGTCGATTCCGTCTTCACCGGCGAAAAGGATCTGGAGTTGCGGCTGAAAATCCCCGACACGACCCGCCGGGGATACCTGGCGGACTGGGAATTCTCCAGATTGCTGGTGGTGAAAGTGCGGCGCAAGAACCGGGCGGAGAGCTAGGCGAGGCGCCCGGGCCTCGGTGCGGCGACGGATGACTTGCTCGCCAGGCGGGGCGATCCGGGACGCGCTGCCATGCCCGACTTGGCGGCCGGGCGGTCCCCATTTCGACAGTCCCGGCTTGCCGATATAGATGGAGCGCAGCAACATCGGCCCAGAGAGGCCGGTCGTCCGGTGGATGTCGGCTGAGAGCGCCAAGGGCAGCCAGGATGTTCGAATCGACGGTCGTGTCTCACTGCTGGAAGCGCTACTCCATCGTGTCGCCGCATGACTTCGTCGTCGGCCCGCCGCACAAGATCGACGAGCTTCCGAAGGATGCCGTGCCATACTGCTTTGACTTCGACAGGCGCTGCCTGATCTGCGTGGCCGCTCCGGATGTTCTTGATCGGCCGTTCCTGTATCAGGCGCAACGCGAACGCGCGCGAAGCGTCGTCCACATTCCCTACGAGGAACTCGACGACGAACGGTCGACCCCGGTCCTGATCTTTTCGCCCGGCCGATGCGGATCTACGCTATTCCTGCGTGCCCTGCAGGCCAGCGGACTGCCGGCGGTGTCGGAACCCGACTACTTCCAGCAGATCGTTTCCGCCGTCGGGAGTTCCCTGGACAGGGGGAGCCGGCAGCAGCTGCTGAGAAAGGCAACCGCACTCCTGTCACGGCAACTCGGCACGCGGGCCCCAGTCATAAAGTTGAGAGAGCAGTGCAACGCGGCACCCCTGCTCATAAGTCTGGCCTTTTCGTCAGTGAGGATAATCTTCATCCTCAGGAACCCTGTCGACTGGGCAATCTCCCGCAAACGAGCGTTCCCAATGACGTCCGCGCAGCGTGCCGTGCTGATACTGAGGCGCACGCTGAAAGCGGTCGATCGCCTGCGCAGTGCGCACGACGTTCGAATCTGTCATTACGAGGAATTCGCGAAGCCGGAGGTCGGCTACTTCCGCGACGTTGCTTCCTCCCTTGGGGCGGCGAGCCCGATCCCGGAGGACGCCATCCGTGCCGTGCTGGCAAGCGACTCCCAGGAGGAGACCGCACTGTCGAGGCGAAGCCTCGCAGGCAACCCGGTGGATCGGCGGTATATCGAGGAATTTAAGGCGCTATGGGAGGCTGGGGCGTGATGGCTCGGATGCGGGCGTCGGCGCGGAGACCGGCTCTCATCTATCGATGAGCGGAAGCCGCTGTGCCAGGAGCTGGGCGCCAAAGCGATCGCCGGCCTGTCCCCATCCGCCAGGATGGACCGGACCCGACCCTGAGCCAGCCCACGCCGCCTCTTCGCCCGCTCAATCCTCCTCCGCGATGCGTTCCAGATAGCGGCCGTAGCCGGTGCCGCCAAGCCGTGCCGCCAGGCGCTTCAGCTGCTCGGCGTCGATGAAGCCCCGGCGATAGGCGATCTCCTCCACGCAGGCGATCTTGAGGCCCTGGCGGCGCTCCATGACCCGTACGAATTCGGCCGCCTCCAGCAGGGATTCATGGGTCCCGGCGTCGAGCCAGGCGAAGCCCCGGCCGAGGCGCTCGACGGTGAGCCTTCCGGCCTCGAGATACCGGCGGTTCACGTCGGTGATCTCGAGCTCGCCCCGCGCCGAGGGCTTGAGCGATCGCGCGATGTCGGCGACGGCGCGATCGTAGAAATAAAGACCGGTGGCGGCCCAATGGGATTTCGGCTGCTTGGGCTTCTCCTCGATCGAAGCCGGCCGGTCGCCGGCGTCGAAGGCGACGACGCCGTAGCGCTCCGGATCGTCCACCCAATAGGCGAAGATGGTGGCGCCCTCGACGGTCCGGCCCGCCCGCTCGAGGATGTCGCTGAGGCCGTGGCCGAAAAAGAGATTGTCGCCCAGCACGAGAGCCGAGGGCCCGCCGGCGATGAAGCTTTCGGCGATGAGGAAGGCCTCGGCGATTCCGCCCGGCCGGGGCTGCACCGCATAGTCGAGGGAAAGCCCCCACTGAGTCCCGTCGCCGAGCGCCTCGCGATAGCGCTCGACGTCGCGCGGCGTGGTGATGACCAGGACCTCCCGGATCCCGGCCAGCATCAGGGTCGAGAGCGGATAGTAGATCATCGGCTTGTCGTAGACCGGCAGGAGCTGCTTGCTGACCGCGAGAGTGACGGGATAGAGCCGCGTGCCGGACCCGCCGGCGAGGATGATGCCCTTCATGCGCCCGCGCACTCCATTTCGGCCAGGCAGTGGGCGAGGCTTTCCCGCCAAGGCGCCGGCCTTATCCCGTAGACCCGGTCGATCTTCCCACAGTCCAGCGCCGAATTGGCGGGACGCCTGGCCGGGGCGGCGAACTCGCGCGTCGCGATCGCGGCGAGGCGGACCTTCTCGATCCCCGCCAGCTCGAAAATCGCGGCGGCGAAGCCATGCCAGCTGGTGATGCCCTGGCCGCAGAAATGGAACGTGCCGTAGTCCGCGCCGCCGGCCAGCAGGCGCCGGGCGATCGTCGCGACGGCGCGCGCAACCTCCGCCGCCGCGGTCGGCGAACCCCTCTGGTCGTCCACCACGCGGATCTCCCGGCCCTCGCGGCCAAGACGCAGCATGGTGGTGAGGAAATTCCGGCCCCTGGCGGCATAGATCCAGGAACTGCGCAGGATGACATGCTGTGCGAGCCGCTCGCGCAATGCCCGTTCGCCGGCCTCCTTGCTGGCGCCGTAAACCGAGAGCGGATTGACCGCGTCGGACTCGACATAGGCGCCCGCCTTCAGCCCGTCGAAGACATAGTCGCTCGACAGCTGGATCACCGGCGCCCCGATCCCGGCGGCAGCTTCGGCGAGAGCCGCCGGTCCGTCGCGGTTGAGGGCGAAGGCGGCCTCGGGCTCGCTCTCGGCCAGGTCGACCGCCGTATAGGCGGCGGCGTTGACGATGAGATGGGGCCGCATGTCCTTGACCTTGTCGCGAAGGGCGGCGGGGTTCCCGAGATCGAATTCGTCCCGGCCACCGCAGGCAACGGCGATGTCCTGACCCCAATCGATGGCGGCGAGCGCGCTTGCCACCTGGCCGCGCCGGCCGATGACAAGCAGCTGCTTCATCGCGCCAAGCCGAGGCGTTCGCCGCGGTAGCTCCCGCTCAGGATCCGCTCCCACCAGGCGCGGTTGTCGAGGTACCAGTTGAGGGTTCCCTCCAGCCCGGCCTCGAAACCGATGGCGGGCCGCCAGCCCAGCTCTCGTTCGACCCTTCTTGCGTCTATGGCATAGCGAAGGTCGTGGCCCGGCCGGTCTTCCACGAAGCGGATGAGCGTGGCATGGGACCGCCCGCCCCGCATCGGCGCCAGGCGGTCGAGGAGGGCCGCGATAAGGTTCACGACCTCGATATTGGAGCGCTCCGCGGCACCCCCGAAGTTGTAGCGCTCGCCCGGCCGGCCAGTCTCCAGAGCCCGCCAAAGGCCCCGCACGTGATCCTCCACATGAAGCCAGTCGCGCCGGTTCAGACCCCGGCCATAGACGGGAATGGCCTCCCCAGCCAGCGCCCGGATGACGGCGAGCGGGATCAGCTTCTCGGGGAACTGGAATGGGCCGTAGTTGTTGGAGCAGTTGGTGAGGATGACCGGGAGGCCGTAGGTGCGGAACCAGGCCATGGCCAGATGATCGGCAGAGGCCTTGCTGGCCGAATAGGGCGAGCTGGGCGCATAGGGGCTTTCCTCGGTGAAGGCGCCATCCGGCCCGAGGCTGCCATAGACCTCATCGGTCGAGACCTGGAGAAAACGGAAGGCTTCCCGCCCGGCCGCATCGAGTCCCTGCCAGTGCCGGCGCGCCGCTTCGAGCAGGGCATAGGTGCCGAGCACATTGGTCTGGACAAAGGCCGCCGGCCCGTCGATGGATCGGTCGACGTGGCTTTCGGCTGCCAGATGCATCACCGCGTCGGGCCGGAACTCGGCGAACAATCGGTGAAGCGCCTCGGCATCGCAAATGTCGGCCCGATGGAAACGATAGCGCTCGTTCCCGGCGAGCGCGGCGAGCGCCTCGAGGCTGGCCGCATAGGTAAGCTTGTCGACATTGAGAAGGCTGCAATCGGTCTCGGCGATCAGATGGCGGCAGAGCGCGGACCCGATGAAGCCGGCGCCGCCGGTGACAAGGATGCGTCTGGCCATTCAGCGGCCGCTCTCATAGACGAAGGGCGGCGGACTCAACGCCGCCAGGCGAGGCAGGCGCCGGTCGCGGGCCGACAGGCTGGCGGCATTCGCCAGCGCTGGCCAGGCGATGGCGAGATCCGGATCGTCCCAGGCGACCCCGGCATCGGCCTCGGCGTCGTAATAGGCCGTCACCTTGTAGCTGATCAGCGTGTCCGGCCGCAGGGTGCAGAAGCCATGGGCGAAACCCTCGGGCACGAAAACCTGGTTGCCGCGCTCGGCGCTGAGCTCGACCGCGACGTGCCGGCCGAAATTGGGCGAGCCCTTCCTGATGTCGACGATCACGTCCAGGGCAGCCCCCGCCAGCACGCCTACGAGCTTGGCCTGGGCATGAGGCGGGTTTTGGAAATGCATGCCGCGAACGGTCCCGGCCTCGTGGGAGAGGGAGACGTTGTCTTGCAGGAACGCCCGATTAAGGCCGGCCTTGGCTAGGTCGCGCGCATTGTACCACTCGCAGAAGTAGCCGCGCCCATCGGCGAGGCGTTTGGGCATATAGACCTTGATCTCGGGCAAGGCGGTCGCCATGACGTTCATCGGCCGGGGCTCGCTGCTGGCAGGGCTGGCGCGGCATTCTGGCCCGCAGCCATGGGAAAAGTCCACCTGACGGGGATGGGGCCGGGCCGCTTCGCTCGCCGTTCGGGCGGCGTGGGCAGGCGTCAAGCCCGGACCCGTGGTCGGCCTTTCGAGTGTTGTGCGGCCATGGCCTGCTATGCATAATTAATTCGCCATACATCAGATATGAGTGCCTTGACATGATTACCGCGGCACAACTCCGAGCCGCCCGCGCCCTGCTCGGAATCGACCAGCGCCGGCTGGCTGAGCTCTCGGGCCTATCGGTGCCGACGGTCCAGCGCATGGAGCAAAGCGACGGCGTCATCCGGGGCAACGTCGATTCGCTGACCAAGCTGATCGAGGCGCTGAACGCTGCGGGCATCGAACTGATCGGCGAAGCCGCCGCCAGCCCCGGCGGGGGGCGCGGCGTGCGCCTCAAGGCCTGAGGCGCCATGCCGGTGGAAATCGCGCTCGGTTGCGTCGCCGTCCTGCTGGCCGCCGCAGTCGCTGGCGTGTTCGTAGCCCGCAGCCCGCTCGCCACGCCCATGATTTATGGCGTCAGCCTGTTGGCCTGTCTCGCCGGCCTGCAAGCAGCACTCGTGCAATCCCTCGATCCTGCCAGCATGCCTGCGGTCGTGCTGCCGTTGGGCCTGCCATGGCAGGGCGCTCATTTCCGGCTGGACAGCCTGTCGGCCTTCTTCCTCGGCGTGGTCGATCTGGGTGGGGCGGCCGCGAGCTTCTACGGCCTCGGCTACGGTCGCCACGAGACGGCGCCTGAGAGGGTGCTGCCCTTCTTTCCCGCCTTCCTCGCCGGCATGAACCTGGTGGTGATGGCCGACGATGCGTACTCCTTTCTGCTCAGCTGGGAATTCATGTCGCTCTCCTCCTGG
Organism: Candidatus Udaeobacter sp.; assembly: GCA_035604155.1. Taxonomy (GTDB): domain Bacteria; phylum Pseudomonadota; class Alphaproteobacteria; order Dongiales; family Dongiaceae; genus DASXQK01. The sequence goes on along the minus strand of DATNJA010000017.1, from coordinate 13,005 downwards.
GCCCTGGTGATGGCCCACCACAAGGAACGCGACAATGCGCGGGCCGGCCTCATCTACCTGATCATGGCGAGCTTCGGCACCTTGTCGCTGCTGCTTGCATTCGGCCTGCTCGCCGGGCCCGATGGCGCCTATACCTTCACGGCGATGCGCGCGGGCAGCCACGGGCAGGAGATCGCGGCGATCGTCCTCGCCCTCGTCCTGCTCGGCGCCGGCTCCAAGGCCGGCCTCGTGCCCCTTCACGTCTGGCTGCCGCTCGCTCATCCGGCTGCGCCCAGTCATGTCTCGGCCCTGATGAGCGGCGTCATGACAAAGGTCGCGGTCTACGGCTTCATCCGCATCGTGTTCGATCTTCTGGGGCCGCCTGGCTGGTGGTCCGGCATGACCGTGCTGACCCTGGGCGCGCTCACCGCCGTGCTGGGCGTGCTCTATGCCCTGATGGAGCATGACCTGAAGCGCCTGCTCGCCTATCACACAGTGGAGAACATCGGCATCATCTTCATCGGCCTCGGCCTCGCGCTGGCATTCCGCGCCAACGGCATGGGCTGGGCGGCGGCCCTGGCCCTGACCGCGGCTCTTTTCCACGTCTTCAACCATTCGCTGTTCAAGAGTCTGCTGTTCTTCGGTGCCGGTGCCGTGCTCAGCCAGACCGGAGAACGCGACATGGAGCATCTGGGAGGCCTGATTCATCGCATGCCGATGACGGCGCTGGCCTTTCTCGTCGGCTGCGTCGCCATATCGGCGCTGCCACCTCTCAACGGCTTCGTCTCGGAATGGTTGACGTTTCAGGCGATCCTGCTGGGCCCGGACCTGCCTCAATGGGGGCTGAAGGTGGCGATACCGGCGGCAGGCGGCTTGCTGGCGCTCTCCGCCGCGCTCGCCGCCGCCTGCTTCGTGAAAGCCTTCGGCATCACCTTCCTCGGACGCCCGCGCGGGACCCGTGCGGCGCAAGCGGAGGAAACCGATCCCTTCTCCCTTGCCGCCCAGTTCGCCTTGGCCTTGCTTTGCCTCATCGCCGGCATCCTGCCGGGCTTCGTCATCGACAGCCTGGCGCCCGTCGCCCAGGCCCTGGTCCAGGGCCGCATGCCGGCGCAGACGGTCCTGCCCTGGCTCTCCATCGTGCCCATCGCCGCGGGGCGCAGCTCCTACAACGGTCTGCTGGTGTTCCTGTTCATCGCCGCCTCGGCCGGGATCGCGGCCTTTGCCATCCACCGCCTCGCCTCCCGGGCGCTTCGGCGCGCGCCGGCCTGGGACTGCGGCTTTCCCGATCCGAGTCCCGTCACCCAATACACCGCCGGCAGCTTCGCCCAGCCCATACGCCGGGTCTTCGGAACTTTCGTCTTTCGCGCCCGCGACCACGTCAGCATGCCGCCGCCGGGGGATTCCCGCGCCGCGTCCTTCAGCGTCGATCTTCGCGACCTGGCCTGGGACTGGATCTATCAGCCGATCGGCGTAGCCGTCGGCCTTGCCGCCGATCGGCTGAACCGGCTCCAGTTCCTGACCATCCGGCGCTATCTCAGCCTCGTGTTCTTCGTTCTCGTCGGTCTCCTGCTGGTGCTGGCCGTATGGCTCTGATCCTGAATCTGGCCGTGCAGGGTACGCAGATGGCCCTCGTCCTGCTTCTGGCGCCGCTCCTCACCGGTTTCATCCGCAAGGTGAAGGCGCGGCTCCTGCGCCGGCAGGGGCCGCCCTTGCTGCAGGTCTACCGGGAGCTCTGGCGCCTGTTGCGCAAGGACGCGGTCATGGCCGAGGGCGCCTCCTGGCTGTTCCGGGTGGCACCCTACATGATCTTCGCCGCTACCTGGGTCGCCGCGGCGCTCGTCCCCACTTTCGCCACCGGCCTCCTGTTCAGCTGGTCGGCCGACCTGATCGCCATCGTCGCTCTCATCGGCAGCGCGCGCTTCTTCCTGGCCTTGGCCGGCCTCGACGTGGGCACGAGCTTCGGGGGCATCGGTTCCAGCCGCGAAGTGATGATTGCCAGCCTGGCCGAGCCGGCGATGATCATGATCGTCTTTTCCCTCGCCCTCATCGCCGGCTCGACCCAGCTTTCCACCGTGGCGGGCTACATGCTCTCCGCCGACGTGGGGCTCAAGGTTTCCCTCGCGCTGGGCCTCGTCGCCCTGGTCATGGTGGCGATCGCCGAGAACTCCCGCATCCCGATCGACAACCCCGCCACCCATCTCGAGCTCACCATGGTGCATGAGGCCATGGTGCTCGAATATTCGGGCCGGCATCTCGCCATGATCGAGCTCGCCGGTTCGCTGAAGCTCCTGCTCTATGTCTCGCTCATAGGCTGCATCTTCACGCCCTGGGGCCTGGCGCCAGCCGGCGCCGGCCCGGCGGCTTATGCGCTGGGTGCGCTCGCCTATCTCGGCAAGCTCGCGATCGGCGGCTTCCTCCTGGCGCTGTTCGAAACCAGCATCGCCAAGATGCGCGTCTTTCGCGTACCGGAGTTCCTGGGTGCCGCGCTCATGCTCGGCCTGCTCGGCCTGCTCATCCTGTTCGTCACGCGGAGCCTCTGAGATGGACCGGATGATCCTCGACGTCGCCCATCTGCTCGCCGGCGGATTGCTGCTGGTGAGCTTCATGATGCTTTACCAGGATCGCCTGCCGGCGCTGTTCAACGTCTTCGCGCTGCATGCCTTCATCCTGGCGCTCTCCGTCGCCTGGCAGGCCTACGTGCAGGCGGCACCGCATCTCTACGTCACGGCCGGGATCGCGCTGATCTTCAAGGCCATCGTCATTCCGGTTGCGTTGCGGCGAATCGTGCTGAAGCTCGGCATCTATCGGGAGATCGAGCCCGTGGTCGGCATCGGTTCCACCATGCTGGCCGGCATGGGCCTGGTGGCGCTGTCGCTGGCGCTGATGCTGCGGGTGACGGCCGAGGCCGATGCTCTCGCGCGCGAGGATCTCGCCTTCGCGCTCTCCGTGGTGCTGCTCGGCCTGCTCATGATGGTGACCCGGCGCAATGCGGTCAGCCAGGTCGTCGGATTCATGTCGCTGGAGAACGGGCTGGTGCTGGCGGCGACGGGCGCCAAGGGAATGCCCCTGGTGGTGGAGATCAGCGTCGCCTTCTCCATCCTGATCGCCTTCATCGTCATCGGCATCTTCTTGTTCCGCATCCGCGAGCGGTTCGACACCGTGGATATCCAGGCTCTCGACCGCTTCCGCGGGGAACGCCAATGAGCTACGGGGTGTCGCCCTCGCTGGCCGCAGTGCTGCTTGTGCCGATCGTCGCGGCGGCGCTCCTGACGTTGATTCCCAGTTACAAACTGGGTAGGCGGCTCAATGTGCTGGCTTCCTTTGCCACTCTCCTCGCCGCGCTCTCCCTCTTCGTCGTCGAGCGCCCGGCACCGGGTCCCTATCTCCAGGTCGACGATCTCAACGTCGTCTTCATCGCGCTCGGCAGCTTCGTCGGCTTCACCACGAGCCTGTTCAGCGCCAGCTATATCGCCCATGAGCTGGAGACGGGAAAGCTCACCGCAACCTACCTGCGCTTCTATCACGCCATGTATCAGCTGCTCATGTTCGCCATGAACCTGGCGCTGGCCGCCAACAACATCGGCCTGATGTGGGTGGCGATCGAGCTGGCGACGCTCACCACCGTGCTCATGGTCGGCATCTACCGGACCCACGAGGCGCTCGAGGCGGCCTGGAAATATTTCATCCTGGGCAGCGTGGGCATCGCGCTTGCCCTCTTCGGCACCATCCTCGTCTATATGGCGGCGCGGCCCGTGGTGGGGCCTGGCCTCGACGCCATGGTCTGGACCATCCTCATGAAGCATTCGGCCGCCTTCGATCCGGCCCTGCTCAACGTCGCCTTCGTCTTCCTGCTGCTGGGCTATGGCACCAAGGTGGGCCTGGCGCCGCTCCATGCCTGGCTCCCCGATGCTCATGCCGAGGGCCCGACGCCCATCTCGGCCGTGCTCTCGGGCCTGCTTTTGAACGTCGCCCTCTATGCGGTTCTGCGCTTCAAGCTCTTGCTGGCAGGCAACCCGGGGGTGATCGCGCCGGGGCCGCTGATGGTCACCATGGGGCTCGCCTCTCTGGTCTTCGCCGCTTTCATGCTGTATCGGCGCAGGGACATCAAACGCCTGTTCGCCTATTCCTCCATCGAGCATATGGGCATCATCACGTTTGCCTTCGGCATGGGCGGGGCGCTGGCCAATTTCGCCGGCCTGCTCCACATGACCATGCATAGCCTGACCAAATCGGCGATCTTCTTCGCCGTCGGCCATATCTCCCAGGTCAAGGGCTCCCAGAAAATCGCGGACATCGGCGGGCTGACCGAAACCCACCCGGTCCTCGGCTGGGTCCTCGTGGCAGGGGTCATGGCCATAGCAGGCCTCCCGCCGCTGGGCATCTTCATGAGCGAGTTCCTGGTGGTGAGCTCGACCTTCGCCAGGATGCCGCTGCTGGCAATTCCGCTAGTCCTGGGGCTTCTGGTCGCGCTCGGCGCCCTGATACTGAGGCTGAACGGCATCGCCTTCGGCGAGCCGCGCGGCAGCACGGCGCCGGCCAAGGCCTCCTATCTGCCCATGTTCGCCCATCTGGGCCTGGTGCTGGTTGCCGGCATCTACCTTCCACGGCCGCTGGTCGCCTGGTTCCATCACGTGGCGGCGCTGCTGGGATAGGGATGCCAATGACCGCGCTCGGCGACATGTTGGGGCAGGGGCGAAGGGTCGAGGCTCATCGGCCGTATCCGCGCGCCGTCGTGTCGGCCGAGGCCTGGCAGCTCGCCGCGCTTTACCTCGCCGAGGGACGCTGGACCTTGCTCAGCCTCTGGGGCGAGCCCGCCGCCGTCTCGATGGCGGTGCTGGGCGAGGGTCCAGGCGAAGCCGCGGTCCTCACGCTCGAATGCGCCGAAGGGCGCTTCGCCTCCATCGGGCGCCTGCATCCGCCGGCCCAGCGTCTGGAGCGCAGCTTGCGCGATCTCTTCGGCCTCGAGGCCGACGGCTTGCCCGATACCAGGCCCTGGCTCGATCACGGGCGCTGGGGCATCGCGAGGCCTTTGGGCGACGCGGGCGAGGGGCAAGGCCCGACGGCCTATGCCTTCCTGCCGACGGAGGGCGAAAGCCTGCACCAGATCCCGGTCGGGCCCGTCCATGCGGGAATCATCGAGCCCGGCCATTTCCGCTTCACCGCCAATGGCGAGACGGTGGTCCGCCTGGAAGAGCGCCTGGGCTATGTCCACAAGGGCATCGAAGGCCTGATGCGCGGCGCCGACATTGCCCGGGCCGGCAAGCTGGCCGGCCGGACCTCGGGCGACAGCACGGTCGCCTATGCCTATGCCTTTGCGCGCGCGGTCGAAGCGGCGCTCGGCATCGAGGTGCCCCGGCGGGGCCTGTGGCTTCGGGCGCTGATGGCCGAGCTGGAGCGGCTGGCCAATCACTTCGGCGACATCGGCGCCATCTGCAACGACGCCTCCTTCAGCCTGCTCCACGCCCATTTCGGCGTCTTGCGCGAGCGCACGCTGCGAGCGGCCGAAACCTGCTTCGGCCATCGCCTGATGCGCGACTGCATCCAGCCGGGCGGCGTCGCCGGGGATTTGCCGAAAGACGGCGCCGCCGTCCTCAAGGCCTATCTAGAGGAGACGAAGCAGCGGTTTCCTTCGCTGGTGGCGCTCTACGATCGCAAGGCCTCGCTGCAGGACCGGACAGTAGGCACCGGGATTCTGCGCCCGGCTCTCGCCCGCCAGTTCGGTGCCGGCGGCTATGTCGGACGTGCCTCGGGGCGCGGCTTCGATGTTCGCAAGGATCTTCCCTATGCACCCTATGAATCGCTTGGCCTCGAGGTGCCGGTCCTGGAGCAGGGCGACGTGAACGCAAGGGTCTGGATCCGCATCCGCGAGATCGAGCAAAGCCTGGGGCTGATCGGGCGAATCCTGGACGGCTTGCCCGCCGGACCGGTCGAGGCCGGGCCCACGCAACCGAGCGACGGATCGGGCGAGGGCATGGCGCTGGTGGAGGGATTTCGCGGCGATGTGCTGGTTTGGCTGAGGCTCGACGCCGGGAAGATCGCCCGCTGTCACTTGCGCGATCCCTCCTGGTTCCAGTGGCCGCTGCTGGAGGCGGCGATCGAAGGCAACATCGTGGCCGATTTCCCCCTCTGCAATAAGTCCTTCAATTGCTCCTATTCGGGCCATGATCTCTGATCCGGGAGTGAGATGAGATGCGACGGCTTCTGCTCGAGGGACTGATCCGCAAGCCGCTGACCGACCGGCCGCCCGCGGTGGACGCCGACGCCGCAGCCGAGCTTGCCCGGCGGCTCGGCGAGACCTCCCGCAGGCGGCTCGGGCGAAGCCTCTCCATCCGCCAGGTCGACGCCGGCTCCTGCAACGGCTGCGAGCTGGAGATCAATGCCCTCAACAATGCCTTCTACGACCTCGAGCGCTTCGGGCTGCGCTTCGTCGCATCGCCACGCCATGCCGACGTGCTGCTCGTCACCGGGCCGGTAACGAAAAACATGCGCGAGGCGTTGGAGCGAACCTACGCGGCCACCCCCGATCCCAAATGGGTCGTTGCGGCGGGTGACTGCGCGCTGGATGGCGGCCTTTTCGCCGGCAGCTACGCGACCGTCGGCGGGGTCGGCGCCGTCATCCCCGTCGATATGGTGATCCGCGGTTGCCCGCCCAGCCCGACCAAGCTGCTTCAGGGCCTGCTGGCGCTGCTGGAATCGATGACGGATCGAGCGGGAAATACGCCTAAGATCGTCTAGTAACAAGCTGATTTTTCAACATAATTCAACGCCGAGAGTCACTCGGAAACAGCGGCGTGGCCATAGCGCGCCAGGTGCTCGCCCTCGCGGAAGGCAGCGATGGATTGGTCGAGCCTGGCGCCCGGCCAGTAGAGGGACATGCGCCCTTCGCCTGGCCAATAGGCCGCGGTGTAAAGAGTGCCAAAAGCCTGGCCATAGTCGGTCGCGTAGAGGGGCCGGGCCAGAAAGGCGGCCATCAGCGCCGGCTCGTCGAGGCCGGCATCCGCGATGCTTGTCTCGAGGAATCGCTCGCGCTCGACGCTCCGGGTGAAGTGGGCGTGCTCCGGCCACTCGGCCGTCGCCTGGTGATTGGTGGCGACCAGCCGGCGGGTGACGATGGCCGGCCGGTCCGGCGACAGCATCACCATGGCGGCGTCGCCCTCCCGATCCAACAGCGTGACGTTGTAGGCCATGTGGCTCGGCAAGCGCGAAAGCTCGGCCACCGCCTCGCGGGTCCGCTCGCAGAATTCCAGGACGTAGCGCAGCAGCAGCGGCACGCCGAACCCGTCGCCGACGACCTTCCGGCCGCCGAAGGCGAGGCTCGCTGCCAGACCGGACTCGTTCAGCCCATCCAGCGCGCCCCACAGGCAATCGGTCATCGCCAGCACGCGCCGTCCGTGCCAGGCGCTGAGCAGCAGGCTTCCTTCGCAGCGCGCGGGATCGAAATCGTAGTTGCGCAACAGCATCGGGCGACCTTGGACCCTGGCCAGCTGGCTGCAGCCTGCAAGGAAGGGCGGCGGGCGATAGAGGCTGAGAAAGCCGGCGGCGTATTCCTCGTCTTCCGTCAGCTCGCAGAGCCGCTCAAAGGTATGCACCAGCTCCGGCATGTGGCGCCGGAGCTTGGCCCGGCCCGCGGCGAATCCGTGGCGCGCTTCCGCGCCATGGGAAAGATACCAACTCCGATAGTCCGGCCAGTGACGCCGGAACGCGGCCTGCCATTTGGCGCCGGGCGTGGCCTCGGCGACAGCATGGAACAGCAACTCTCCGGCACCGGTCATCAGAGAATTTTAAAGGCTCCCGGGCTCGGCATCGAGGGTATGAGCGGTGCCGCGGGCTGGATCGGGCGGCCGACGAATTGAGCCTTGATGCCTGCGATCCACCGGTGCGCGCGTTCGTTCAGCTTGAAGTCCTTGGTCATGAGCCGGCCGCGGGTGATGAGGATGCCCAGGTCCGCGCCTTCGTAGCGGAAGTCCCCGGGCCCGCTGATGCGCAGGAAAAAGGCCTCGCGCTCGCTGCCCACCGCCCGGCGATGATAGTCGAAGCGGGAATAGGTGACGCTGTCGTCGGGGTCGAGGCGCCAGATGCCGCTCTGGGGTGCGGCGGCCAACACGTCGACCGTGTCGTCCACATGCTTGATCACCATCTGGCTCCAGGAATCGATGTTGTCCTTGTCGGACCAGCGCTGGTTCAGGCCGTCGACGTCGAGCTCGAAATCGACCCCGCTGAACTCCAGCAAATGGAGCATGAACAGCGGCAGGTCGGCATGGGCGAAGGCGGCATGATTGGTCATCGAGCTGGCACCGGTCACCCGGGGATTGAGCTCGCCCAGATAGATCCGGCCGCTCTTCTTGTCGATGAGGAAATCGAGCTCGAAATAGCCGCGGTAGCCTTCCTTGCGCAGCTGCTCGCCGAAGCGGAAGGTGAGATCGCGTGCCTGGGCACGGATTCGCGGGGTGAAGGAATCGGCAAAGATCTCGTTGCCGCACCAGCCGCCCTTGTAGGGTGTCAGCTCGGGAAAGCCCACCAGTTCCGTCATCAGCGGTCCGACCACGGTTCCGGCCCTGGTCGTGCAGGCTTCGATGGCGGCCTGGCGGCAGTCGATCCGCTTCATGATTTTCAGCTCGCGCTCGGCCGTGATCTCCTGGGCGTAGCGCTTCCAGTCGGCCTCGGTCGAGACGAAAAAGGTCGTGTGGCCGGAATCGCCGAAGGGCGTCTGGACGACCAGGTCGCGGCCGAGGCTTGCCGCCGCCTTGCGCAGTTCGGCGTAGCTGTCCACGGCCGCGAGCACATTGGGTACCGAAGGCACGCCAGCCTTGTTGCCCACGCGCACCGTCTGGATCTTGTTGTCCAGCCCGTTGCGCAGCCGCGCGCGGGGAAACCACACTTGCATGCCGAGCTTGCGCGAAAGCGCTTCTGTCGCTTCGTCGAACATGAGGAAGGCGGCCTTGGGCTTGCCGCCACGGGCACGGATGTAATCCTTGACTGCAGGATGCTGCAGCAAATAGTTGTTTATATCTTCGATTGAGTGGAAGTCAGAATGGGGCAGGGGCGGCGGCACGAAGCTGTTCGGATGACGCCCATCGTAGCAATCGATATAGCTGATGAACTTGAAATTCTTCACCCATTCGTCCATGCCGAGCAGGTTGAAGTTCGTGGCGCTGATGAAATAGATCGGTGTCTCGTTGCGGTGGAAGTAGCGGCGGATGTCGGAAATGCCGCTGAGCTTGCGCTTGCGCCGGGTCGCAGCCATGACGTCCCCCCTTGTTCTTATGCTTTTGTCCATTACGCGACGCCGCCCCGGCCGGCGTCAAGTCAAGACCAGGGCGAGGGACAGCGGGTGCGCGCTTGTCCCGGGACCCGGCCGGCGACTATCCTCGCGCGGCCGAATCGGCCCCAGTACCGACTTTCGAAGAAAGCCGGTACATGGGATTCTGTCGTAGTGTCGGATTCTCGGAGGAATTGGAGACTAGGCCCGAGGCACGATTTTCTGCGACGCCATACTTGGAGTTTCCATGACCCCCTTCGCCATTGCCGGGATCCAGATGCCGATCAGCGCCGCCGAAGAGAACCTGGGCGCCATGGGCCGGCGCCTCGACCTTCTGATGGCCCGCTATCCCTGGGTCCAGATGGCAGTGTTCAGCGAGCTCGCCGCCTTCGGGCCGCTGCCGCAATACGCCCAGGCCCTGCCCGGCCCGGCCGAGGCGTCGTTCCAAGCCATGGCGGCACGCCACGGAATCTGGCTGCTGCCGGGTTCGCTGTACGAGAAGAAGGGCGGCCGGATCTACAACACCGCACCGGTCATCGATCCGCGCGGCGCCGTCGTCGCCCGCTACCGCAAGATATTTCCTTTCCGCCCCTATGAGGAGGCGACCACGCCCGGCGCCGATTTCGTCGTCTTCGACGTTCCCGAAGTGGGACGCTTCGGGGTCTCGATCTGCTATGACATGTGGTTCCCGGAGACGACACGAACGCTGGCGGCCATGGGGGCCGAAGTGATCCTGCACCCGACGCTCACCGACACCCTCGATCGCGACGTCGAGCTTGCCATCTGCCGGGCGAGCGCGGCGCAGAACCAATGTTTTTGGATCGACGTCAACGGGCTTGAGGCGGGCGGCGTCGGCCGCTCGCTCGTCGTCGGCCCCTCGGGCGATGTCTTGCATCAGGCGGGCAGCGGCGAAGAAGTGATGCCGCTCGAGATCGACCTCGACCGGGTGCGCCGCGAACGCGATCGCGGCCTGCATGGGCTCGGCCAACCGCTCAAGAGTTTTCGCGACAGCCGGCTCGATTACGCCGTCTACGGTTCGGGCTTCGATCGCAGCTACCTCGACAGCCTTGGGCCTCTCGTCCTGGCGCGCCGCCCAGCGATCGAACACCGGCCGATGCGCCGGCCCGCGTCATGATCGCCGCCGATCTCCACGCCAAGCGCGCGCTGGTCACCGGGGGCGCTTCGGGCATCGGGCTGGCGACGGTCGAGCTTCTGGCCCGCAACGGCGCCGCGGTCGCGATCAACGATCTTGCCGGCAATCCCAATCTCGCTGCCGAGGTCGCAAGGCTGACGGGCGAAGGCCTCAACGTCATCGCAGCGCCGGGCAACGTGGGCGATGCCCTGGATGCGGCCCGCATGGTCGAGGCGGCCGCGGCGGCCTTCGGCGGCCTCGACTACCTGGTCAACAATGCCGGTACGCCCGGCACCTCGACGCCGATCCCGCCGGCCGATTTCGAGACCACCACCGAGGGGTTCTGGCAGAAGCTGCTGTCGATCAACCTGATCGGTCCTTTCCGCTGCACCAAGGCGGCCGCACCTCATCTCAAGGCGGCGCGAGGCGCCATCGTCAACACCGCCTCGATCTCCGCCTTCGGCGGCGGCGGGTCCTCCAGCGTCTATTGCGCGACCAAGGCCGGGCTGGTGGCGCTGACCCGGGAATGGGCGCGGGCGCTCGGCCCCGAGGTCAGGGTCAACGCGGTAGCGCCCGGGCTTGTCGAAGGTTCCAACTGGGACTGCAAGTGGACGCCCGAGTACTACGCGCGCTACGCCCAAGAGCTTCCCTTGCGCCGGGCCGGCCGGCCGGCCGACTACGCCGAGGTGATCCTGTTCCTCTGCGCCGGAGCTGGCTACATGACCGGGCAGACGCTCGTCGTCGACGGCGGCATGGACGCGTGATCAGGCGGCGGAACATCCGATGACGACGGCATTCGTCTTCCCGGGGCAAGGCTCGCAAGCCGTCGGCATGGGCCGCGGGTTGGCCGAGGCCTTCGGCGCGGCGCGACTGGTACTGGAAGAGGTGGATGAAGCGCTGCAGCAGCGCCTCTCGCGCCTGATGTTCGAGGGACCAGAGGCGGAACTGACGCTGACCGAGAATGCCCAGCCGGCGCTCATGGCCGTCAGCATGGCAGCGCTTCGCGTGCTGGAAAGCGAGGGCGGCTGGAAGCTCAGCCAGAAGGCGATGTTCGTGGCCGGCCATTCGCTGGGCGAGTATTCGGCCCTGGCCGCGGCGGGCGCGCTTCGGCTGGCCGATGCGGCGAGACTTCTGAAGCGGCGCGGGCGCGCCATGCAGCGCGCGGTGCCCGTGGGCGAAGGCGCCATGGCGGCCCTGCTCGGCCTTGATCTGACGGCGGCGAGCGAGGTCGCCGCCGCGGCGGCCGAGGGCGAGGTCTGCGCTTGCGCCAACGACAACGCGCCGGGCCAGGTGGTGGTGAGCGGTACTCTGGCCGCCGTCGAACGGGCGGTGAAGCTGGCGGCGGAAAAGGGCGCGCGGCGCAGTCTCATGCTGCCGGTCAGCGCGCCCTTTCATTGCGCCCTGATGGCGCCAGCCGCGCGCGAGATGGAGGAGGCCCTGGGGGTGGTCGATCTGGCGCCGCCGGTGGTGCCCCTCGTCGCCAATGTGACGGCCGCACCGGTCAGCGACCCTGAGACCATCCGCCGGCTGCTGGTGGAGCAGGTGACCGGCATGGTGCGCTGGCGCGAATGCGTGCTCCGTCTCAAGGCCGAAGGCGTTTCGCGCCTGGTTGAACTCGGCGCCGGCAAAGTGCTCTCAGGGCTCGCCAGGCGGATCGACAAGGATCTGGATGCCGCCGCCGTCGGCCAGCCGGCGGACATCGAGGTCGTGCTAAAAGCCCTCTAGTCCCACAACTCTCCAGCCCGACAGGGAGGCGGCGATGTTCGATCTCACCGGCAAGAAGGCTCTGGTGACCGGTGCGTCGGGCGGGATCGGCGGCGCGATCGCGCGCGCCCTTCATGCTCAGGGCGCAACGGTCGCGGTTTCCGGCACCAAGGTTCCGGCGCTGGAGGCGCTGGCTGGATCCCTGGGCGAACGGGTCCATGTGCTGCCGGCCGATCTCGGCGACGCGGCGGCCTGCGAAAAGCTGATCGAGGACGCCGACTCGGCACTGGGCCAGGTGGACGTGCTCGTCAACAATGCCGGCCTCACCCGGGACACCATCTCCATCCGGCTTGGCGATGACGATTGGCAGAAGGTGCTGGACGTGAACCTGACCGCAGGCTTCCGCCTGGCGCGGGCCTGCCTCAGGACCATGCTGCGCCGGCGCTGGGGCCGGATCGTAGGCATCGGTTCGGTCGTCGCCCACACCGGCAATGCGGGCCAGGCCAATTACGCCGCCGCCAAGGCCGGCATGGTCGGCATGTCGAAGGCGCTGGCCCAGGAAGTCGCGTCGCGAAATATCACCGTCAACGTCGTGGCGCCCGGCTTCATCGACACGGCCATGACCGCCGGACTCTCCGAGCCGATCAGGAAGCGGCTGTTCGAAGTCATTCCCGCCAAGCGTTTGGGGCGGCCCGAGGACGTCGCCGCCGCCGTGGTGTTTTTGGCAAGCGAGGAGGCCGGTTACATCACCGGCCAGACCTTGCATGTGAACGGCGGAATGGCGATGATATGAAGTGTTCGTGGCCGGCCACGGGGAGGGCTGGTCAACGCCGGGCGACTGTGTTAATGGGACGGCGCTTTTCCGCCCCCCGGGGCCAGAGTCCCCGCAAGGGCCATCTTCCAACGAGTCCAGTCGAGGGTTGAAAGACCA
>DATNJA010000016.1:0-25923 GCA_035604155.1 Candidatus Udaeobacter sp. | reverse complement strand
CCTGCGAAAGGCCGCCGCCAGAACGATCGACGAGCTCTGGAGCGCCATCGCCGAGGTGCTGCTCACCTTCAAGCCGATCGAATGCGCAAATTACTTCGCCGCCGCGGGATATGCGCCAACTTGAACGGATTCTGCTCTAGTCTAAATCTCCGTCCCTACCGACACACTCATGCCGCCGTCCACCACCAGCACATGGCCGTTGACGTAGGAGGCGGCGGGACTCGCGAGGAAGATCACCGGGCCCGCCAGCTCTTCGGGATCGCCCCACCGGTGAAGCGGCGTGCGGCCCTTGACCATGGCGTCGAAGCGCGGGTCGCCGATCAGGGCGGCGTTGAGCTCGGTGGCGAAATAGCCCGGCAGGATGGCGTTGCAGAGCACGCCCCTGGCACCCAGCTCGGCGGCCAGCGTCCTGGTGAGCGCGACGAGCCCGGCCTTGGCGGCGGCATAGGCGGAGGTCCCCGGCCGCCCGACGATGGCGAGCACCGAGGTGGTCATGATGATCCGCCCGCTGCCCTGGGCCAGCATGGCGCGCGAGGCCAGCCGCGACAGGCGGAAGCAGGCGGTGAGGTTGATCTCGATGACGCGCTGCCAGTCGGCGTCGCTGGTCTCGGCGAGCGGCTTGCGCTGGGCGATGCCGGCATTGTTCACCAGGATGTCGATGCGCCTATGGGCCGCTTCCATGGCGGCCACGGCCCGGGTCGCGGCCTCGGCATCGGCGACGTCGAAGGCTTGGGCGCTGGCCGAAAGGCCCTCGTCTTCCAGCTCCCTCACCCGCGCCGCGACTTCGGATTGGCTACGCGCGTTGATCGCCACATGGGCCCCGGCCCGCGCCATGCCGTGAGCGATGCTCCAGCCGAGGCCGCGGCTGGAACCGGTGACGAGGGCGACCTTGCCGGCCAGCGAGAAAAGATCGGCGGCCGGCCGGACCATGGTCAGAGAATGAACTTGCTGAGGTCGGTGTTCTTGGCCAGCGGCGCCACTCGTTCGCGCACATAGGCGGCGTCGATGACGATGTGCTCGCCCTGGCGGTCGGCGGCGGTGAAGCTGATGTCCTCCAGCAGGCGCTCCAGCACCGTATGCAGGCGCCGGGCGCCGATGTTTTCCACCGTGGAATTGATCTCGGCGGCGAGATCGGCCAGCGCGTCGATGGCGTCGGGGGCGAAATCGAGATCGACCTTCTCGGTCGCCAGCAGGGCCTTGTATTGCTTCACCAGGCTCGCCTCGGGTTCGGTCAGGATCCGGCGCAAATCGTCGCGGGAAAGCGCCTGAAGCTCGACCCGGATGGGAAGCCGGCCCTGCAGCTCAGGGAGCAGGTCCGAAGGCTTGGCCAGATGAAAGGCGCCCGACGCGATGAACAGGATGTGGTCGGTCTTGACCTGGCCATGCTTGGTCGAAACCTGCGTCCCCTCGATGAGGGGCAGCAGGTCGCGCTGCACGCCTTCGCGGCTGACATCGGCGCCGATGCGCTCGCCCCGGGCGCAGATCTTGTCGATCTCGTCGAGGAAGACGATGCCGTTCTGCTCTACCGCCTGGATGGCGGCGGCCGTCACCCGCTCCTGGTCCAGAAGCTTGTCGCTCTCCTCGGCCAGCAGCAGCCGGTGGCTTTCGGAGACGGTGACCTTGCGCGGCTTCATCCGTCCGCCGAAGGCCTTGCCCAGCATGTCGCCCAGGTTGAGCATGCCCACGCTCGCCCCCGGCATGCCGGGGATCTCGAAGCTCGGCAAGGTCGGGCTCTCCTGGAGCTTCAGCTCGATTTCCCGGTCGTCGAGCTCGCCCGTGCGCAGCATGCGGCGGAACTTCGCCCTGGTCTCCGCGCCGGCATTCTCGCCGGTGAGCGCGTCCAGCACGCGCTCCTCCGCCGCCAGTTCGGCCTTGGCCGCCACGTCCTTGCGCATCCGCTCGCGGGTCATGGTAAGGGCGATCTCGACCAGGTCGCGCACGATCTGGTCCACGTCCCGTCCCACATAGCCGACTTCCGTGAACTTCGTCGCCTCGACCTTGAGGAAGGGCGCCTGGGCAAGCTTGGCAAGGCGCCGGGCGATCTCGGTCTTGCCCACGCCGGTCGGGCCGATCATCAGGATGTTCTTGGGCTGCACCTCTTCGCGCAGTGCCTCGGTCAGCTGGAGCCGCCGCCAGCGGTTGCGCAGCGCAATGGCGACGGCGCGCTTGGCTTCGCCCTGGCCGACGATGTAGCGGTCCAGCTCGGAGACGATCTCCCGCGGGCTGAACGCCCCGGCTTCCTGGGGTTTCGGCGTCGCGACGTCGTTCATGGGTGCCTTGCGTTCATGGCCGCCGCGCGGTTCATAGCCGCTCGAGCGTGATGTTGCGGTTGGTATAGATGCAGATATCGGCGGCGATGCCCATGGCCTTGCGGGCGATGGCTTCCGCGTTCAGGCCTTCGACGTCGATGAGGGCGCGGGCCGCGGCGAGCGCGTAGGCGCCGCCCGAGCCGATGCCGATCAGGCCCTCTTCCGGCTCGAGCACGTCGCCGGTCCCGGTCAAGACCAGGCTCGTGGTCCTGTCCGCCACCGCCATCATCGCTTCCAGCCGGCGCAGATACCGGTCCGTGCGCCAGTCCTTGGCTAGTTCGACGCAGGCCCGGGAAAGCTGGCCCGTATGCTGCTCCAGCTTCGCTTCCAGCCGTTCGAACAGCGCGAAGGCATCGGCCGTGGCCCCGGCGAAGCCGGCGATCACGTCGCCCTTGCCCAGGCGCCGGACCTTGCGGGCATTGGATTTCATCACCGTGGCGCCGAAGCTGACTTGCCCGTCGCCGGCGATCACCACCTCGCCCCCCTTGCGCAGCGAGAGGATGGTGGTGCCATGCCAGCCGGGAAACTGTGAGGGTTCCGACATAGGCACCCAAATAGGCATTCGAGGGCGGCGGAGCAAGCGGCTTGCATCGAATCCGGCCCGAGAGTGAATATCCGGCGGGCCTGGCGGGGCCGGCCGGATAGACCCCGGCGAAAAGCAGACAGGGCGGGACATGGCGGTGGCCGGGGCGTCACGGCGATTGGTGGTGATTATCAGCCTGGCCTGCCTGGCGGTCTATGTCGTGTGGATCGCTGGGCCCTATCTGCGTTCGATCATCGTCCGCGACGCGGCCGTCACCACCTGGGTCAACCCCGTCGCCTCGCCCATCGCGGGCTATGTCGACGCCCATCCGCTCTATCCCGGCGAGAGGGTCGGCAAGGACGGCCGCATCGCCACGGTCGCGAATCCGCTCGCCGACGCCACGGGGCTTGCCCGCGCGCGCGCCGAGCTAGATGGCGCCACCGGCCGGCTGGCGGCGCTGGAAGAGCTGGTGGGCAATCTGCATGAGATCGTCGATTCGCGTCGGGCCCAGCTTGCCGCCTTCGCCGTCGCCTTCGACCAGGACCTCGACGCGAAGATCCTCGCCGCCGGCAACAACATGGCCCTCATCCGTCAGCATCTGGCGCTCGAGCAGGCCCAGGCGGCGCGGCTCGCCAAACTGGCGGCAAGCGGCAATGCCTCCCTGGCGGCTGCGGACGCCGCCAATGCGCAGGCCGTCGAGTACCAGCGCACGCTCGAAGACATGAAGAGCGTCATCGCCCGCGCCACGCTGCGCCGGCAGGCCGCCGATCACGACGTCTTTCTCCTCGACGACGGGACCGATGCCGCCGACGCCCTGCGCAATCTCGATGAAGGGCGCCTGGAACTTCGCCGCGGCCAATCGGACCTCGCCACAGCGCGCAGCGAAATCGCCGCCGATCAGGCCGTGGCGAACGCCGCGCTCAGCAGCTATCAGCTGGCGCTGTCCACGCCGGTTGAGGCCCCTCCTGGCGCCCTGGTCTGGAGCCTGATCGCCGCGCCGGGGGAGGCCGTGCAGCCGGGCTCGCCGATCGCAAGCTGGATCGACTGCGCCGTCATGCTTGTGGATGCGCCTGTCTCCGATGTCGAGCTCGCTTTGCTGCGCAAGGGCGAGGAGGCGGACGTGGTTCTCGAGGGCGAGCGCCGGGTCCGCAAGGGCCGGATCCTGCTCACCCGCGGCGCCGCCGCCACGCTGGGCAGCGCCGACCTTGCCGCTGTGGCCAAGGGCCGCACGCCCGGCACCGGCCAGGTGCTGGTGAGCCTGGAGGCGAGCCCCGAGGACGTGGCAGCCTGCCCGATCGGTGAAGCGGCCTCCGTCGACTTTCCCCAGGTCGGCTTCTTCGACATCCTGCTGGCGCGCCTCAGGCTATGAGCGCCGTCGAAATCGGCGAGCTGCGGGTGACGCCCGGGCAGGCGGCCGAGGAGCAGTCCCTGTTCTTCGCCCTCGCCGCCGACAGCTTCATGATGGCCGGCTGGATCCTGGTGGGCGTGCTGGGCGGCTCCTTGACCGTGATCGCCGAATCGATCCGCGGCGGGCTGATGATGTCGATCGAGGTCTTCGCCTATTTCCTGATGCGTCGGTTGCATCGCGGCCAGCTGACCGACCTGGAATTCGGCACCGGCAAGCTGGAGCAGGTTGCGAACCTCCTCATCGGCGGCGGCATGCTGGCGGGTGCGGCCTGGATTTTCAGCGGCGCCGTGGCGATCGTCGACGGCGATCGCGTCGTCAGCGCGCCCATCTGGCTCGCGGTGGGCGCCCTCACCGGCGCCACCAATCTCGTGGTGAATCTGACGTCCTGGGATGGCATGCGCCGCGCGGTGCGGACGGAAAGCTCGCTCGTGATGATGGCCCAGTTCAAGTCGCGCACGGTGAAGCTGGTCGCCTCCTGCTTCGTAATAATCACACTGACGACTGCCGCCCTGGCGCCGGACGAGGTCGTGGTCGCCTGGGCGGATGCCGTCGGCTCGGTCTTCGTCGCCGGCTTCATAGTCTGGAACGCGATCGGGATCTTGCGCGACTGCATCCCAGACCTGCTCGACCGGTCGGCCGGCAAGATCGTGCGCGGCGCGGTGGAGCGGGCGCTCGCCCGCCACGCGGCCGACTTTCACCGGCTGGAGCGGCTGCGCTCCCGCCGGTCGGGCCGCGCGGTCTTCGTCGAAGTGACCCTCGCCTTCGAGGCCGGGCTCGCCATGGGGGAAGTGAGCCGGCGGATCGCGGCGATCCGCGGGACCATGCTGGCCGAGATCGAGCATGGCGACATCGCGATCCTGGCCTCCGTCAGCCGGACCTGAAGCGCGACCGCCGGCAGCTTCTGGCGTCCGGCCCGCGATGCTGGTAGAACCCTGCCGCTGTTTCGGGGGCTGCCGCCATGCGCAAAGCCGAGGTGACGCGCAAGACCAGGGAAACCGAGGTGCGGGCCGCCGTGAATCTGGACGGCGAGGGCCGTTCGCGGATCTCGACCGGCATCGGCTTTCTCGACCACATGCTGGACCAGCTCGCCCGCCACAGCCTTCTGGATCTGGAGGTGGAAGCGAAGGGCGACCTTCATATCGACTTCCATCACACCACCGAGGATACGGGCATCGCCATCGGCCAGGCGGTGGCCAAGGCGCTCGGCGGCCGTGCCGGCATCCAGCGCTACGGCGAGGCGCTCATCCCCATGGACGAGACTCTGACCCGCGTCGCCCTCGACGCCTCCAACCGGCCCTACCTGATCTGGAAGGTGGCCTTCACCAGGCCGAAGCTGGGCGAGATGGATACGGAGCTGTTCCGCGAATGGTTCCAGGCCTTCGCCCAGGCGGCCGGCCTCACCCTCCATGTCGAGACTCTCTACGGCGACAACAACCATCACATCGTGGAGAGCTGTTACAAGGGCCTCGCCCGGGCGCTCCGGGCGGCTATCGCCATCGATCCCCGCAAGCCCGACGCGGTGCCCTCGACCAAGGGCGTGCTCGGCGGCTCGCTTTCCTGACCGGCCTCGAGGGGCTAGGGCCACTTGACCACCGTCGTCATCGACTACGGCTCCGGCAACCTTCGCTCGGCGGCCAAGGCGCTCGCCGCCGTCGGGGCCGACGTCAAGGTCAGCGCCGCGCCTGAGGATCTGGTGCCCGCCTCGCGCATCGTTCTGCCCGGCGTGGGCGCCTTCGCCGATTGCAGGGCCGGGCTTGGCCGCCTGCCCGGCATGATCGAGATGCTGGAGAAGCTCGTGCACCAGGGCGGCCGGCCCTTTCTCGGCATCTGCGTCGGCATGCAGCTGATGGCCGAAGCCGGGCTCGAGCATGGCCGGCATCCCGGCCTCGGCTGGATCGCCGGCGAGGTGGTGCATCTGGCGCCGCGCCCGGTCAAGATTCCCCATATGGGCTGGAACGAATTGAAGTTCGCGCGGCCTCACCCGCTGTTCGCCGGCATCGCCGACGGGGCTCATGGCTATTTCGTCCACAGCTACCATCTGCGCCTCGGCGATCCCGCGGATCTGCTGGCGGACGCGGACTACGCCGGCCCGCTCACGGCGGCGATTGCCCGGGACAACATGGCCGGCGTCCAGTTCCATCCGGAGAACAGTCAGGCGACGGGCTTGCGCCTGCTCGCCAATTTCCTCGCCTGGCGTCCCTGACGAGCGAGATCCCATGGCCGCCACATCCGTCGAAAAGCTGGTCAAGCTGTCCCAGCGCGAGCTTCACGAGCTCTGCGAAGCGGCCGAGGACGGCATCCGCGTCGGCGGCGGCTTCGGCTGGCTCAATCCGCCGCCCCGCGAGGTGATGGAGAGCTATTGGAAGGGCAGCCTCCTGGTGCCCGAACGCAGTCTTATCGTCGGGCGCCTCGACGGCGTCATCGCCGGCTCGGCCCAGCTCGTCCGCCATCCGCGCAACAACGAGGCGCGCGCCCATTCGGCCCAGATGATGACCAATTTCGTCGCCAGCTGGGCCCGCGGCCATGGCCTTGCCCGGGCCATCGCGCTCGCGGTGGAGGATGAAGCGCGCGGCCAGGGCGTGAGCGTCCTCAATCTCGACGTGCGCGAGACCCAGGCGGCGGCGATCCAGCTTTATCAGTCCCTAGGCTACAGCCATTACGGCACCCATCCCCGCTATGCCCGGGTGGACGGCCAATGGGTGGCGGGGCTCTTCTTCTGGAAGGATCTGACGGCGCCGCCGTCCGGATCGCCGTAAAGCCAGGCGCGCGAGCGATGAGGAATGTTCCGACCTTCACGCTCCATGGCCGGTGGGCGTTGCGTCTGCATGCCCTCTCCAGTCTCCGCCGGGCCTATGTCGGGACGCTGGCGCGGCGCATCCTGCGCGGGCGGCTGCGCCCCGGCTGGCGGATCTACTTCGAGACCGGCGTCACCTACTGGCGCGAGGCGATGGGCTACGCGCTCGGCCTCGGCCATGTCCGGATGGCGCGGAGATATCTCGACGTCGTGCAATTCGCGATACCTCTTATGGAGCGGATCCGCATCCAGCCGGCGGAAGACCAGGCGTTGCCGGGCCGCTGGTTCCTGCCCGAAAAGCCCCAAGGCACGATCCTCTATTTCCACGGCGGCGGCTTCGCCTTCGATGTCCGCTCTCTCGACCAGCTGATCGTCCTGGTGACGGTCTGGACCAACGCCGCCGTTTTCGTGCCCACCTACCGGCTGGCGCCCGAGCATCCGTTCCCGGCCCAGCAGGAGGACGCGCTGGCGGCCTATCGATGGCTGCTGCGAGGCGGGAGCGATCCCTTGCGCCTGGTGCTCGTCGGCGATTCGGCCGGGGGCAACCTGGCGCTCTGTCTGCTGCGGCGCTTGCGCCGGGAGGGGTTGCCCATGCCGGCCGCCGCCGTCTGTCTGTCGCCCTGGACCGATCTTGCCAATGGCGGAGAGAGCATGACGGCCAATGAGCCCTTCGACCTGATCGACCGGCGCATGGCCGCCCAATGGACCGCCTGGTATGCCGAGGGGCGGGATCCGAAGGACCCGGAGGTTTCTCCGCTCTATGCGGATTTCGCCGGTTTTCCCCCGGTCTATATCCAGGCCGGCGGGGCCGAGATCATGATCGACATGATCCGGGCCTATGCCAAAAAGGCCAGGCAGGAAGGTGCCGACGTCACCCTCGATGTCTGGGAGCACATGATCCACAACTTCCAGGCATTCGGCGACCGGATGGAGGAAAGCGAGGAGGCCCTCGGCCGAATCCGGGACTTCGTCGCGGCGCATATGGGGTCCAGTTCATCGGGGGTTCCCACAGGCGGCGTTCGGTCCGACGAAACGCCTTCCGTCGTCGCCACCGCCGCGAAAGCCGGGGTCGATGGGCCGATGGATTCCCGCTCGCGCGGAAATAACGATGGGAAAATGAGGTAGTTCCGCCGGCGGAGCACCTGTTGGCGTCGCGGGCTCGTTTCCGACGCGCTTACGCTTCTTCGGCGACGGCCGTGCCGGAGCGCGTTTCGCCGGGGGTTCGGGGTGCTGGCATGCCCTGCAGCAGTTCGCCGGCGATCCGATCGTTCAGCGCCGTTTCAAGCTCCCGGGCGATCCGGAACAGGTTCATGCCGTCGATGACCCGGTGGTCGACGAGGATCTGGAGCGGCATGTCTCCATTGGGCTCGAGGAAGCCGTAGATCACGCTGATGGTGAGCGGCGTCGTCATCTGCATGTATTCGGTGCGCGGCTCCGGCGTGGCAGCGATGGAAAAGGTGCCGAAATAGCGCGAATGCAGATCGCCGGAGCCATAAAGGCCGAGGCGCCAGAAACCGCGCCGGATCGCCAAGGGCATGCGGGTGATACGGATGAGCCGGCGAAACCCGGCGATGCTTTCCAGCGGCGCCCGCTGCATGGCGCGGTACAAGGCATCGATCTCCGCCAGCGACCGGTCTTCGGGCGCCTCGATCTGGTCCAGGAACACCGCGGGCTCGCCCTGCCAGTCTCGTTCCACCGCAATCGTCGCTACCGAGTTCGGATGCTGGTAGAGATGCCCGACGGGCAACGGCATGTAGCATTGCCGCATCTCGGGCCGGTCGCGGGCGACAAGGCCCAGGGCCTTGGCCAGCAACACGGTCCGGTCGATGGGGGAGCGGGTGAGGCGCAGTACTTCTGCCAGCGGCGCGATGTTCATCACGCCGTTGCCCCCGACGGCGTGGGATTTCATGCCAAAATGGACTATATCGCGCATCCATAGCCGTGGTAGGGATAGGCTGAGGTAGCGAGGAAACATCATGCTTGGCTTATTGGGCTCGGCTCGCGGATGATCGGCCATTGCGGCGCCGGGTTGCTCATGCGGGAATGCCTCGCCACCGAATCTTAGGCCGCGAGGCGGATTGCGGCCACATTCAAAGCGCGTCCGTCTTCCACATCAAGGAGAAGATTTGCCGGCGCGGCGATTCGGCGCCCTTCTTGCGTCCTGAACGCTCGCCGTCGGCGGTTTCCCTCGCATGTTCAAGTTCCTGACCTCCAAGGGCACTTCGGCGCCCGAAAGCAGCAGCGTCCTGGTGCGGCGGCTGTTGGCCGACTATGGCCGCCGGCATCTCAAGTATTTCGTTCTGACCGTCGTCATGATGGCTGTTTCATCGGCCTGCCAGGGCGTCGCCGCCATGCTCGGCGGCGTGATGATCGACCGCGCCTATGTCTACAAGGATTTCAGCGGGATCATCACCCTCAGCCTCGCTGTCTTCGGGATCTTCACCGTCAGGGGCCTGGCGACCTACGGGCAGGCGGTGGTGCTGGCCTATCTCGGCAACCGGATCACGGCCGAAAACCAGCGCCTGATGTTCGACAAGCTTCTGGGCGAGGGGGTCAGCTATTTCGCCGACCGGCACTCGACCGACTTCATGGCCCGCATGAGCTATGCCGCGACCGCGCCGACGAACGTGCTGCAGATGCTGATCACCGCCTTTGCCCGCGACCTGCTGTCGGTCGTCTTCCTCGTTGCCGTGATGGTCTGGGAAGACCCGATGCTCTCTCTCATCGCCTTCGTCGTGGCGCCGCCCGCGATCATCGTGCTGCGTAAGCTGATGCGCCGGGTCCGCAACATCGCCCGGACCCAGTTCGAGGGCGGGGCGCGGATCCTGGAAACCCTGCAGGAAACCATCCAGGGCTTCCGGGTGATCAAGGCCTTCAACCTGGAAGAGGCGATGCGCCAACGCATCTACCAGGACGTGGACAGCGTCGAGCGGGCCGGCAACAAGCTCGCGAGAGCCCAGAACCGCGCCAGCCCGCTGATGGAATCCCTCGGCGGCTTCGCCATCGGCCTGATCGGCCTCTATGCGGGCTATCGCGTGTTGAAGACGGGCGGCTCGCCCGGCGAGTTCGCCTCCTTCGCCACCGCCTTCCTGCTGGCTTATGAGCCGGCGAAGCGTCTCGCTCGCCTCAACATCGATCTGAACACCTCGCTCTTCGGGGTCGAGCTCCTGTTCAAGCTGCTCGATTCGCCGTCCACGGAGGATGTGGACAGGGAAAAGCCGGCACTTGTCATGGGCCGCGGGCGGGTCGAGTTCTCCCACGTCGATTTCTCCTATCGCAGCGGCCATCGGGTCCTGCGCCAGATGTCCTTCACTGCCGAGCCGGGCCAGGTGACCGCACTCGTCGGACCGTCGGGCGGCGGCAAATCGACCGTGTTCAACCTGTTGCTGCGACTCTATGACGCCGAGAGCGGACAGATCCTGCTCGACGGCCATGACATCGCCGCCGTTACCCGCGCATCGCTGCGCCGACATATCGCCTATGTCGGCCAGGACGTCTTCCTATTCCGCGGCTCGATCCGCGAAAACATCGCCTATGGCAAGCCCGGCGCCACCGAGGCGGAGATCGTAGCGGCGGCCAAGGCGGCCTTCGCCCATGATTTCATCCTCGAGTGCGCCCAAGGATACGACACGCCCGTGGGCGAGCATGGCCTGCAGCTCTCCGGCGGCCAGCGCCAGCGCGTTTCGGTCGCCCGCGCCCTCATCAAGGACGCGCCGATCATCCTGCTGGACGAACCGACCGCCTCGCTCGACAGCGAATCCGAACGCCATGTCCAGGATGCGATCGCCCGCCTCTGCCGGGGGCGCACCACGCTGGTCATCGCCCATCGGCTTCACACCATCACCAATGCCGATTGCATCCATGTCGTGGATGCCGGCCGCATCGTCGAGTCAGGGCGCCACGAGGAACTTCTGCGCAAGGCCGGCCGCTACGCCGACGTGTTCCGAATCCAGTTCCGCCCCCAGCTCCAGGCACCGGAACCGGGCGCCGAGCGGCCCCTCGACCTGCCTGCCATCGCGTCGTGATTCGCGAACTCGCCGGCGTGGCCGAGGGTTTGGGCTTGACTTATCCGCCGGGAAACGCCACTTAACGCCTGCAACGATTTCTCGCGATCGCGCGAAGCAGCCGCTGGCCAGAACGGCGAAACCCGCCGACGGGCCGCCCGGTTGCGGCATTCCCGAGACCATCGCCAGTAACCACAACCGTCCCGGCCGCGCGCGAGGGATGGATCAAGAATGCCGCATGGCGGCCGCATCGGAAATGCGGACCGACCCCGGCTTAGAAAGAATCATTACATCGTGACTCCCTCCTTTACCGACCTCGGCGTGGCCGAGCCGCTTCTTCGCGCGCTTGCCACCGAGGGTTATGTCGTGCCGACGCCGATCCAGGCCCGGGCGATCCCCCATCTCCTGGCCGGCCGCGACCTCCTGGGCATCGCCCAGACAGGCACGGGCAAGACCGCGTCCTTCGCCTTGCCGATCCTTCAGCGTCTGGCCGGCAAGCGGATCAAGACCGCGCCGCGCCACGTCCGCGCTCTCGTATTGACCCCGACCCGCGAGCTCGCCGTCCAGATCGGCGCCAGCTTCAAGGCCTATGGCCGGCATGCGGGGCTCAGCCACACCACCGTCTACGGCGGCGTCGGCCAGGGTCCGCAGGTTTCGGCCCTCGTGCGCGGCCTCGACATCCTCGTCGCCACGCCGGGCCGGCTTCTCGACCTCATGCAGCAGGGCCATTTGAAACTGGATTCGGTCGAGATCTTCGTCCTCGACGAGGCCGACCGGATGCTCGACATGGGCTTCCTGCCCGATGTGCGGCGCATCGTGAGAGCGCTGCCGAAACAGCGCCAGACCCTGTTCTTCTCGGCGACCATGCCGGCGGATATCGCCCATCTGGTCAAGGAGATCCTGGCCGATCCGGTTCGCGCCGAGGTGGCGCCGACGGCGACCACGGTCGATACGGTGGACCAGAGGGTCTACCTGGTCGACGCGGGCTCCAAACGCGACCTGCTGGCCGAAGTGCTGAAGGATCCGGCCTTGAAGCGCGTCATCGTCTTCACCCGGACCAAGCATGGCGCCAACCGCGTCACCGAGCAGCTCGAGCGCGGCGGCGTCATGGCGGTGGCCATCCACGGCAACAAGTCCCAGCCCCAGCGCCAGAAGGCGCTGGAGAGCCTGCGCAGCGGCCGGGCCCGCGTGCTGGTCGCGACCGACATCGCGGCCCGCGGCATCGACATCGACGGCGTCACCCATGTGGTCAACTACGAGATGCCCAACCTGCCCGAAAGCTACGTGCACCGGATCGGGCGCACCGCGCGGGCGGGCGCCAGCGGCGTGGCGCTTTCCTTCTGCGGCGGGGAGGAGCGCAGCTATCTGCGCGACATCGAGAAGCTCATCGGCCGCCAGCTCGCGGTGATCGACAACCACGGCTTCGCGCTGCCCTCGGCCCGTGCCCACGGCCCGGCGCCGAGCCGGCCCGACAACGGCGGGCGGCGCTATGGCGGGCGTCCCGGCCGCAGGCGCGGCGGGCGCTGATGCGTTTCAGCATTGGCGGGAAGCCCGCAAGCGCGTATGGTGGGGCCGCTGATTTCCAAGATGGCAAGGAATGAACCCGGCTCCGCGATGCCCGGCTCCGCAATAATCTTCGACGCGATCCCGCGGGACAATGCCGACGCTGAACGCTCAACCGCCGAGCGGACGTCCTGCCGTGCCCAAGCGGCGGCTGCGGCACCGGGCTGGCGCGAGATGATCGCCCAATACGCCAGGGCCGACGGCCGTCGCGGGACGCTCGAGCTTCTCGTCACGGCCCTGCCGTTCCTGCTCCTGATCGCCGGGCTTTTCTGGGGCCTCAATCGGGGCCTCTGGTGGGTCGTCCTCCTCGTCGTTCCGGCCGCGGCCTTCCTGGTTCGCCTTTTCATCATCCAGCACGACTGCGGCCACGGTTCCTTCTTCCGCTCGCGCTGGGCCAACAACTGGCTCGGCCGTTTCATCGGCGTGGCCACGCTGACGCCCTATGACTTCTGGAAGCATGACCACGCGCTCCATCACGCCACCTCGGGCAACCTGGACCGTCGCGGAATCGGCGACATCACGACCTTGACCGTGCGCGAATACCTGGAGCGCCCTGCGCTTGCCCGCTTTCTTTATCGGCTCTACCGCAACCCCCTGGTTCTGTTCGGTGTCGGCCCGGCCTACCAGTTCCTGATCGTGCACCGGATTCCCCGGGGCAACGTCAAGTCGTGGCTCAGCGTGCTGGGCACGGACGCGGTCCTGGCGGGGGTGGTGGCCGCGATCATCCTGCTCCTGGGGTGGCGCCCGGTGGTCATCGGTTACCTGCCGGTGGCGCTGCTGGCCGCCTCCATCGGCATCTGGCTCTTCTACGTCCAGCATCAGTTCGCCGACACCTACTGGGAGCGAAGCGGCCAGTGGGATTTCGAGGCCGCGGCCTTCGAGGGCTGCTCCCTCTATGACCTGCCGGACTTCCTGCACTGGCTCACCGGCCGGATCGGGTTCCATCACATCCACCATCTCGCCATCAAGATCCCGAACTACCGCCTGCGCGCCGCCTTCGACGCCGTCCCGGCCTTCCAGCGCGCCCGGCGCCTCGGCCTCGCCGAGAGCTTCTCCTGCGCGCGGCTCGCGCTCTGGGACGAGGCGCGGCGCAAGCTGGTGCGATTCCGGGACATCAAGGCCTGAGCGCCGCCATCCGCGGCATGTCCCTGAGCGTCCCAGGGTGAGCGCCTCTCGATCATGAGCGCCTCGGAAATCGGCAACATCGTTCGGCCCGGCGGAGACCGCCCCTACGGCGAGCGCGAGCTCGCTTTCGACCGCGCCATCCATTGGCTCGGGATCGGCGCCGGCGCCGTGGGCGCGGTTGCTCTCCTCGTCGTCTTCGTCAGCGACCACGGCAGCCGCGGCCTCATCGCGGTCCTTCTCTATGCCGTCGGCCTGATGGCCATGCTCTGCTGTTCCGCCGCCTATAACCTGTCCTCGCCCTCGCCGAGGCAGGAGTGGCTGCGCCGGCTCGATCACGCCGCCATCTTCCTGATGATCGCCGGCACCTACACGCCGTTCACCGTGCTGCGTCTTGCCGGCGGCTGGTCGATCCTGCTCACCGCCGTCGTCTGGTCGGTCGCCCTTGCGGGCGCGGCGGCCAAGCTCGCCTTCCCGCGCCGTCTGGAGGGCGCTTCGGTGGTGGTCTATCTGGCGCTGGGCTGGATCGGCATCATCGCGGCCCGGCCCATCGCCGCCGCTCTCGACCCGGCGGCCCTGGTCCTGCTGGCCGCGGGCGGCCTGCTCTATACCGTGGGCACGGCGTTCCACCTCTGGCGCAGCCTGCCCTTCCAGAACGCCATCTGGCATGCTTGCGTGCTCTCGGCCGCCGGCTGCCACTATGCCGCGGTGCTGCTGAGCGCGGCGTTTTAGCCGGGCCCAGAGCCTGATGGTCTCAAACCTGTTCGGCTTGAGACCATCAGGCTCTAGTCTTATTAATTAGAGCAAGATTCACGGGTCAGCTTGATCCAAGCTGACCCGATCTTGCTCTAGCGGATTATTCCCTTGCATTGGGCGCGGCGAGGTACGACATACCCCTCCCCGTCTTTTGTTGCCCTGTCTTCAATGTTGCCAATCTCAAGGATGCCAATGTCTAGGATGTGCCCGTGAAAGAGGACGTCATCGAGGTCGAAGGCACCGTGACCGACGTGCTGGTCGGCGGCCAATACCGGGTCCAGCTCGACAACGGCCATGGCGCGCTCGCCTATGTCTCCGGCAAGATGAAGCGCAACCGGATTCGCGTCATCATCGGCGATCGGGTGAAGCTGGAAATGACCCCCTACGATCTGACCCGCGGCCGGATCAGCTTCCGCCACAAGGACGAGCGCGTCCCCGTCGGCCCGGGCCGGCGCCAGCCGTTCCGCCGGCGCTGAGGCGGCCCCTCATCGGCCTTGATCCTCTACCCGGCCATTGACCTGAAAGAGGGCGCCTGCGTCCGGCTTCGGCGCGGCGACATGGCCGCCGCCACCGTCTTCAACCGGGATCCCGCTGCCCAGGCCCGGCGTTTCGCTGCTGCGGGGGCGCAGTGGCTCCATGTCGTCGATCTCGACGGCGCCTTCGCCGGCAAATCCGTGAACCGCAGCGCGGTCGAGGCGATCCTCGCCGCCGTCGCCATTCCCTGCCAGCTCGGCGGCGGCATCCGCGATCAGGCCGCCATCGAGGGCTGGCTTGCGGCCGGCGTCGCCCGGGTCGTGCTCGGCACCGCGGCGCTGAAGGACCCTGAGCTCGTGCGCGAGGCCTGCCGGCGCCATCCGGGCCGCATCGCCGTCGCCATCGATGCCCGCGGGGGCAATGTCGCCGTCGAAGGCTGGGCCGAGACCAGCGACGTCACGACCCTCGATCTCGCCGCGCGCTTCGCCGATGCCGGCGTGGCAGCCATCGTGTTCACCGACGTGGAGCGCGACGGCATCATGGAAGGCGCCAATGTCGCGGCGACGGCGAGGCTCACTCAGGCGACCGCGATCCCGGTCATCGCCTCGGGCGGGATTTCGGGCCTCGGCGATCTGGCGGCCCTCAAGGCCGCCGGTGCGGCCGGCGCGATCGTCGGGCGCGCCCTCTATGACGGCACGCTCGATCTCGGCCAGGCGCTCGCCCAATGCTGAAGGCGCTGAGGCTGAAAGCCGGATGCTGAAGGCCCCCAGGCTGAAAGCCGGATGCTGAAGGCTCGAGTCATACCCTGCCTCGACGTGGCCGAGGGCCGGGTGGTGAAGGGCGTCAATTTCGTGGCGCTGCGCGATGCCGGCGACCCGGTGGAGCAGGCCGCGGTCTACGACAAGGCCGGTGCGGACGAGCTCTGCTTTCTCGACATCGGCGCCAGCGCGGAGAATCGCGACATCATCCTGGACGTGGTCGCCCGCACCGCCGAGCGCTGCTTCATGCCGCTCACGGTGGGCGGCGGGGTGCGATCGGTGGAGGATATCCGACGGCTGCTGCTGGCCGGCGCCGACAAGGTTTCCATCAACACCGCCGCCGTGACCGAGCCCGATCTGGTGCGCCGGGTAGCGGAGAAATTCGGCAGCCAATGCGTGGTCGTCGCCATCGACGCCAAGCAAGCGGGGCCGGGCCGGTGGGAGGTTTTCACCCATGGCGGGCGCAAAGCCACCGGCCTTGACGCGCTGGCCTGGGCCCGCCGGATGACCGAGCTCGGCGCCGGCGAGATCCTGCTCACCTCCATGGACCGGGACGGGACCAAGGCGGGCTATGACCTGCCCTTGACCCGCAAGATCGCCGACGCGCTCAGCGTGCCGGTCATCGCCTCGGGCGGGGTGGGGACGCTCGATCACCTAGTGGCCGGCATCCGCGAAGGCCATGCGAGCGCCGTGCTCGCCGCCTCGATCTTCCATTTCGGCCAACATTCTATCGCCGAAGCCAAGGCCAGCCTGGCGGAGGCGGGGATTCCGGTAAGGATTGCGTAATAGCTGTTTGGGGTCATAGGCGGACCTGGACGACCGCCGATCCATTTGTCCGGGTTCAGCGCGTAAGCAGTCGTCGCGCGACATCCGGCGCGCCCGCCATTCCCTTCAGTCGCTGCGGTCGTCGACCAATGTGCGAAGGGGCGAATGCATATTGCTCAACTGACCGCTGGGTTGTGTGCCCGCGCTGCTTGCGACGAGTTGCCCCTGATAAGACCGGCAGCGCGCTCGCCGATCATCATGGAGGGAGCATTGAGGTTGCTCGAAACGATGGAGGGCATGATCGACGCGTCCGCGACCCTCAAGCCCTCGAGGCCGCGCACCCGCGTCTGGGGATCGACCACGGCCATGGGGTCGCTCGCGCTTCCCATCTTGCAAGTGCCGCAGAGGTGGAAGCTGGTGGCGGCGAGGCGCCGGCACAGCGCGTCGATCTCCTCGACGCTATCGGGCAGGACCGCGGGTTCCAGCGGAGCCCCGCGATAGGGATCGAATGCCTTCTGCGACAGGAGGTCCCTGATGATGGCAAAGGATTCCCGGATCTCCCAGCGGTCCTGCTCCGTCGCGAGGTAGTTGGGATCCAGGATCGGCAGATCTCGAGGATCGGCGGAGCGAAGCTTCAGCGTGCCGCGGCTGGTTTGACGCATGGGCCCGGCGGAAATGCGGAATCCGTGCTGGTCGCGGCGCGGGGTCCAGCCGTCGAAGCACATGGGAAAGAAATGCAGCTGAATGTTTGGATGGCCGACGCCCGGGCTCGAGCGCAGGAATGCCCCGACATGGCATTGGTTGCCGGCCGCGAAGCCCGTCCGGAACAGCAGCCACTCCAGGCCGATGGCTGCGATCTTGTGCGGGCGAAGGAGTCCGTTGATCGTGATCGGCTGCTCGCACTCCCACTGCAGGTCGAGCTCCAGGTGGTCGTGGAGATTGGCGCCGACGCCCGGAAGGTCTTGGACGGGCTCGATACCAAGGCGGCGAAGCTCGTCGGCTGGCCCGACGCCCGACAGCAGCAGTAGCTGAGGCGATCCAATGGCGCCGGCGCTGAGGATCGCCTCCTGATCCGCCCTGGCCTGAAGCCGTTGTCCCTCCTGTTCGAACTCGACACCGATCGCGCGATGCCCCTCGAACAGGATACGCAGAACGGTGACCCGGCTCCGCACCTCGAGGTTGGGCTTGCGCGGCTGTCGTTCCACGAAGGCAAAATACGAGCTCGACCGATAACCGCGGTCGGCGTTCATGTCGAACCGGCAGAAGCCTTCCTGCTCCTGGCCGTTCACGTCCTCGGTGAAGGGATAGCCCGCCTGGCGGCCGGCCTCGAGGAAAGCCTGGTTGAGGACGTGAAGCTGCTCCTGGCGCCGGACCCCGACGGGGCCATCGCCGCCGCGATAGGCATCGGCTCCCTCGGCCCGGTGTTCCATCCGCTTGAAATAGGGCAGCACCTCGGCATAGGACCAACCTTGAGCGCCCTCGCTCTCCCACCGGTCGTAGTCCCGCGGGTTGCCGCGCAGGAACACCATGCCATTCACCAGGGAGGAGCCGCCAAGGCCGATGCCGCGGGGATGGTTGATGATGCGTCCGTCGAGATGGCGCTGGGGCACCGTTGGGTACCAGCGCATGTAGGGTCGATTGGGCTTGAAATTCTCCCGGAGGCCGCCGGGGATGCGGACAGTCCAGCTGCTGTTTGGCGGTCCCTGTTCCAGCAACAGGACCCGGCATGAGGCGTCCTCGGAGAGGCGCGCGGCCACCGCGCATCCGGCGGACCCGGCGCCGACGATGATGTAGTCGAATGGCTTGCTGCCCTTCACCCCAGCATGATACTGCCGTTGCGTAGGTTCCGGTTACTCGACTTGGCGATGCTGACTCGAGTCCGTTTCGGGCGTCCCTCGGCAGGGCCGTTAACTTCACGGATTCGTTAGGTGTCTTTGCTACCTAATACCGTGATTGCCTCTTACCCCAACATCTGGTGTGAGCTAGGATGGAAACCCTCGAAGTCTGGGGATAGGCCATGGGGCAGGAAGTCACCCGGCCGGCGGACGCCACCGTCCTCGACCGCCTTTACAAGGTGATCGAAAGCCGCAAGGGGGCCGATCCCGCTCGCTCGGGCACCGCCCGCCTGTTCGCCAAGGGGACCGAGAAGATCGCCCAGAAGGTCGGCGAGGAGGCCGTCGAGACGATCATCGAGGGCCTCAAGGGCAAGAAGAAGGATCTGGCGGCGGAATCGGCCGACCTGCTCTACCATCTCCTGGTGCTCTGGGCCGACCGCAACCTCAAGCCCGCCGAGGTCTGGGCCACGCTCTCCCAGCGCTCGGGCGTCTCGGGCATCGAGGAAAAGAAGAACCGCAAGGAAGAATAAGCCTCTCCCGCCGCCGCCGGAGCCGCCCGCCATGACCCCCAGCACGACTTATGACCCGAACAACGTCTTTGCCCGGATCCTGCGCGGCGAGATCCCTTGCAAGAAGGTCTACGAGGACGCCGACACGCTCGCCTTCCACGACATCCATCCCCAGGCCAAGGTCCATGTCCTGGTGATCCCCAAGGGCGCCTATGTCTCGATGGAGGATTTCAGCCAGCGCGCCTCGGATCGCGAGATCGCGGCGTTCGTACGCGCCGTCGGCAAGGTGGCCCGCGACCTCGGCCTGGCCAACAGCGGCTATCGCATCCTCGCCAACCACGGCCCGGATTCCCACCAGGAGGTCCCTCACCTCCACGTCCACATCTTCGGCGGCCAGCGCCTCGGCCGAATGATCCAGCCCTTGGGGTGACGTTCGGCCTCGCGGCCGGCCCATCGTTCAAGCCAGGCCCCGGCCCCACTTCAGCAAGAACCCCCTTCCGATCTCGTCGTCGTCCTCGAGGGTGAACGTCGCCCGGCCGGTGTAGTGGGCCTTGCCGCCCACTTCGACGATCACGGCGGGGAAGCGCCCGGTGCTGCTCTGCTCGACCGCCTTGCCGGTGAAGATGGCGCCGGTCAGGCTCTGGAAGCGCCGCTCTTGCCCCGGCGCGATCAGGCCGCGGGCATGCTGGAGTGCGATCCGCGCGGTGACGCCGCTGCCCGTGGGGCTGCGGTCCACCTCGCGCTCGGCGAAGACGCAGATATTGGCCGTGGGCTCGGGCGAGAACGTGTCCGCGCCGTCGGTCAGGATGGTGCCGTAGAGGAAGGCGAGATCGGCGTCGTCGGGATGTTCCAGTCGGATCTGCGCCTTGGCCGCCTCGGTCACGGCGCTCGCGGCGTCCACCAGCTCGCGCACCGGCGAGCGCCGGACGTCGAGGCCGAAGCGCGCCGCGGGGACGAAGGCATAGAAGGCGCCACCATAGCCGATATCGACGTCGAGCGCGCCGAAGCCCGGCACCTCGATCCTCGCATCGAGCGCGAAGGCGAAGGCCGGCACGCTTCTGAATCGGGCGCTGCCGTCGGGCGCCACGCGTGCTTCCACCAGGCCGCAGGGGCACTGGATGGCGACCCGGCTCTCCGGCGCGGTCTTCGCCACCCGGCCGCTGTCCACGGCGAACCGGGCGAGTGCGATCACCGCATGGCCGCACATGGTGGAATAGCCCTCGTTGTGCATGAACAGCACTGCCAGGTCGGCGCCCGGCAGGTCGGGCTCGACCGGCAGCACGCCATACATGTCGTAGTGGCCCCTGGGCTCGAACATGATGAGCCGGCGAAAGCGGTCGAGATGCTCGCGGGCATGCCGGCGCTTGGCGAGGATGGTCGGGCCCGGGATGGGCGGATAGCCGGCGACCACCAGGCGCACGGCTTCGCCGCCGGTATGCATCTCCACCGTCTCGATCTCGAGGCTCATGGGATCGCTTCCAAGGTTTTGGGGAACCTAAGGAAAGGGCGGGGCATATTGCAATGCCCCGCCCGAAAGGTCGCATGCCTACCTGGCGGCGATGGGAGAGTCGAGCGTTCCCGCCTTGCCGGCTAGGCCTCCCTAGTGGGAGGACGAGAGGCCCTGGCTACCCGACGATCGGAGGAATCGTGAACGCACGGCCAGGATCATAGCAGAAGGCTCGACAGTTGAAAGCGGCAAGAGCTAGGCCAGAGAAAACCCGCGGTTGTGCGGCCGCGAAGGTCGCGTTGACGGATTGCAACGCCCGCCCGCTGGAATAAGCTCTCCCGCGGACCGAGCGGGAGATCGAGGACATGGCCAAGCACGCCAAGCATACCATCCACCACAGTCACTTCGGCTGGAACAACGCCAACAAGCCGGTGCTGACCATCGCACCCGGCGAGACCATCGAGTTCAAGACCACCGATTCCTCCGGCGGGCAGTTGAAGCCGGACTCCACCATTGCCGATATCGCCAGGCTCGATTTCGCCAAGGTCAATCCGGTCTCCGGACCCGTCTACATCGACGGCGCCGCGCCGGGCGACGCGGTCAAGGTGACGCTGCTCGATTTCACCCCCAGCGGCTGGGGCTGGACCGCCAACATCCCCGGCTTCGGCCTGCTCGCCGACCAGTTCAAGGATCCGGCCCTGCATATTTGGCGTTACGACACCGCCTCCATGGCGCCCGCCGCTTATGGTCCCGGCGGCAAGGTGCCGCTGAAGCCCTTCTGCGGCACCATCGGCCTGGCGCCGGCCGAGCCCGGCCAGCACAGCGTCGTGCCGCCGCGCCGGGTCGGCGGCAACATGGACATCCGCGACATGGCGGCGGGGACCGAGCTCATGCTGCCGGTCGAAGTCGCCGGCGGGCTCTTCTCCGTCGGCGACACCCATGCCGCCCAGGGCGACGGCGAGGTCTGCGGCACGGCGATCGAGAGCCAGATGAACCTCGCCGCCCGCTTCGAGCTGGTGAAGGGCGCCAACCTGAAATTCCCGCGCTACCGCACGCCGGGGCCCGTCAGCCGCCACAACGACGCCAAGGGCTACGACGTGGCGACGGGCATCGGCCCGGACCTGATGCAGAACGCTCGGGACGCGGTCAAGGGCATGATCGATCTCCTGAGCCAGCGCCACGGGCTTTCGGCCGTGGAGGCCTATCTGCTGTGCAGCGTCGCCGGCGATCTTCGGATCAGCGAGATCGTCGACATGCCGAACTGGGTGGTCTCGTTCTATTTCCCGCGAGTGGTGTTCGAGTAGGCCAGCGCTGATTCAATTGACCGCCGTACCATCCATTCGTCACCCCCGCGAAGCTTGCCCTCGCGAAAGCGGGGGCGGGGGTCCAGGGGACCGACGGCTTCCTTGCCGTCCTGGATTCCCGCTTGCGCG
This sequence comes from Candidatus Udaeobacter sp., assembly GCA_035604155.1. Lineage (GTDB taxonomy): Bacteria > Pseudomonadota > Alphaproteobacteria > Dongiales > Dongiaceae > DASXQK01. The sequence continues at coordinate 4,223 of DATNJA010000016.1, read as the reverse complement.
GGAATGACGAGAAGAAAGTGAAGCGGCCCCGTTGGACCTGCGCGCCCGCTAAGCCCCGCGCCGGAACACGCCCATCGCCGCGCCGATCCGGCCCTCGGCGTAGTTGCGGCGCATGTTGGCGATCATGTCCGGGAATCCTTGGCCCAACAGCAGATGGATGAGGGGCTTGCGCGCCGGCGTTGCCTCGAAGCCGGCGATGGTGATTGCGGTGCGGTCCTGCCAGGCGAGCTCGGTGAAGCCGAGCTCGCCGAGCAGCTGGCGCAGGGCCTCGGGTGTCACCAGATGGCTTTCTTCCTCCGCATCGGCCCAGGGCACGGGCAGATGCAGCGGCCCGCCTTTCGGGCCCGCGAAAATATCGTGCAGGGCGAGCCGGCCGCCCGGCTTGAGCACGCGCCGGATCTCGCCATAGAGCCGCGGCCGGTCGGCGATGTTCATGGCCGCATGCTGGGTCCAGACGACATCGAAGCCGGCATCGGCGAAGGGCAGCTCGAGGGCGTTGGCCTGGCGGAATTCGGCGGCGATCTTGGCCTTGGCCGAGAGGGCGCGGGCGAGCTCGACATAGTCCGCGGTCAGATCGACGCCGGTCACCCTTGCGCCGCGTTCGGCCGCCAGCAGCCGCGCCGGCCCGCCAGCGCCTGAGCCGACGTCCAGCACCGATTCGCCGGCGGAAATCCCGGCGAGCTCGGCCAGGTCGCGGGTCGCCTTGATGCCGCCGCTGTGGAACTGATCCAGCGGCGCCAGGCCCTCGATGCTCGCGTCATCGACCTGGGCCAGAATCTCGTCGAGCGGTGCGCGCCGCCGGTAATGCTCGGTCAATGCCGGTCTCCTTTCCAGTCTCCTTGGCTGTCGAGTTTGACCCAGGTCAGCTCATGCTTGTTGTGATGAAGATGGATCAGGCGCGAGCCGGGTATCGCGGCGAACTGCCGCGCCGTCGCCATGTCCGTCTCACCCTGGAACTTGATGGTGCAGAGGAAGTTGGCGACGCGGCCTTCGGCGAGCCAGCGCCGGACCAGGGCCAATAGCCGGGCCGGGTAGCAGACCACGTCCGAGAACAGCCAATCGACGGGACCGAATTCCGCGGGATCGAGGGCAAAGGCGCTCATCCGGCGGAACTCGATTCCGGGCAGGGCGGCCACGGCGGGCGCGAGTGCTGCCTTGTCGACGCTGACCACCCGCGCGCCCAGCTTCTGGAGGACCCAGGTCCAGCCGCCGGGACTGGAACCGAGATCGAGGCAGCGCTCGCCTGCCCCCGGCCGGCGCCCGATCAGCGTGAGCGCTTCCCAGAGTTTCAGATAGGCGCGGTTGGGGGGGCCTTCCCGGTCCTCGACGAAGCGCGCCTCGCCGTTGGCAAAGGGGCTCGAGCAATCGGGCGATGCCAGGATCGTGCCGGCGTCGATCAGGGTCCATGAACCGAGCGGTGCCGCCGGCGCCGGCTGGGGAAAGACCATAGGCTTGGCCGCGACATGGGGCAGGCGCTCCGCGATCAGGGCCGAGCGCCGGTGGAGCTGCCAGTCATAGAGCGCCCAATTGCGCTGCAGGGCGCGCAAGCGCCGGGCGCCCTCGGCGATGGAGGCGATTGCGATGCGCTGGGGCTGCTTCCAGACATTGGTGACCCAGGCGACGTCTCGCGGCGGCCCCTCGGCCAGCGCCAGGCGGCCATGGACGGCGATCGTCTCGCCCAGTTCCGCCAGCAGATCCGGAAGATGCCCGTCGGGCGCCAGATACCCCGTGCACCCCGTCACGGTCGCTACGCCCGAAGCCGCCCGCTACTTCCGCCCGCGCTTCAGCAGGCGCAGGCGCAGCGCATTCAGCTTGATGAAGCCGGCCGCGTCGCGCTGGTCATAGACCTGGTCGGCCTCGAAGGTCACATGGGCGAGGCTGTAGAGGGACTTGGGCGATTTGCGGCCGACCACCCGGAGGCTGCCCTTGTAGAGCTTCAGGCGCACCGTGCCTTCCACATGCTCCTGGCTCTTGTCGATGAGGGCCTGGAGCATCTCGCGCTCGGGGCTGAACCAGAAGCCGTTGTAGATGAGCTCGGCATAGCGCGGCATGATCTCGTCCTTGAGATGGGCCGCGCCCCGGTCCAGCGTCAGGCTCTCGATGCCGCGATGCGCCGCATGGAGGATCGTGCCGCCCGGCGTCTCGTAGACGCCGCGGCTCTTCATGCCGACGTACCGGTTCTCCACCAGGTCGAGCCGGCCGATGCCGTTGGCGCCGCCGATCTCGTTCAGCCTGGTCAGGAGCATTGCCGGCGTCAGGCGCTGGCCATTGACCGCGACCGCATCGCCCTTCAGGAATTCGACCTCGACATAGGTGGGCTTGTCGGGCGCCTGTTCAGGTGCGACCGTGCGGCTGTAGACGAATTCTTCCGGCTCATGCCAGGGATCTTCCAGCGCCTTGCCCTCGGCCGAGATGTGCAGCAGGTTGGCATCGACCGAGAACGGCGCCTCGCCGCGCTTGTCCTTGGCGATGGGGATCTGGTGCTTCTCGGCGAACTCCAGCAGCTTGCTGCGGGAATCCAGGTCCCACTCGCGCCAGGGCGCGATCACCTTGATGTCGGGATCGAGCGCGTAGTAGCTGAGCTCGAAGCGGACCTGGTCGTTGCCCTTGCCGGTGGCGCCATGGGCGACGGCCTCGGCCCCGGTCTGATGCGCGATCTCGATCTGGCGCTTGGCGATGAGCGGCCGGGCGATGGACGTGCCGAGCAGATACTGGCCCTCGTAGAGGGCGTTGGCGCGGAACATGGGAAAGACGAAATCCCGCACGAACTCCTCGCGCAAATCCTCGATATGGATCTCCTTGATCCCCAGCATCTCGGCCTTGCGCCGGGCCGGCTCCAGCTCTTCCCCCTGGCCGAGGTCGGCGGTGAAGGTGACGACCTCGCAGCCGTAGGTTTCCTGCAGCCATTTCAGGATGACCGAGGTGTCGAGCCCGCCCGAATAGGCGAGCACGACCTTCTTGATGCCGCGCTTCATGGGCTTCCCCTGGGGGTCGGTAAAAGCGCGCGGAGTATAGGGATTGGCGATAGAGGGGCAAGGGCCGGCGGGTCCCGGGCGAGTAGCGGGTAAGTTTGAAATCCAAGCTTCGCCCGCTCCGATTTGCGCTCCTCTCAGCCCATGGCATATTGCGGGCATGGCCAAATTCGCCCCAGGCGCATCCTTCGCCGTCGTCGCGCAGAAGGACGGCAGCTTTGCCGTGGAGGTGCGCGAACCTCGTCGGGCAGTGCCGCTTCGGATGACGGGCTACGCCTCGGAGACGGAAGCGACAGCCGCCATTGCCGGCTTCGCGGCCACCGAACCCCTCCCGCGCCCGCGCGATCCCGTCGCCCCGGCGCAGTTCGTTGGGGACATCGCTGCGGGGCCGGTTGAGGATGCTGTGGAGGACAAGCGGGAGCCGGCTGCGGTCTCCAGGAGACAGAGGAGCGGGAAGGCGTGAGCGAGCGCGTTGCCCAAAGGACGTCGGGCGAAGGTTGCGCGAAAGGCCGCATCGAAACGCCGGCAGGACAAATAACGACGGCAGGGTTCTCCTACGCCGCCCGCTCCGCCTTGCGCTTGCGCACGCTGTCGCTTTTCAGCTGGCCGCAGGCGGCCATGATGTCGCGGCCGCGCGGCGTGCGCACGGGGCTGGCATAGCCGGCGTCGAAGACGATGTCGCTGAAGGCGGCGATCGCTTCATCGCTGCTGCATTCGAAGGGCGCGCCGGGCCAGGGGTTGAAGGGGATCAGGTTGACCTTGGCCGGGATGCCGGCGATGAGGCGCACCAGCGCCCTGGCGTCGGCCGGGGAATCATTGACGCCTTTCAGCATCACGTATTCGAAGGTGATGCGCCGGGCGTTGGAGAGGCCGGGATAGTCACGCAAGGCCGCCATCAGCTCGGCGATCGGGTATTTCTTGTTGATCGGCACGATCCGGTCGCGCAATTCGTCGTTCACGGCGTGCAGGGAGACGGCGAGGTTGACGCCGAGCTCGGCCCCGGCGCGCCGGATCATCGGCACCACGCCGGCGGTCGAGAGCGTGATCCGCCGCTTGGAGATGGCGATCCCCTCCCCGTCCATGACGATGCGCAACGCCTTGGCGACGTGGTCGTAGTTGTAGAGCGGCTCGCCCATGCCCATGAGCACGAGGTTGGAGATGAGCCGTCCCTCGGGCGGCGAAGGCCATTCGCCGAGCGCGTCGCGGGCCAGCATCACCTGGCCCAGGATCTCGGCGGCCGAGAGGTTGCGC
>DATNJA010000015.1:0-24357 GCA_035604155.1 Candidatus Udaeobacter sp. | reverse complement strand
TTCGTTGCGGACGCATGGCGCCTTTGTCGGTAGCTGATGCGGGCGGGGGGCCGAGGCGATCATGTCCTATGCTGGGGATCTGAAACCGACCGAGGCCTGGAAATTGCTCGCCGAGAATCCCAGGGCGCAACTCGTCGACGTGCGCACGCGCCCCGAATGGACCTTCGTGGGCTTGCCCGATCTCGGATCGATCGCCAAGCGGCCGCTGCTCCAGTCGTGGCAGGTCTACCCGGCGATGGAGGTTGCCGCTGACTTCGTCGCCGAGGTCCAGCGCCAGATACCCGATCGCGACGCGCCGATCCTGTTCATCTGCCGGAGCGGCGGACGCAGCCGCGCCGCCGCCGTGGCCCTGACCGCGACGGGCTACAAGCGCTGTTACAACGTCGCCGAAGGCTTCGAAGGCAACCCCGATACCGAGCGCCACCGAGGACGAGCCGGGGGCTGGAAGGCCGCCGGTCTGCCTTGGGTTCAAGACTGAAGGGGGGCGATCATGGCAGAGGACAGCCCCAGGGCGCCGGGGGGGGACGCCCAATTGGCGAGCCAGTGGGCCCAGGTGCGCGGGCGACTGCGCAACGAGTTCGGCGAGGCCACGTTTCGCAGCTGGCTGAAGCCGCTGACCCTGATCGGCCAGCAGGACGCCTCGATCAGCATCGCGGTCAAGACCCGCTTCATGCGCGACTGGATCCAGCAGCATTATGCCGAGCGGATCCGCTGCCTCTGGCAGGCGGCGAACCCGGCCATCCGCAGCATCGAGCTGGTGGTGGACGGAAGCCGGCCCCAGGCCGCGAAGGCGAGGCCGCTGGCGACGGAGCCGCCCTTGGACAACGGACGTGGCGAGCCCCATCGCCATGACGGCGGCAACGGGTTCGCGCCCGAGGACGTGACCGGACCGCTCGACCTGCGCTTCACCTTCGAGAACTTCGTCGTCGGCAAATCCAACGAGCTCGCCCATGCCGCGGCCCAGCGCGTGGCCGAGGCGCGCACCGTCCCCTTCAATCCGCTGTTCCTCTACGGCGGCGTCGGGCTCGGCAAGACCCATCTCATGCATGCCGTCGCCTGGCATATCAGGAAGCGCACGCCGGCGCGCCGGGTGATCTATCTCTCGGCCGAGAAGTTCATGTACCAGTTCATCCGGGCGCTCCGGCAGAAGAACGTCATGGACTTCAAGGAACAGTTCCGCTCCGTCGACGTGCTGATGATCGACGATGTGCAGTTCATCAGCGGCAAGGATTCGACCCAGGAGGAGTTCTTCCACACCTTCAACGCGCTGGTCGACCAGAACCGGCAGGTGGTGATCTCCGCCGACAAGTCGCCCCACGACCTCCAGGGACTGGAAGAGCGGATGCGCTCGCGGCTCGGCTGGGGCCTGGTCGCCGACATCCACCCCACGACCTATGAGCTGCGCCTGGGCATCCTCCAGTCCAAGGCCGAGCAGATGAAGTCTGGCGTGCCGCCCAAGGTTCTCGAGTTCCTCGCCCACAAGATCGTTTCCAACGTGCGCGAGCTGGAAGGGGCGCTGAACCGCATCGCCGCCCATGCGACGCTGATCGGCCGGCCGGTCACGCTGGAGTCCACCCAGGAGCTGCTGCACGATCTGCTGCGCGCCAACGACCGGCGCGTCACCATCGAGGAGATTCAGCGTCGGGTGGCCGAGCATTTCAACATCAAGCTCGCCGACATGCATTCGGAGCGCCGGGCCCGGGCCGTCGCCCGGCCGCGCCAGGTCGCCATGTATCTCGCCAAGCAGCTGACGACCCGCTCGCTGCCGGAAATCGGGCGCAAATTCGGCAACCGCGACCACACCACGGTCATGCACGCGGTGCGGAAAATCGAGGAGCTTTGCACGACTGATGCCGGCTTCTCCGAGGATGTCGAGCTGCTCCGCCGGATGCTCGAGGGCTGAGCCGACAACCAATTGATCTGAAAAAGGTTTTTCGACCTCGGCCGCGGCGGAAGGGCTTTCCTTGCCCCTTCAATTTGATATAATGACAAACGGCCTAGACGGGCCGTCGGCGAATCGGCCCACGCTCGTCCGGCAGGCCGGGTCGCCGCGGTCAACCGGACGCTCTCAGAAGATCCTCGGACCGCCATGAAACTGACGATCGAACGCGGCGCACTGCTGAAGTCCCTCGGCCATGTCCAGAACGTCGTCGAGCGGCGCAATACCATCCCGATCCTATCCAACGTGCTGCTCGAGGCCGGAACCAACGCCCTTGGCCTCACCGCCACCGACATGGATCTGACCATCGTCGAGCGGGCGCCGGCCTCGGTCGGCAGCGGCGGCGCGGCGACGGTGCCGGCCCATACGCTCTACGATATCGTCCGCAAGCTGCCCGAAGGCTCCCAGGTCGAGATCGATGGCGGCAGCGGGGACGGAGGCCAGGCGGTGGTCCGGGCGGGGCGCTCGAAATTCGCGCTTCCGACCCTGCCGCGGGAGGATTTCCCGGCCTCTTCGGGCGGCGAGCTACCCCATCGCTTCACCCTGCCGGCCAAGGAGTTGAGGGGCCTGATCGACCGCAGCCGTTTCGCCATCTCGACCGAGGAGACGCGCTATTACCTGAACGGCATCTATTTCCACGTGCTGGAAGCCAAAGGCGGCGGCAGCCTGCGCGCGGTGGCCACCGACGGCCACCGGCTCGCCCGGGTCGAGACCAGCCTGCCTCAGGGTGCCGCGGGAATGCCTGGCGTCATTGTGCCGCGCAAGACGGTGAACGAACTGCGCAAGCTGATCGAGGAGACGGAGGAGCCGATCGAAGTCTCGCTTTCCGACACCCGCATCCGCTTCGCCTTCGACGCGGTCACCCTCTCCTCGAAGCTGATCGACGGCAATTTCCCCGACTATCAGCGGGTGATCCCGACCGGCAACGACAAGATCATGACCGTGAAGCGGGACGTCTTCGCCGAAGCGGTGGATCGGGTCTCCACCATCGCCACGGAAAAATCCCGGGCGGTGAAGCTGAGCCTGAAGAAGGGCAACATGGTGCTCTCTGCCTCCAGCCCGGAGAACGGCAGCGCCAGCGAGGAGCTCGAGATCGAATATGCCGGCCCGCCGATGGAGATCGGCTTCAACGCCCGCTACCTGCTGGACATCGCCACCCAGCTCCAGAGCAATGACATCGAGTTCAAGCTGGCCGACGCGGCCTCGCCCACGCTGCTGGGCGACGCGGACAAGAATGCCTCGGCGCTCTATGTGCTGATGCCGATGCGGGTGTGATGGCTCAACCGCGCGCCGAGCCCCGGATCCTAGCCTTTCCCGCCGCCCGGCCGGCCGCGGGCGGTCCCTATGTGGCCCGCCTTCAGCTGACCGATTTCCGCAGCTATGCCGGCGCGATCATCGAGACCGACAGCCGGCCGGTGGTCTTGAGCGGGCCCAACGGCGCCGGCAAGACCAATCTCCTGGAGGCGCTCTCCTTCCTCGCTCCCGGGCGCGGCCTGCGCCGGGCGAGGCTGGCCGAGATCGACCGGCGGGAGAGCGGAGTCACGCGCCAAGTCGCACGCCCTTGGGCGCTTGCCATCCGCCTTGGCTCGCCGGATGGCGATGGGAGCGGCGACTGCGACATCGGCACCGGGCGCGATGCCGAGGATCCGGCACGGGAGCGCCGGAGCTTGCGCATCGACGGCGCGCCCCAGCGCGGCCAGACCGGGCTTGCCGAGCGGGTGGCCCTGCTCTGGCTCACGCCCCAGATGGACGGACTGTTCCTCGATTCCCGCTCGGCCCGGCGACGCTTCCTCGACCGGCTGGTGCTCGCCTTCGATCCCGGCCACGGCACGCGCCTCAACGCGTATGAGCAGGCGACGGCCGAACGCCTGCGCCTGCTGCGCGGCAGCTTCGGCAACGGCGAGACCGGAGCCTGGCTCAGCGCTCTCGAGCAGCAGATCGCCGAACAGGCGGTCGCGATCGCCGCCGCGAGGCTGGACCTGGTCGCCAGGCTGGCCCGGGTCCTGGAAGCCGCCGACGGCCCGTTCCCGCGTCCGGCGCTGGCGCTCGCCGGCGAGGTCGAGAGCTGGCTCGAAGAGATGCCGGCGCTGGCCGCCGAGGAGCGTCTTCGCGATTGCCTGCTCCAGAACCGGGGCCTTGACGGCGAGGCGGGCCGGGCCCTTATAGGACCTCATCGCACCGATCTCGCCGCCCGCTTCGCCGCCTCGGGCATGCCGGCCGGCGACTGCTCCACGGGCGAGCAGAAGGCGCTCATCATCGCCATATTGCTGGGCCAGGCGAGGCTGATGGCCGAAAGACCCGGACGCCTGCCGATCCTGCTTCTGGACGAGATCGCGGCCCATCTCGACGAAAGCCGGCGGCGCGCTCTCTACGAGGCGCTCCTCGATCTGGGCGTCCAGGCCTGGCTCACCGGAACCGAGCGCGGCCTGTTCGAGCCCTTCGAGGAGCGGGCCCAGTATTTCACCGTCGCCGGCGGGCGCATCGCCAGGAACTGACCATAGGACAATGACCCAGCCTCCCGTCCATCAGCCCATGCCCGATCCCGACCGGGCGCCCAAGGCCAACCCGACTCCGGCGGATAGCCCGCCCAGCGCGCCGCCTGGCGCGCCTTACGACGCCAGCTCCATCACCGTGCTGCGCGGGCTCGACGCCGTGCGCAAGCGCCCGGGCATGTATATCGGCGACACCGACGACGGCTCGGGCCTGCATCACATGGTCTACGAGGTGGTGGACAATTCCATCGACGAGGCGCTGGCCGGCTATTGCGACCGGATCGACGTGATGCTGAACGGCGATGGTTCGGTCACCGTGCGCGACAACGGGCGGGGCGTGCCGGTCGACATCCACAGCGAGGAAGGCGTATCGGCGGCCGAGGTCATCATGACCCAGCTCCACGCCGGGGGTAAGTTCAATCAGAACTCCTACAAGGTCTCGGGCGGGCTTCACGGCGTCGGCGTGTCGGTGGTCAACGCCCTCTCCGAACGCCTGGACTTGCGCATCTGGCGCGACGGCAAGGAGCACTTCATGCGCTTCCGCCACGGCGTGCCGGAGGCGCCGCTGGCCGTGGTGGGCGACGACAGGGGCGTTCGCGGGACCGAGGTCAATTTCCTGCCCTCGCGCCGGACCTTCACCAGGACGGAGTTCGATTTCGCCACGCTCGAACATCGCCTGCGCGAGCTCGCCTTCCTCAATTCCGGCGTGCGCCTGTTCCTGACCGATGCCCGCGGGGTCGAGGCCAAGACCATCGAGCTGCACTACGAGGGCGGCGTGGAGGCCTTCGTGCGCTACCTCGACCGCAACAAGACGGCGATCCACCAGCCGCCCATCGTGCTGCGCGGCGAACGGGAGGACATGACCCTCGAAGTGGCCATGGAGTGGAACGACAGCTACCACGAGACCATGCTCTGCTTCACCAACAACATCCCCCAGCGCGACGGCGGCACCCATCTGGCGGGCTTCCGCGGCGCGCTGACGCGCCAGATCAACCAGTACGCCAGTGACAGCGGCCCGGCGAAGAAGGAGAAGGTGACGCTTTCGGGCGACGACATGCGCGAGGGCCTCACCTGCGTCCTTTCGGTCAAGGTGCCCGATCCCAAGTTCTCGTCCCAGACCAAGGACAAGCTCGTCTCCTCCGAGGTCAGACCCGCGGTCGAAGGCATCGTCAACGACAAGCTGGGGCAGTGGCTCGAGGAGCATCCGGCCGAGGCCAAGCGCATCGTCTCCAAGGTCGTCGAGGCGGCACTTGCCCGGGAGGCCGCCCGCAAGGCGCGCGAGCTCACCCGGCGCAAGGGCGCGCTCGATTTTGCCTCGCTGCCCGGCAAGCTCGCCGACTGCCAGGAGCGCGACCCGGCGCTGTCCGAGCTCTTCATCGTCGAGGGCGATTCGGCCGGCGGCTCGGCCAAGCAGGGCCGCAACCGCAAATACCAGGCGATCCTGCCGCTGCGCGGCAAGATCCTGAACGTCGAGCGGGCGCGCTTCGACAAGATGCTGGGCTCGGCCGAAATCGGAACCCTGATCGCGGCACTCGGCACCGGCATCGGCCCGGAGGAGTTCGACATCGCCAAGATCCGCTACCACCGGATCATCATCATGACCGATGCCGACGTGGACGGATCCCATATCCGGACCCTGCTGCTGACCTTCTTCTATCGCCAGATGCCGGCGATCATCGAGAAGGGCTATCTCTACATCGCCCAGCCGCCCCTCTACCGGGCCAAGAAGGGCTCCTCCGAGCGCTATCTGAAGGACGATCGGGCGCTGGAGGCGCATCTGGTGGATGCCGGCATCGAGGGCGCGGTGCTGACCCTGGGCGACGACACCCAGATCGCGGGCGAAGATCTGCGCAAGCAGGTGGAGCAGGCGAGCCTCTGCCGGCTCTACATGCAGCCCCTCATCCGCAAGGTGGGCAGCGCCGAGGTGGTGGAACAGGCGGCCATCGCCGGCGCCCTCAATCCCGAGATCATCCCGGACCGGGATCGCGCGCGCCTGGCGGCCGACTATATCGCCCGGCGCCTCGACCTGGTGGCGGAGCCCGAGAACCGCGGCTGGTCCGGCGCCGCCGAGGACGATGGCGGGCTCTCCTTCAGCCGGCGCCTGCGCGGCGTCACCCGGCGCCATGTCATCGACGGGCCGCTGATCCGCTCGGCCGAGAGCCATCGGATCGACGCCATGGCCCTCGAGCTGCAGCGCATCTATGCCCGTCACGGCAAGCTCAAGACCAAGGACAAGGAGTCGCCTGTGACCGGGCCCTTGAGCCTGGTCGAGGCGGTGATGGACCAGGGCCGCAAGGGCGTGGTCGTCCAGCGCTACAAGGGCCTCGGCGAGATGAATCCCGAGCAGCTCTGGCAGACCACGCTGGACGCCCAGGTCCGCTCCCTGCTCCAGGTGAAGGTGAGCCACGCCGACGAGGCCGAGGAGATCTTCTCCACTCTCATGGGCGACGTGGTCGAACCCCGGCGCGAATTCATCCAGACCAACGCCCTCAACGTCGCGAACCTGGATATCTGAAGGCGCCGCCGCTTCGCGGAAATGTAAGGCCTGCTGTCAGGTCTTGTCATGAGTCGGCTGGCTGGCCGGCTGCTACAATGCAGGTCGCCGGAAGCGATCCCATAAAGCAAACCCCACAAGAGCCATGGAGACGACGATGCAGCGACGACAGCTGGGCAAGAGCGGCCTCGAGGTTTCAGCCATCGGGCTCGGTTGCATGGGGATGTCGGAGTTCTACAGCGGACGCGACGACGAGGAATCGATCGCGACCATCCATCGCGCCATCGGGCTGGGCGTCACCTTCCTCGACACCGCCGACATGTACGGCGTCGGCCGCAACGAGGAGCTGGTCGGCCGCGCTATCGCCGGCCGGCGGGACAAGGTCGTGCTGGCGACCAAATTCGGCAATATCCGTGGCGCCGACGGCAGCTATCTCGGCATCAGTGGCCGGCCCGACTACGTCCGCAGCTGCTGCGAGGCGAGCCTGAAGCGCCTCAAGGTCGAGACCATCGACCTCTACTATCAGCATCGGGTCGACACCAATACGCCCATCGAGGAAACGGTCGGCGCCATGGCCGAGCTGGTACGCGCCGGCAAGGTCCGCTATCTCGGGCTGTCCGAGGCGGCGCCGGCCACGCTGAAAAGGGCGCATGCGGTCCACCCCATCGCCGCGCTCCAGACCGAATATTCCCTCTGGAGCCGCGAGCCCGAGGAGGAAATCCTCGGTACCTGCCGGGCGCTCGGCATCGGCTTCGTCCCCTATAGCCCGCTCGGGCGCGGCTTCCTCACCGGGCGCTTCCGCAGCTTCGAGGATCTGCCGGCCGACGACTATCGGCGCAATTCCCCGCGGTTCCAGGGCGACAACTTTGCCAGCAATCTGGCCCTGGTCGAGGAAGTCGAGGCCATCGCCGCAGAAAAGCGCTGCACGACGAGCCAGATCGCACTCGCCTGGCTGCTCGCCCAGGGACCGGACATCGTTCCCATCCCCGGCACCAAGCAGCGCCGCTATCTCGAGGAGAATGCCAAGGCCCTTGACCTGAAGCTCGACGGCCGCGATCTGGCGCGGCTCGAGGCAGCGTTCCCGCTGCGCGCCGCGGCCGGGGAGCGTTATCCCGAGACTGCCATGCGCGCGATCAATCGCTCAGCGGGAGCTGCCACGAAGAATCCAACCGCCGAGATGGACGACCGATAGGCCGCTTGCTACCGTCACCCGCGCCGCTGATCGGCCGCCCAATTCAAGAAGGGGACATCCATGGCATCTTCCTCGCCTCAGCTTCTGCCCATGGCGAAGGAATCCGAGACCTTCGCCGGCGTCACCTATCATATCGACGGCGAACTGGTGCCGGTCCTTACCGTCGATGTCTCGCCTGACCAGCCGGTCTATTTCGAGCATCACATCCTGCTCTGGAAGCATCCGAGCGTGGAGATCCGCATCCGCCCGATGAAAGGGGCGCTGAAGCGCATGGTCGCCGGCATGCAGGTCTTCGTGACCGAGGCCACCGGCACCGGGCAGGTCGCCTTCTCGCGCGACGGGGCGGGTCACATCTTCGCCCTCCATCTCAGTCCGAGCCATGAGATCGACGTCCGCGAGCACCAGTTTCTCGCCGCCACCAAGGGCGTCGACTACAGCTTCGAGCGGGTGAAGGGCGTCGGGACCATGCTGTTCGGGGGCACCGGGTTCTTCATCGACCGGTTCACCGCCCGTGGCGGCGAGGGGATCCTCTGGCTGCACGGCTATGGCAATGTGTTCGAGAAGGACCTGGCCGCCGGCGAATCCATCGACGTCGAGCCTGGCGGCTGGCTCTACAAGGACGCCTCGGTCAAGATGACGACCAATGTGCAGAGCCTCAGCACCGGCTTCTTCGGCAGCATGAGCTTCATCACCAACCGCTTCACCGGCCCCGGCCGGCTGGGCATCCAGTCCATGTATTTCCACCTCCCGACCCAGGAGTAGGCACGGCCATGGAATACGTTCGCCTCGGCTCGACCGGCCTCAAGGTTTCGCGGCTCTGCCTCGGCTGCATGAGCTACGGCAGCAGCAAATGGCGGCCCTGGGTATTGGACGAGGAAGCGGCCAAGCCCTTCTTTCGCCTGGCCCTCGAGCGTGGCATCAACTTCTTCGACACCGCCGACGTCTATTCGCTGGGCGCCAGCGAGACGGTCGTGGGCCGGTCCCTCAAGGAATTTGCCCAGCGCCGGTCAGATCTGGTGATCGCGACCAAGGTCAATAGCAAGATGGGCGAAGGGCCGAACGAGAAGGGCCTGTCGCGCAAGCACATCATGGATTCGATCGACGCTTCCCTGAAGCGCCTCGGCACCGATTACGTCGATCTCTACCAGATCCATCGCTGGGATAGCGAGACGCCCATCGAAGAAACGCTCGATGCCCTGGACGACGTGGTCCGCGCGGGCAAGGCGCGCTACATCGGCGCTTCCAGCATGTTTGCCTGGCAGTTTGCCAAGGCGCTCCACGTCTCCGACAACCGGGGACTCTCGCGCTTCGTCTCGATGCAGAATCACTACAATCTCGTCTACCGCGAGGAGGAGCGTGAAATGATTCCGCTCTGCCGGGCGGAAGGAATTGGCTTGATACCCTGGAGCCCGATGGCGCGCGGGTTCCTCGCCGGCAACCGGGTCGCGCAGGGCAAGCAGGGCGAGACGGTGCGGGCCAAGTCCGACGATTTTGCCCAGAGCATGTACTTCCAGCCGGACGACTTCGCGGTCGCCGAACGGACCCGGGAAGTGGCGTCCATGCGCAACGTCAAGCCGGCGCAGGTCGCGCTCGCCTGGATCGTAAGTCGCCCGGGCGTCACCGCACCCATCATCGGCGCGACCAAGACAGCGCATCTGGAAGAGGCCATCACCGCTCTCGACATCGCGCTCGACGCCGACGAGGTGAAGAAGCTGGAGGAGCCCTATCGGCCCCACGACGTCCTGGGGTTTTAGAACAGGATCGTGCCAGCGTCGTTCAGGCCGGGCCGAGCTTGCTTTCGGCCAACAGTTCCCGCAGGGCGGCCTCGAAATGCCGTGCGAACCGCGGGCCATCGCAGAGCGGCGAGCGGGCGACCCGCTCGCGCAATTCCGATCGCAGATGGCTGAGGCGGCCGCGGTCCGCGCCCAACCGGCAAACGATGGCGACGTAGTCCTCGGGGTCGCGGGCGATCGTCTCGGTCAACCCGACGTTCGAAAGGTGACTGAACGAATGGCGGCCCGCGAAACTTTGGCCGGGCAGCGTGACGACTGGAACGCCCATCCATAACGCCTCGCAGGTGGTCAAGCCGCCCGAATAGGGAAAAGGATCGAGCGCGAGATCGACGGCGCCGTAGCGTTCGAGCAGCGCCCGGCGCGGCAGAACGCCCTCGAAATGGAGCCGGTCGCCCGCGATGCCGGCGTCTGCGAACCAATCGCGGATGCGCACCTGCGCCTCCGCCACTTCGAAGCCGGCATAGATGAACCAGAGCCGGGACCCGGCCTCGGCATGGAGTATGCGCGCCCATAGCCTCACGACCTCGGCGTTGATCTTCGCCGGAAGGTGGAAACTGGCAAATGTGAGCGGCGCCGCAGTGCCGGCGGGAAGCGGCGTTACGGCGGGCCCGTTGTCCGGGGGATCGAAGCATATATAGTCGTCGGGCAACCGAAGGACCCTCTCGGCGTAGCTGGCGTCTTCGCCGGGAGGAACATGAAATCTATCGGCGATCAGGCCATCCATGACCTTGAGGCCGGTCGTGCCCACGTAACCCGCCCAGCTCAACTGAAGCGGCGCCAGGCGCCGCGAAAACGCGGGCAACCGATTGCCCTTGGTATGGCCCGACAAGTCGATCAACACGTCGATGCGGTCGTCCGATACCGCGCCGGCGAGACGATCATCCGACCAGCCTGCGATGCCATGCCACCGGTGGGCGCAGCGCTTGAATCGACGGGCGATCGCATCGTCGGCCTCGCTCCCGGCAAAGACGACAAGCTCGATGCTGGCGGGGTCGAAGGCCTCGGCGGCGCGGATCGTGAAGTATCCGACCGGATGATCCCGCAGGTCGGGGGAGACCAGCCCCACGCGCAAGCGCCGATTCCGGTCCGGCGAAGGCAAATGGCGCTTCCCCGCCGGACGCATGCCCCCCTCCGGAGGCATGCCAACGCCGATTCTTGCATCCCACCTCTTGTGCAGATCCATGAGCTTCGCGGCGGTGACCCCGAGCTGGTACTGAGCCGCCATGAAACGGGTGGAAAGCGTCCCGCTGTCGGAAGGATTCCGCTTGAGCAAGGCTTCGAAGCCGGCGATGGCAGCATCGACCGAGCCCAGCCGCAGCTCGAGCTCGAGCAGATTGAAGGCTGCCGGCTCGAAGGCCGGATCGGCGCTGCACGCCTTGCGATAGAGCTCCAGGGCCGCGCCGCGATCGCCTTCCTCGTCGGTGAGCTTGGCGAGGTTGTAGAGGGCCACGACAAAGCCGGGGTTCAGCGCGAGGGCGGCCTGGAAGAGGCGTCCGGCCTCCTCCCGCATGCCGGCGGTCAAAAACGCAATCCCGAGTTTGGTTGGCACTTCCGCGTGCCGGGGAAACCGCGCCGCGGCAATGGCCGCCACCTGCCGGGCATCATCAAGCCGCACGAGCAGGCGGTAGGCGTCGATGAGTTCGAGGTAGGTGTCGAGCCGAGCCGGCTCCAGCTCCAGCGCGCGGCGGAAATGAAACAGGCTCTTGGTCATTGCGCCTTCGGCGAGGAACACCTTGCCAAGGGTGTGGTGCGCCGCCGCGTCCGCTGGCCGTACCTTGACGAGCGCCAGAAGTTTCACGCGAGCGGCGGCGAGCCGACCCTGGTCGATCAGCAGCAAGGCAAGGTTGTAGCCGGCGATGGGATGCGATGGATCGGCGGCCAGAACCTGTTTGTACAGGCGTTCGGCCTCACCCTTGGCGCCGCCGAAGTGGCAACCTATGGCCTGCTCGACAATCGCCGCCAATCTTGCCGCTTCGTCTCGCCTTGCGATCATGATGGCTTGGCCATTTCCAAGGGGGACGGTCAGGGCTGGCTCAAGCGACAGCATCGGGTTCGCGGCAATGTTAAGTCCGCGCCCTAGATCGCCGAACCTGCCTTGAGGCCTTCCAGCACTGCTTCCTCGGCCGTGCGGGGCGCCACGCAATCGCCGATGCGGTGGACCTCGCCCGGCCAGCCGGCGAGTTCGTCGGCCAGGCGCAAGTCCTGCTCATGGCCGAGCGCCAGGACCAGCGTATCCACGCGCTCGCAGACGATCGGCTCGCCGCTGGTCATGTGCTGGAGATAGACCGTATTCCCATCCGCTCCGTAAAGCCGCGCGTAGGGGATGATCTCCACCCCCAGCTTATGGAGGGTGCCGTTCCACTGGTCGCGGACGTATTGCTGGATCCGCTGGCCGGCGACATATCCGGCGACGGCGAGGCGAACCCGGCAGCCGGCGCGCGCGAGCCGTTCGGCGATGCCGAGCCCGATCCAGTCGCAGCGCCAGTCGGCGATCAGGACCGAGCTGCCGACATTGGCCTCTTCCCGCAATAGCTGCCAGACGTCCACGACATGGGCGCTCTCGGCGCCCTCGATCGCCGGGCGATAGGGTTTGGCGCCGGTGGCGAGCACGACCGCGTCCGGCTGGTCTCTCTGCAGCAGGCCCAGATCCACGGCCGTGTTGCGAATCACTTTGACCCCAGCCAGTTCCATCTCGCGCGTCAGGTTGGTGACGATGCCGCCGAATTCGGCCCGCCCGGGGAGCTGCTGGGCGAGCAACGCCTGGCCGCCCAGCCTGCCTGACGCCTCGTAGAGGGTGACCTCATGACCGCGCGCCGCGGCGATGGCCGCGGCCTTCATGCCGGCCGGTCCGCCGCCCGCGATCAGCACGCGCTTGCGTCGTTCGGCCGGGCGCAGGCGGCCATAGTCCAGCTCGCGTCCGGTCTCGGGATGCTGGATGCAGGAGATGCTGTAGCCCAGATGGAAATGGCCGATGCAGGCCTGGTTGCAGCCGATGCAGGCGCGGATGTCGTCGAGCCGGCCGGCGGCGGCCTTGGCCGGCATTTCCGGATCGCAGATCATCGCCCGGGTCATGGCGCAGAGATCGGCCTGGCCCGAGGCTAGAATCTGCTCGGCGATCTGCGGCTGGTTGATCCGCCCGGCGACGATGACCGGCTTCGAAACCACGGCCTTCACCGCGGCGGCGAAGGGCGCCACATAGCCCGTGCCGACCGCCATGGGCGGGACGATATGAATTGCGCCGGCGAGCGATGCGGAGCTGCCGGCGACGACATTGTAGTAGTCGAGCTCGCCATCGGCCGAAAGCGCCTTGCAGGTTTCCAGGACCTCCGCCGCCGTCAAGCCGTCGTGATCGAGCTCGGCGCCCGAGATCCTGAGGCCCACGACCCGCTCCTCGCCGACCGCGGCGCGGATGCGGGCAATGGTCTCCTTCAGGAAGCGCAGGCGATTCTCGAAGCTGCCCCCGTACCGGTCCTGGCGGCGGTTGACCCGCGGGTTGAGGAACTGGGCCGGCAGGTAGCCGTGGCTGGCAACGATCTCGACGCCATCGATGCCGGCCTTGGCCATCCGGCCCGCCGCGGCGGCGTAGCCGGCGATGATCTCCTCGACCAGGCCGAGAGGCATGGGGGCCGGCATGACGTGAAAGCGCTCGTTGGGGGCGGCCGACGGCGCATAGGCGACCGGCAGGCTTCCATCCTGGGATTCCATGATCTCCCGCCCGGGATGGAAGAGCTGGGCGAAGACCTTGCAGCCCAGCGCATGGCAGGTTTCGGCCACTTTCCGGTAGCCCGGGATCGACTCGTCCCCGGTCGCCATCAGGAGATGGGAGGTATAGCGGGCCGTCTCATGCACGCCCGAGACCTGGATGATGACCAGGCCGGCCCCGCCTGCCGCCCGCGCCTGGTGATAGGCAATCAGGCGTTCATTGACCAGGCCGCCGGCCGCCAGGTTCGTATCATGGCCGGTGGAAAGGATCCGGTTCTTGAGCGTCACGCCGCGTAGCGCGAGCGGCGAGAAAAGCCGCGGGAATCGAGGATCGGACATCGAGGAGGCTCCGGCCGAAAATAGGTGGCGGATCATAGGGCCGCCGCCCCGGGGCCGCCAGCCGGGCCGGCGCCCGCGCGACCCTTGGCGCCCGGGAGACCAGCCTGCACTCCGCGATGGTTAATTCTCAATTAAATTCAGGGATGATTTTGGCTGTTACCATGGCTTTACAGCACTCGAAACGCGTGCGCATATGGTATCGTTGAAGCAATGAAGAACGGCGCGCTGGCCGGGCACTTGGCCGGCGGGTCGGGATTGAGTCCGTTTGCAGGTTTCCAGGGTGGGACTGCCCGGCATTGGACGGGCCAAGGGATTAGGCGCGAGCATCGGCGTCGTCAGGGTCGAGACAAGGAAATGCCCATAATCGCGGTCGTCGACGACCGGGTGACCAACCGGAACGTGCTCGCCAAGCTGGCGAGCTCGCTTAGCGACGACATCGCCGTGCGCGCCTTTGCCGATCCCCAGTCGGCGCTCGACTGGGCGGCGGACAACACCCCGGACATGGTCATCACCGACTACAAGATGCCCAAGCTGGACGGCGCCGAGTTCGTGCGCCAGTTCCGCAAGCAGCCCCATTGCTTCGACGTGCCGGTCATCGTCGTCACGGTTTACGAGGATCGCGATTTTCGCTACCAGGCGCTGGAGGCGGGCGCCACGGATTTCCTCATCAGCCCCGTCGACCACCATGAATTCCGCACCCGGGTCCGCAATCTCCTGACCTTGCGCCGGCAGCAGGAAATCATCCGCAAGCGCGCGCTCACGCTCGAGGAGAAGCTCGTCCTCACCAATCGCCTCAGGCTAGAGGAGATGCAGGAGAGCCGCGAGATGCTGAGCCGGGTCATCGACGCCGTGCCGGCCATGGTCTGTGCGACCGACGCGGCCGGGCGCTGCGTCGTGGTCAACGCGTTCCAGTCCGAGTTCTTCGGCATCAACGACAAGGACGCGAGCGAGCGGCCGGTCGCCGAACTGTTCGGCGCGGATTACGCCGCCCGCCATCGCGATCTCGACGCCCAGGTTTTCGCCACCGGCCGGCTGCAGTCGGGGTTCGAGGAAGTCATCCCCGACCGCGATGGCCGACCCCATGTCTTCCTCACCAACAAGGCGCCGCTGCACAAGCAGAACGGCGAGGTCGTCTTCGTGGTCAGCGTCTCCCTCGACATCACGGGGCGCAAGCAGGCCGACTATGCGCTCGCGCGCGCCAAGGACGACGCCGAGGCCGCCAACCGCAGCAAGACCGAGTTCCTGGCCAATACCAGCCATGAGCTGCGCACGCCGCTCAATGCCATCATCGGCTTCGCCGAGATGATGAAGATCGAGCTTCTGGGGCCGATCGGCAATCCGCGCTATCACGAATACGCCAGTGACATCCTGGACAGCGCGCAGCATCTTCTGCAGATCATCGACGACCTTCTCGACATGTCGCGCATCGAGGCCGGCAAGCTCGAGCTGAACGAGGGCGTCGTCGACGTGCCGAAGATGATGAAGGACATCTTCCGCCTGGTGCGCGGCCGGGCCGAGGAGGGCCAGGTCCGCCTGCTGATGTCGAGCGGCCACAACCTGCCGTTCCTTCGCGCCGACGAGCGCAAGCTGAAGCAGGTGCTGCTGAACCTGCTGTCGAACGGCATCAAGTTCACGCCCCCCGGCGGCAGCGTCTCCTTCGTCGCCAGCACCAACGAGGTGGGAGGCCTGCGCTTCGTCGTTGCCGACACGGGCGTGGGCATCGCCGAACAGGATATACCCAAGGTCAAGGCGCGCTTCGGACGCGTCCACAAATCCGCCCTGATCTCCCAGCCCGGCACCGGGCTTGGCCTGTCGCTCGCAATCGAGCTGACCCGGCTGCATGGCGGCACCCTCGACATCAACAGCGCGATCGGTTCCGGCACTTCCATCAGCGTGGATCTGCCGCCCGAGCGCTGCATGAGGCATGTTTCGAATGTCTGAAGCGGCCGCCGCCCAGCCCGCCGATATGGGCTCCAAGCGAGGGCTCGGCGTCCTGCTGCGCCGGCGGCTCAAGGGCCGGGCCGACAGCGAGCACGAACAGGCGATCGTGCGCATCGTCATCGTCTTCATCCTGGCGGCCTACTATCTCTGCCTCGACATTGCCCACGGCTTCGACGAATCCCGCTTCGGCTGGGGTGCGCTGTGGGCGACGGGATATCTCGTCCTCTCGGTCGTCTATGTCGGCATGATCGTCGCCCGACCGGCGATTTCCCCGCCGCGCCGAATTGCCGCCATGATCACCGACATGACGACGCTTTCGGCCCTGATGTATTTCGGCCAGGAGGCCGGTCCGCCGCTCTATCCTCTCTATCTCTGGATCACCTTCGGCAACGGCTTTCGTTACGGCAACCGGTACCTCGCCTATTCGGCCCTGGGCAGCCTCCTGGGCTTCGTCTCGGTCGTGCTGGCGACCGGCTATTGGCGCGACCAGCCGCATCTCGCCGTGGGACTCGTCTTCGGCCTCATCGCTCTGCCGGGCTATATCGCCACCCTCATCCGCAAGCTGACCGAGGCCACGGCCAGGGCCGAGCACGCCAACCAGGCCAAGAGCCGGTTCCTCGCGGTGATGAGCCACGAACTGCGCACTCCGCTCAACGCCATCATCGGCATGAGCGATCTGTTGCAGGAGACCAAGCTCGACGGCGATCAGCGCGACATGACCCGCACCGTGGCGAGCTCCGGCCGGGCCCTGTTGTCGTTGATCGACCAGATCCTCGATTTTTCCAAGATCGAGGCCGGGAAGATGGCGGTCGACATCGTCGATTTCGACCTCCATACGGAGCTGGCGGATCTCGCCTCGATCCTGCGCGCCCAGGCCGAGCGCAAGGGCCTGCGTCTCCTCATGCATATCGACGCGGCGGCGCCCTGCCGCCTGCGTGGCGGACGTCAGCACCTGCGTCAGATTCTGATCAACCTGACGGCCAACGCCGTCAAGTTCACCGACAAGGGCCATGTGGCGCTTCAGGTGCGCCTCGAACGCACGGAGGAAAATCAGTCCTGGCTGCGCTTCATCGTGGCCGATACCGGCATGGGCATTCCGCCCGAAGCCCAGAAGGCCATATTCGACAGCTTTACCCAGGCCGACGGCACCACCAGCCGGCGCTATGGAGGCACCGGCCTCGGGCTCGCCATCGTGCGCGAGCTGGCTCAGCTCTTGGGCGGCAACGTGGGCGTGGAGAGCGAGCCCGGCCGTGGCAGCCGCTTCTGGGTCAACCTGCCCTTCGAGACAAGGGCGCCCGAGGCAGCGGAGGATGCAGGCACGCCCTTCCCGGTCCTGTTCCTGTCGCGCGACTCCGCCCTCGTGCGGGATGCGCGCCAGCGGCTCGCCGCCGGCAACGAGGTGGTCGAGGCCGAGAGTTACGCCGATCTGCGCCGGGCCCTCTCGGCCCGGCGCGAGGCGGGCTCGCGCTACCACCCGATGATCCTCGATGCACGCGCGCTCCCTCAGGCGCCGCTGCGTTTCGTCGAGGAGCTGCGCCAGCTCCAACCCGATGCCGAGTTTGCGCCCGTCCTGCTGCGCGAATTCGTGGGGCGCCCGGCGGAGACGGCGGAAATCGAAAATGCCTTCATCACCATCCTCGACCTGCCGCTCGCCGCCGGCACGGTCGAAAGCGCGGTGCATCTGCTGCGCAGCTTCGATTCAGCCCGGCGCGAGACCCTCGCCGAGCAGGTGCGCCACGACGCGATTTCCCGGGCCCGGCGCCGTCTCAGCGTCCTGGTCGCCGAGGACAATCCCGTCAACCGCAAGGTCACGGCCAAGATCCTGGAGCGCGCCGGGCACCAGACCATGCTGGTCGAGAACGGGGATCAGGCCCTGGACGCGCTCGACACCGGCCGCTTCGACATCGTGCTGATGGACGTCAACATGCCCGGCACCAGCGGCCTGGACGTGACCAAGATCTACCGCATGGCTCATATCGGCGATCCGCATCTGCCGATCGTGGCACTGACCGCCGATGCGACGACGGAAACGCGACGGCTGTGCGAGGAAGCCGGCATGGACGCCTATGTCACCAAGCCGGTGGAGGCGGCGCGGCTCCTGCAAGTGATCGATGAACTGGCTGAATCGGCGGCGAAGGAAACCGAGGCTCAGGCCCCGGCCGGGGCCGAAGTGGCGGAGATCGCCAGCCATCCGCGTTTCCAGGGCGATACGGAGCCGGTGTTGGCGCTCCAGTCGCTGACCGACCTGGAGGCGATCGATCCGGGCGGCGATTTCGTGGAGGAAGTGCTCGAAGCCTTCCTGTCGGAATCGGACCAGACGTTGAAGAGCCTGGCGGAGGCTGCGAGCCAGGGCAATCTCCGCGACGTGCGCGATCTCGCCCATGCGCTACGCAGCAGCGCCGCCCATGTGGGAGCGCGCCGGGTGCAGCGGGTGTGTTCGTTCCTGTGCAATGCGCCACGCCACGAGGTCGAACGTGCGCTCGAGGAAAAGGCGCGTCTGCTCCAGGAGGAGTTCGAGCGCTTCCGCCAGGCCGTGCGCCAGCATCTGCGCGAACGGCCCGCGAGCCGGCGTCCTTCCTGACACGCCAGGCTCTCCGCTTCTCGTCCAACGCCATCCCCGCCCCCGGCATCGGGAGGTCGTGACCCGCCAGGTGCGGCGGCGTCAGCTCGCCTCGCCCATGCGGGCCGGCGCTCTTCGAGCCACGCCGGCCCGCCGCCCGAGGCGGCAGGCGCGTCCTCCCATCCGAGGTCGCCCAGCCCAGGATCGACGACGCAAGAGTCGACGACCCAAGACTCGACAACCCCGGGATCGACCGGCGGCGGTGCTGGCGCCATGCCGGTCGACGGGCCTTTGCCGGTCACTGCCTGGCCGTGGCAGCGATCTGGGCCCAGCGGCGATCCTGAGCGGAAGCGAGCCGCTCCATCTTGCGCACGTCGGCGGATGACAGCGAGAGCGCCGCATCGACCCACATGTCGACGATGCGATCCAGCTCTTCCCGACGGATCGGGTTGATGACCTGGCGCGCGGCGTAGACGGCCCGACGCGAGGCGAAGGAACGCTCGGTCTTCTCGACGAAGTCATAGACCGCCTGCTCGCCCATGGCGTCTTCCGCCAGGACGTCGACCACGCCCATTTCGTGGAGTTCGGCCGCGGTGTAGATCTGGCCGCTGAACACCATCTTCTCGGCGAGCTGCGCGCCCACCTTGCGGGTGAGGAAGCTCAAGGCGCCCATCCCCGGGAACAGGTTGAACAGGCATTCCGGCAGGCCGAACTTGGCGCTTCTCTCGGCGATGATGACGTCGTCGGCGAGAGCCGCCTCGAATCCGCCGCCCAGCGCATCGCCCTGGACCAGGGAGATCGACACGATCGGCAGGTTCATCTTGACCGAGCGCGGGTGCTGCACGTCGATGCAGGCCTTGGCATAGCGGTCCATCGTGGTCCGGTCCTGGGCGCGAATGAGGTCGGCGAACCGCCGGAGATCCCCGCCCAGATTGAAGATGCCGGGCATGCGCGAGGCCAGCACCGTGTAGCGCACGGGAACATCCGACCCTTTGTTCTCGGCGAACAGGCGGCCGATATGGTCGATCGCGGCCCGCATGTCGCGCAGCAGGCCGAAGGTGAAGCTTGGGCGCCCTTCGGGCCGCATGTACTGCCAGAACACCTTCGCCCCGTGGTCGAGCACGCCATCCAGTTCCGGCAGCGTCAGCTCGGAGGGGTCTGGCGACTTGCCGATGTCCGGCGCGGCCGTAGTGAAAGCGGGTGAAGCGCTGTCGAGCAGCAACAGGTCGACTGGCCGACGAGCGCGGAAGTTCTGGTCCAAAGCACCTCTATCGACGGGCATCGCAGTCTTGGTAACAACGGTCATGTTACTCTCCATATGGTTGAGTGTTGCGAGGGATAGGCTCATTCCTGGTTCACCCCCTGCAGGGGCTTCAGGATGCACGATTTTTGTTGCGAAGTTGCTGAAACTTTGACTCTCTACCCATTGAACTCGTTAATGAATTTTTAAATGAGGTACGCTTTATCGTTAACCGTCTGTTTACCCTTTTTTGCTAGCCGCTAAGCAGCTGGACAACCGTGAACCCACCTTGCCGAGCTTCTTCCAGGCACAAGGATCAGGGCCAGCGTCGCGGAATCTCTGGTTTTTTTGGCCCATCGGCTTGTCCCCGTGAAGCGGGCCAGGCTTTGCCGCCGAGCCAGGGCTAAACCGGCTCAAATCGGGTAGGAGGCGGGCTGCGGCAGAGAGTCTCACCGGCTGGCGAATGAAAGCGAGCCCTCGTGCCCTGTCGAAATTAGGGCAAATTTCGGGCCAATTGGGGACGCCGGGATTGCCGGTCCGTCGGTCGCGTGCTAGCGATGCCGTACAACGATAGCGGGGAAATCGCCATGTCCGGCATCGAAGACAGGGCGGCGTTGGTGACCGGTGCCGGCAGTTCCGAGGGCATCGGTTTCGCCACCGCCCGCATTCTGGCCGAGCGCGGCGCCAGGCTCGCCATCGCATCCACGACCAAACGGATCTTCGATCGCCTGGCCGAGCTGCCCGGCGGAGCCAAGCGCCATGTCGCCTTCGTCGCCGATCTTACCAGGCCGGCCGCCCCCGGCCGACTCGTCGCGGCGACGGCGGCAGCCCTGGGGCGGCTGGATATCCTGGTCAACAACGCCGGCATGACCCAGACCGGCCGGCGCGAGCGGGCATCGCTGCTCCATCGGATCGACGATGCCGAATGGGCGCGCGCCCTCGAACTCAACCTGACCACGGCCTTTCGTACCACCCGGGCCGCGGTCGCCCTGATGCTGCGCCGGCGCTACGGCAGAATCGTCCACATCGCCTCGGTCACCGGGCCGCTGGTGAGCAACCCGCGCAGCGCCGGGTATAGCGCCGCCAAAGCGGCCATCGTCGGGATGACAAGGGCGCTCGCGCTCGAGACGGCCGCCCGCGGCATCACGGTCAATGCCGTGGCGCCGGGCTGGATCGCGACCGCCTCCCAGACCCGGCCCGAAGTCGCGGCCGGTCGCAACACGCCAGCCGGCCGGTCGGGCAGTGCGGCCGAAGTGGGCCATGTCGCCGCTTTCCTCGCCAGCGAGGAAGCAAGCTACGTCACCGGCCAGATGATCGTCGTCGACGGCGGCAATTCGGTACAGGAGTACAAGGGTCCGCCAGCCGGGTATTACTGAGTCGCAGGATCGAAACAGGTTCGAGCGGCCCGATCGCGTTTCAGGCCAGCAGCAGGGCTTTCTGCGCCAATTCCTTCAGGGCATCATCGACGGCGAGGGCGATTCTACGGGCAGTGTCGCCGGGACTTGCCCCTGGCCCGCCCTTGGTCTCGACCTCGATCATGCCCTTGGCGGCCAGTTCCAGCACCTTGCCGGCGATCGCCTCCCGGCCATGCTGGCCGTCGAGATATTGCAGGACGATGCGCATCAGGGGGTCCACCTCCTCCCGGCTGTGCCGCAGGCTCGTGACCCAGGTGGAATACGTGGCCTGGTAGCGGGCAAGCCTGCTCGCCTCGGGCAACTGCGGGGGTGCGGACAGCCAGCATTCGTCGCGCTCGTACAGGCCAATGGCGCCGGCCGCCAGCAGGCCCTCCGCATGATCGAGCAGGGCCGCGCGCAACCCCGGCCCGTCGGCTATCCCGAAGCGCTCCATCGCCTGCTTCACGACGCTCGCCGGACGGACGGGATATTTCGGCTGCCGGCATAAGGTGTAGTAGGCGGCAGTGGCGAGCCCGACAGTCGTCAGGCTGATGTCGCGACCCGGAATCGCAAAGGTGAGCGGCGGACCTAGAGCGTCCGGCCGCAACTCGAGCGCCTCGCGCGGTTGAAGCGCCGTGCTCCAGAAACAGTCCAGAATCCGCTCGTTCGGCACGTCGAGCTCGACCTTCACGTTTTCATGGCAGACGACCGTCGAGCGGAAGCCTCTCATCCTGGCGAAATCCATGTATTGCTCGCGCCGGACAGGATCATCGCTGGCGGCCAGGGTCTCGGACGCGTCCTGCGGCAGGCGCCCGTCTCGCAAGTGACGAAGATCCGCATCCCCTATGTATAGCAGCCCCTGCGCCTTCAGCTTCTCCACGATTTCGTGAAAATAGAACTGGTAGTTGTTTTCCTCCATGTAGTCGTGGAGCAGATACCAATCCGCTTTCTTGGTTATTTGATCAAGCTCGTCGCGCAATAGTTGTCGGAAGGGATGTTTTTTATCGCCGTCGCCGAATTCGCCGAGGAAATGGAGAAGCTTGCGCGCTTCCCGCGCTCGCTCCAGCGGATCGGCGAAGCGTTCGCCGTGGTAGAGCATCATTTCACGCAGCGTGCGCAGCAAATGCCATCCGGGCATGGCGTTGTAGCTAAAGACGGCGACGCCGCGGGGTTTCAGCCTTTCCCGGAAGATAGACAGAATCTTGTCTTGCACCGCCGGCGGTACCCAGGAAAAGACGCCATGGCAGACGATGTAGTCGAACTGGCCGTAGTCGGCGCCGACATCCATGATGGATGCGGTACGCAGCACGATGTTTTTCAACCCGAGATTCGCGACATGGACATTGCCGGCCTCGATCTGTCGCGCCGACAAATCGATCCCGAGGAACTCGCTGTCGGGAAAGTCCATCGCCATGGGAATGAGATTGCCCCCCGACGCGCCGCCCAGCTCCAGCACGCGGCAGCGCCGAAAGTCCGCCGGCGCCATTCCATGCAGCCGTCCAAGCATGTGCAGGTGAGAGATATGGGTCCTGGCGAACGGATGGCTTTCATAAGGAACGGCATCGTAGGGCGTGCCCGGCGCGAGCGCTGTCGCGGTCACGTCGCGGGTGCGGCCTTCATCCATGAGTTTGAGCGTCCTCTGTCGCCGGTTCTCGACCGCCGAAAATCGCCGTCCCGACGCGGACATGAGTGGCCCCGAACCGGATCGCGGTCTCGAAATCGGCGCTCATCCCCATGCTGAGGCCGGAGACGCCATTGCGCCGCGCGATCTCCCGCAACAGGGCGAAATGAAGGGCCGGTTCCTCATCGACGGGCGGGATGCACATCAGGCCTGCGATCGGCAGTCCAACGTCATCCCGGCAGAGGGCGATAAAGGCGTCGGCCTGGCGGGGCTCGACGCCGGCTTTCTGCGGCTCCTTGCCGGTGTTTACTTGGATGAAGCAATCGAGCCTCCGCCCCTGCTTCGCCATCTCAGCCGCAAGCGCCCGGGCGAGCTTCTCCCGGTCCAGGCTTTCGATGGCATCGAAGAGCCGGATCGCGTCGCGAACCTTGTTGGTTTGCAGGGGACCGATGAGATGAAGTCTGATGTCGGGAAACTCGGCCTTCAGGCCGGGCCATTTGGCCAGCGCCTCCTGGACTCGATTCTCGCCGAACAGGCGTTGGTGAGCGGCGATCGTCGGGCGGATATCCTCGGCACTTTTGGTCTTCGACACGGCGACCAGGGCCACTTCGGCCGGGTTGCGCCCGGCAGCAATCGCAGCCGCGGCGATGCGGGACCTGACCGCCGCCAAGCGTTCCGCCGGCGTCGACGTATCTGCCTCCTGCGCCATGGCGGAAGGATGCCCGAATTCAGCGAAAGTGGAAGGGCCGATGGCTGACGCATCCTACTCTTTGCCGGCGCTTGGCCCGCCCCTCACCCTATGATATGGCCCATATTGAAGGCCCGAGGCGGAATCGCCCGGGCGCGGTTCACAGCGGCCGAGGGCGCGCCGGCGCAGAAGAGGATAGCGAACCGTTGAACTTGGGCAACCATCCGGCCGATTATTTGGCTGCGGCGAAGGCATTCCAGCTGCATGGCGATTTCGCCCAGGCGGAGGCCGCCTACGGGCGCGTCCTCGCGCTGGAGCCGGAGAATGCCGAGGCGTTGAACAATCTCGGCAACGTGCTGAGGGCCCTGAAGCGGCCGGCCGAAGCGGTGAACCGTCTCCGGCAGGCCTTGGCGGCAAGGCCCGAGCACCCCGCCATCCTCAGCAACCTGGGCCTGGCGCTGGGGGATCTGCGTCGATTC
This sequence comes from Candidatus Udaeobacter sp., assembly GCA_035604155.1. Classification (GTDB taxonomy): domain Bacteria; phylum Pseudomonadota; class Alphaproteobacteria; order Dongiales; family Dongiaceae; genus DASXQK01. The sequence continues at coordinate 483 of DATNJA010000015.1, read as the reverse complement.
GCGGAGGCGGCGGAGTGCCATCGCCGGGCGGTCGCCATCGACCCGAAGCTCGCCGCCGGGCACAACAATCTGGGGTTGGCGCTGAAGGAGCTGGGGCATTTCGCGGAGGCGGAGGAGAGTTATCGCCACGCGCTCGCGCTGAATCCGGAATTTGCCGAAGCGCTGAACAATCTGGGAAATGCCTTGCGCGCCAAGGGCCGCCTGGAGGAGGCCATCGCCACCTATCGGCGCGCCATCGCGATCAAGGCGGACTATGCGGATGCGCACAACAATCTCGGCAATGCGCTTCGCGACGGGCAGCACTACGAGCAGGCAATCCAAAGCTATCGGCGAGCCGTGGACTTGGCGCCGAAGCTGGCCAAGGCGCATTGCAATCTCGGCAAGCTGTTGCAGGAGATCGGCCAGACCGACGCGGCTCATGGCGCCTTTGCCCAGGCGGTCGACTGCGATGCCACGCTTGTCGAAGCCTACTTCAACCTGGTC
>DATNJA010000014.1:0-3288 GCA_035604155.1 Candidatus Udaeobacter sp. | reverse complement strand
GGCGGACTTACCCGAGGAGGCGATCGTCCGGACGCGGATCTTCTATACTTCCGGCATCAGCCTGGCCATATCCGCCTCGGCAGCCGATGCGGTCTTCCGGGCCATGGAGGTCGCGCGGGGCGCCGGCGTGGCCATCGCCTTCGACACGAACTACCGCCGCAGCCTCTGGCCGGTTCCCCGGGCCCGCGCCGCGATCCACGCCGGCGCCGCGCAAGCCAAATACGTCTTTGCGAGCCAGGAAGATGCCGAGGCACTGACAGGGCTCCAGGATCCCGACGCCATCCTCGACTTCTATCGCGCGCTCGGGGCCGAGATCGTCATCTTGAAGCAAGGCAGTGCTGGCGCGATCCTGGCGACCCCCGAGACGCGCATCCGCATCGCGCCGCCGAAAGTCAGCGCCGTCGACAGCACAGGCGCCGGCGACGTGCTGTCGGGCGCGTTTCTCGCTCGTATCCTGGCCGGCGACCCAGCGGAGGCGGCGGCTCGCTACGCCGTCGCCGCGGCCGCCCTTTCGACCACCGGCTACGGCGCCGTCGCGCCGATCCCCCGCGAGCCGGCCGTGAGGCAGGCAATGAAGGATCAATCCTCGTCCCGCTGAGGGGGCGCAAGGGTCGCGACGGGATTGTGCGCGGAGCCGGTCGCCGGGCCGATCGGCAATGGCAGGATTCTCCAGTGTGTTTTCGGGCCGACTGCTGCCACGATGGACGTGCCGTGATCACAGGGATGCTGAGAGGGTCCATGGCGAGAATTTCCATGCGGGTGCTGGCGCTCGTCTTCTTGGGGCTGTTCTGTCTTGGGTTGGTTTCGCCCGCCTCGGCCCGGCAATGGAAGCCATCGGCCACCGCCCTGGCCCAGGACTACCTCACGATTCTCCACAACCGCAGCCAGTATGAGGTGGTCATGCTGATGTGGATTGCGCCGCCGATGGTCCAGGGCTCGGCGGACGTCAGAAGCGCTCTCGATGACTACATACTGATGGCGGTCGCGCACGCCCACCTGTCGGCAAGCGGCGTGATTTCCTATGAAGCGATCAATGCGCTGAAGGCCGTGGACGCCGACGGGCGGCCCCTGACGCTGCTGACGGGCGACAGCATACCTCCCGTCGTTGCTGGCATTCTGGCCGGCGAGGAGTCGCTATTCCGACGATCGCTCGGCCCCATGGGCAGGGGCGTTCAATGGTTCGTCTTTCATGCCGGCAATGTTCATGCCTGCACCAGGGGCGGCTTATATGTCCCCTACGCTGGAGAAACCTACTCTTACATGACGCCCATTCCCGGCTGTCCCGGCGCATAGGCACGCATTGCATATGGCCCCGCTGCTTGCGAACTCGCTTTCGCTTGAGCAGCATCCGAGGGAGACAGGTGGCCATCCTGCCGAGGCGGGACCGGTACGAAACCCGATAGCCAACGGTTCTTGGGAGAACAGAGCATGCCTTGGATGATCGTCAGCGACGACGCCCCCGACGGTGCCGCCATCAGGCGCAACAGGGCAGTGATGGATGCCCACTGGGCCTATGAGCAGTCCATCAAGGGCAAGATTCTCGCCGCCGGAAGCCTGCGCACCGACGATGGCGTGACGCCGATCGGGAGCCTCCTGGTACTCGACGTCGCAACGCGAGAGGAAGCCATGGCCATCGTCAATGCCGACCCGGCGACCAAGGCGGGCCTGCGCGGCAAGATGACCGTAAAGCGCTGGAACCGGGCGATCCTGGCCGGCGTCGTCGCGGACTAGCGAGGGCGGACCAGCAACAAAGCGCTCGTCCGATTGGCATTTGATGGCGCCGGGCGGGCGATTTATATTAGGCCTGTATGCCAACGGGCATTCTCGCCTGTCTGCCGTTGCATCTGCATCCCGTCAGCGCGCAGATCCTGTATCTGTTCCTGGACGGGAGCCTGCCGCTCAGCGAATTCCGGCGGCTGTTCTCCCTGCCGGACTCGGACTATCTGCCGGTCACCGACTGCATCCTCCACGCCATGCACATCTTCTATCCGTTCGACCCTTGACGGCGCTCGCGCCGGCCAGGCTTTCGTGAATTAGGGCGTTCGGGACAAAGAAAAGGGGCTCGTCTCGCCTGAGCCCCCAGCCAGATTGCGCGGGGTATGCGCCTGGCCAAAATGGATAGACCAGCACCATCCGCCCCTTGGCATAAAGGATCGATGCTGGAAGTAGGCTGTATTCATCAAGGAATCATAAAATTCCGGACAGTGGGGCCGAGGGTGCCGCCGCCGAGATCGGTTTGATCTGCGTCAATGCGGCGCAGTGCCGGCTCCTGTTGCATCGGGCGGCGACGATGCAAGCAATCGATCCCAATCCAGGCCGGTAGAACCAACAGGGAAGGGTGTCACCATGACCAAGAAGATCCTCTGCGCAACGGACGGCGAGCCCCACTCCGACATTCCGATAACCCTGGCGGCTCAGCTCGCGGCCAGGACCGGCGCCAAGCTGTCCGTCATTGCGGTCAACATCCTGGTCTTAGATGCGAAGAGTGGCAGCTATCATCTCTGGACCGACGACAAGCAGAAGGATGTGATCGACCGCGCAATCGCCGTGGCCAAGACGGCGGGCGCTCCGGCGGCCGAGGTCGTGAAGGCGACCGGCCGGGATCCGGCTGCGGTCATCGTCGACTACGCCGAGAAGAACGGCTTCGACCATATCGTGGTTGGCAGTCCCCGGGTCGGCGTCGCCCGCCTGGTCCTGGGCTCGGTGGCCGCGGAAGTGGCCGCCAAGGCGCATTGCGCGGTGACGGTGGCGCGCTGAGCGCCACTCCGGCCGCTTATCCCAGGGCTAACAGGCCGGAGCCGTCCATACGGGAGGACATCGCGCTTGGCGCCGTCGCGGCCTCGATGAAAGCCGTGCAGGGCACGTGGAGTTCGCGCGCGAGCTTCCACAGCATGCCGATGCCGGGTGTCATTGCGCCGCGCTCCAGCATCCGCAGGGTCGAACCCTCGAGCTCAGCGAGGCGGGCAAGCCGCCGGCGGGAGAGCCCGCGCTGCCTGCGCAGCCGCTTCAGATTGGCACCGATCAAGGCCTGGACCTCGTCGGCACGGCAATCATAGGCCTCGCCGTTCGAGCGCAAGTCATCGGCGGTCGGGATCGTCGTGCGATACTGCTGCAAGCACATGGCGGCGGTCTCCGGTAACGCGTGTCGCCGCAAGATATGCGCTTATTGCCCTAAGGGTTCGAGAGGGCAGCCCACGCGCCCCCATCAAGACCGCATTAAGCCGAGACCGGCCAGTTGAAGTTCTCCACGGCAAAGCGCCCGTTCTTGTCGCCCAGGAATAGCCGATA
>DATNJA010000013.1:0-7662 GCA_035604155.1 Candidatus Udaeobacter sp. | reverse complement strand
CCGAGTACGATCCGGACCGGCTGGTCGGCCTCACCGAAGTTGACGCGATGAATCTCCTGGGCCCGCCGGTGGAAAAGGCGGACTCGCCACCCTCGCGGGTGTGGACCTATCGGTCCCAGACCTGCGACGTGAAACTGTTCTTCTATCCGGAAGTGGGCGGCACCACCTATCGCACGCTCACCTATGAGATCAATGATCGGGACCCGGCGGACACGACCCATGGCGGCTGTGTCGGCGGCCTGGTGAAGGCTCATGCAGGCTGACAACGAACCCCGGGGTCGACTTCTCCTCGTCGACGACGATGCGCTGTTCCGGGAATCCCTCGGCCAGAACCTGATGGACGAAGGCTATGACGTGGCCAGCGTCGACGGCGGCGAGGCTGCGCTCGGCCAGCTGTCCAAGCCCGAAGAGGTCGATGCGGTTCTGCTCGACTGGCGGATGCCCGGGCTGGATGGGCTGGGCGTGCTCCGCCTCATGCGCGAGCGCGGCCACAGCATGCCGGTGCTGTTCCTGACGGCGCTGACCGACAACGTCTATGAGGAAGCGGCGCTGGCCCTGGGCGCGGTCGACTTCATCAGCAAGTCGCGCAGCCTGTCGGTGATCCTCCAGCGCCTGTCGCTGATCGTGGACGGGCGCAAGCGCGCCACGGCGGCCGGTACGGAGTTGATCCGCCGGGGCAAGCTGGAGCTCCGGCCCCTCATCGGGCGCGCCTTCTGGGACAGCAAGCGGGTCGAGCTGACGCTGACCGAGTTCACGATTCTCCAGACTCTAGCCGAGACGCCGAAGCGCGACTTCTCCTACCGGGAAATTTACGATCTGGTGCGCGGCGAGGGATTCATCGCCGGCTGGGGCGAGGAGGGCTATCGGGTCAATGTCCGCTCCTTCATCAAGCGCATCCGCCAGAAATTCCGCGCCATCGACGACGAGTTCGACTGCATCAAGAATTACTCGGGCTACGGCTATTACTGGGACCATGGCGAATGAAGAACCCCTTCAGACGCATCCGCCGGTCGCTGGTGATGCCGCTGTTCATGCTGGGGGTCGCCTTCCTGTCGGTGCCGGTCGCCCTCTATCTGATATTCAATCGGGCCGATCGGGAACGGCAGGATCTCCTGCTGCGCAGCGTCCAGGCCCAGGGGCGGCTGGTTGCCACCGCACTCGAACCCTTGCTGCGCCGGAGCGACCCCTCGGCCTTCACCAACGCGACTGAGACGCTGGCGCCTTACATCGATAACAGCAATACCCATGTACGCCTGCTCTTCCGTCCCGCCGGACAGGAGAGCGCGGAAGGCTTCTATCTCGTGGCCGCCGCGCCGACCATCGGCGCCGGCGATTTCCAGCGGGAGAGTCATGAGCTGATCAACCTCGGCGTCCTGGGCACGGTGACCCAGTCCTGCAGCGGCGATCAGCCGGAGGCGCGGAACTTTCACGATCCGGCCGGCCAGGACGAGGTGCTTGCCTCCATCGTGCCGGTCCTGACGGCGAAAGGTTGCTGGGCGATCGTTTTCTCCTACCCGGCAAACGACGTGGTGGGGGCGGCGCTCACCACCCCCTTCTGGCAGCGGATCGAGGTCCAGGATGCCGCCATCCTCTACGTCGGCCTGGCGGGCATAACCTTGTTCGTTTTCCTCGCCATTCGCGGCAGCGTGAGGCGCTTCGGACGCACGGCCCGGGCCCTGCGCCTGGGCAGCGGCGAAAGCCGAAGCTTCACCGATCAAAACGAGATCGCCGAGCTCGATGGCGTGGCGGCCGAATTCGATCGGCTCGTTTCCACTCTTGGCCACAGCGCCGAGAGCATCCGCCGGCGGGCCGAAGACAATGCCCACGCCTTCAAGACGCCGATCGCCATCATGCGCCAATCGCTGGAGCCGCTACGCCGGGGGCTGGCCGACGGGAACCTCCGAGCCAAGCGCGCGCTCGAGGTCACCGAACAGGCGGTCGAGCGGTTGGACAATCTGGTTGACGACGCGCGCCGGCTGGACGAATCGGTGGCCGAGCTGCTCGATCCGCCGCGCCGGCCGGTCGACCTCAGCCGCCTCTTGAACCAGATGACCAAGGCCTACCGGGCGCTCGCTGAGGGCCGCGGTGTGGTGCTGGCCGCAGATCTGCCGGAGGGGCTGACCGTGCTCGGCAGCGAGGAGCTGATCGAGACCGCGGTCGAGGCCGTGCTCGACAATGCCATCAGCTTCACGCCCAAGGGCGGCAGGGTCGAGCTGCGCCTGGTCAAGTCCGGCGCCCGAGCGGAAATCGACGTGGTGGACGATGGCCCCGGCGTGCCGATCGAGCACAAGGAGCGCATCTTCGAACGCGGCTTTTCGCTGCGCAGCGCCTCGCGCAGCGACGGCGAGACCCATGGCGGGATCGGCTTGTGGACGGCGAGGCGCTATCTCCAGGCGCTCGGCGGCGGGATCGAGGCCGAAAACTTGGCCGGGCGCGGCCTGATCATGCGCCTCGATCTGCCGCTGGTCGGCACCGTCTGAGCTGCTGCCTGGCGCCGAAGGGAGCTTTCTGTTGAGCAATTCTGTCCTGCCCAACGATTGGGAGAAGGCGCTCCTGATCGGCCGCGCGATGCTCCCAGGCCCCGGCGGCGGCCCATCGGTCCTGGTCATTCGCTCCGGCGAGGCCGTCGACGTTTCGCGCCGGTTTCCGCTCGCCGCCATGCTGCTGAACGAGGCCGATCCCGCATCGGCCGCCGTTGCGGCCTGCCGCCAGGGCGAAAGCCTCGGCCCGATCGCGGCGGTGATCGCCAACAGTCGTGCGAACGCTCGGGACCCGGCGAAGCCCTATCTGCTGGCGCCGATCGATCTTCAGGCGATCAAGGCCTGCGGCGTCACCTTCGCGGCGAGCCTGGTGGAGCGGGTGATCGAGGAACGCAGCAAGGGCGATCCCAAGGCAGCCGAAGCCGTGCGCCAACGCCTGACCCAGGATCTGGGCGTCGATCTCGTGGCCATCCGGCCGGGCTCGGAAGCGGCGCGCAAGGTGAAGGAGGTATTGGTTTCCCGGGGCTTGTGGTCGCCCTATCTCGAGGTTGGGATCGGGCCGGACGCCGAGGTGTTCACCAAGGCCCAGCCCATGTCCGCCGTCGGCTACGGCGCGGACGTGGGCATCCACCCGGCCTCGGTCTGGAGCAACCCGGAGCCCGAGGTGGTGCTGGCCATCGGCGCGCAAGGACGCGTCGTCGGGGCGACGCTGGGCAATGACGTCAATCTGCGGGATTTCGAGGGGCGCAGCGCGCTCCTGCTCGGCCGGGCCAAGGACAACAACGGCTCTTGCGCCATCGGCCCTTTTATCCGCCTGTTCGACTCCGCCTTCGGCATCGACGATCTGCGGCATTGCGAGGTCGGCCTGACCATCGCCGGGAACGACAATTTCCGTCTTGAGGCCGTAAGCTCGCTCGCGCGGATCAGCCGGGACCTGCTCGATCTCGCCGGCCAGACCATCGATCGCAATCATCAATATCCTGACGGCCTTGTCCTCTTCACCGGCACAATGTTCGCGCCGGTCCAGGACCGCGTAACCCCGGGCGAAGGCTTCACCCACAAGCCGGGCGATGAGGTCGCGATTTCCAGTCCCGGCCTTGGCGCGCTGGTCAACCGGGTGGACTATTCGGACCGGATCGCGCCCTGGGATTTCGGCGTCCTCGCGCTCATGAACAATCTGGCCGAGCGGGGCCTGCTGCCGGGCGGGCGCTGAAGCCTCGCTATCCGGAAGCAGCTGCCGTGACCGCCAGGACGTTGTCCCCAAGAACCGGCCGTCGCGAAAGCCGGGTTCAGTTGGCGGCCGGCGGCCATCCTGCTCATCGCTTGGACGGAGCTTGCTTCCCGTTGGACGTCGGCGTGGATGCCTAGCGCATGATGTCGCTCATAGCCGCTCTCACGCCGTGGTTCGATCGCGCGGCCACCCTGGTGCCGATGCTTTCCTTGCCCGTATTGTTGCTGGCGATCCTCGCCTGGGGGCGGGTCGCCAGTTTGCGCCGGTTCGCTGCATCCAACGGTTTCGTTTGCCTTGCGCTCGCGGCCGGCGCGGCGACGGTCTTCCTCTATCTCGGGCAAATCGTCGTCTACCTTGCCTACCCGGGTTATACGGACCATGTCCAGACGACGATCACGGTCATGTCCTACATGGCCATCCACGGCGGCAGCGTCTATTCCGCACCCGATGACGCGGCCGTTTACGGCATGCCCTACGGGCCGATGCTTTTTCTCGCCAATGGCCTGGGGCTCTGGTTCGATCAATCGCTCTGGGGCTCGAAACTGCCGGGAATAGCAGCCTTGCTCTCGGCGCTGGCGGCAATGCCTGTTTGCTGGCGACAGCAGGACCGAGTCGCAGCATTTCTCGCACTGGCCACCCTTGTTGCCTTGCTGCTGCCTTATGGCCTGTTGGCCTATTGGAACCGGCCGGAGTCGTTTCTGTTTCTTTCGGCCGCGCTGGCTTTGGCTGCGTTGCGGCTGCCGCGCGTGGCGGCCAACCTCGCCATCGGCGGTTTGCTAGGGTTCGCGGCCGGCCTCAAGCTCAACGGTTTCGTCTTCGTTGCACCAGCGGCGCTCGCAATCATCGGGCGCGACGCCAGTTGGCATCAAAAAACTGCGAGCCTGCTGACGCAGGTGGTGGCCGGCGCCGTCGTCTTTGTGGCTCCCTTCGCTCTCCCCAACGTCTCCCTGGCCGACTATGGCCGCTATCTGTCCATGGGCGCCGGTCACGGTCTCGACTTGCTGATGTTAGGGACGAGCCTGGCACTTGCCGGCGCCTTCGTCGGGCCGGCGGTGCTGCTCTATGCCTGGCGCCGACCGCACCTGGCGGCCGAGGATCGCTGGCTGCTGTGGGGCTTCCTCGCTGCCACGGCGGCTGCCGTTCTCGTTGCCGGGCGGGTGCTGGCCGGCGCCTATCACATTGTTCCGATGATCCCGGTCGGTTTCTACGCGACCGTGGTCGTCGCCGATCCGGCCCTGGCGGGGCGCAGGCTGCCGCTTACGCAGAGAAGCTTCTGGGCCGCTGGTCTCATGCTGGCGCTCCTGGCAGGAGGTACCGGTTACTTGCGAAACTACGGCGGGCTGTCGGTCGTCGAGTTCCTCCAGAACCGGCATGCGATGACCGAGGCGATGGCCGAGCTCGAGGGCCTTGCCGGACAATTTCCTGGCGCGCAGATGGCCGCCAGCGATGACGACCACTACTGGTTGGCGATGCAGGATGCGGCGCTGGTCTTGCGCTCGGGCAGGATCGCCATCGACTATGCCACTTGGATGGATCTCGTCTTCGTCGGCGCGGATTCCAGTCAGCTAATGCGCCTTGTCGAGGGCTGTCGGACACCGGCCTGGATCATGCCGAGCGCCGGAGTGCCGTTCTCGCTTACGAGCATCTACACCGGCGCGCCGCTGTTCTCGGATGAATTCCGCCGGCGATTCCTGGAGGACTATGTCGAGACCAAGACCGGCCGCTTCTATCGCGCCTGGACCTGCCGCGCAGGCTAGCGCGCCTCGTCGCCTCAAGGCATCAACTGGCCGCCGTTGACCTCGATGACCTGGCCGGTCATGTAGCCGCTCAGCATGTCGGAGGCGAGGAAGAGATAAGCCCCGGCGCAGTCTTCCGGCGTGCCGGCGCGGCCCATGGGGATGCTCGCCGCGATGACCTTTATCTGTTCGGGCGTGCTGTAGCGGTCGTGGAAGGGAGTCTGGATGAGGCCCGGCGCTACGGCATTGACCCGGATGCGGTCCTTCACCAACTCCTTGGCCATGCCGCGCGTGAGCGTGCTGACGAAGCCCTTGGACGCCGCATAGAGGGTGGCACCGGGCCCGCCGCCGTTGCGGGCAGCAACGGAGCTGGTGTGGATGATGACCCCGCCCCGGGCCTTCAGCCAGGGCAGGGCGGCGCGGCTGGCCCAGACGACCGAAAGCGAGTTCAGGTCCATCACCGCACGATCATGGGCTTCGTCGGAATCGGCGAGCGCCATCCGGCCCAGCATGCCGCCGGCATTGTTGATCAGGCCGTCGAGCCGGCCGAAATGCTTGGCCGTGCGTTCGACGGCGCGCGCTACCTCGGCTTGCTTCATCATGTCGCCCGGGACCGGCAGGGCCTTGCCGCCCGCCTTCGTCACCTCGGCCGCGACGGCCTCGGCCTCCTTGGCGCTGGCGTTGAAGCCGACGCCGACCGCGGCACCCTGGGCGCCGAAAGCCCGGGCCACGGCGGCGCCAATCCCGGTCGAGGCGCCGGTCACGAGATAGATCTTGCCTTCCAAGTCGGGGATACGCAGTCCGGTCATCATGGCTCAGGCCCTCCACTTACCGGGATACCGGCAGATCACATTATCAGCTGCTTGCGCCTCAGGAGGGCTTCGATGTCGGGCGCGAGCGCGCGGGCCGCGCCATAGTCGGCCGCAGCACCGGGCGCATCTCCGAGCCGGTCCTTGGCGAGCCCGCGCCCATACAGGGCATCGGCCCCGTCCGGAGCGATGGCGAGGGCATGGTTGAAATCGTCCATGGCCTGCTTGGGTTCGCCGATCAGGAGATAGGCCCAACCCCGGCCATTGTAGCCGATGGCATCGTCGTCCTTGATCTCGATCGCGGCATTGAAGTCGTCGATCGCGCGATCGAACTGGTGCTTGTAGTTGTAGGCCCAGCCGCGCGCGCCCAAGGCGCCCACGTCGGACGGGTCGGCCTTGAGCACGGCATCGTAGTCGGCAATCGCGCGGTCGTAATCGCCCTGGCGGCCATAAGCGATGCCGCGGTCCAGCTGGGCCTTGGCGAAGCCAGGCATCAGCTTCATCGCCGCCTCGAAATCCTGGATCGCCCTGCCGTCGTCGCCCTTGGCGAGATAGGCGTTGCCCCGGTTGTCGAAGGCCGCGGCGGCGTCGGGCGGCTTCAATTGCCCGGAATCGATCAGCGCCGAGCAGTCGGTGACGGTCTCGGCCGGTTCGGTCCCTTGGGCGCAGCCGGCGGCCGGATCGCCGGCGATCGCTGGCCGGGCAGACGCCACTCCCATGGCCAGAGCGAGCCAGAGAGGGGCACGGCGCAGGGCGAAGCGCTTCAGCTGAGCGGCCATTTGTGGGCCGCACTATCGCCGCCTCAGCGCGGTCAATGCAAGAACTCCCGGCTTTCCCGATGGATACCAACGGGCGAATTCGGCCGATTGCCGACCGGCAGGAGATTCCGACTGTGGGCGGCGCGGTTGGCGGGATTGCGCGGCATGGATATGCCGGCCGCGGAGTTGCGAGTTCTCAACAGTATTGTGACGACATCTTGACGTTTCCGCTTTCCGGCTTGAGGATACATGAGTCAAGCCTCGGGGAATCGAGGGGCTTGCTCGAGGGGAACTCTACGTCAACCGATTTCGGCTTGCCGTCATGGCGGGCCAGTCGCGTATTGGGGGAGGGAACTTCGGGGTGAAGAAATCGCTGTTTGGAACCACGGCCCTGGTAGCGGCCGGCCTGGCGACGAGCCAGGCGCTGGCCGACGGTGGAATAAAGCTCGACATATCCGGCTACTACCGCGCGTCGGCCGGCGTTCTCATCGGCGGCGATCAGGCGGCTGTCGCTAGTAAAATCAAGACCACCAGCGGCGGGACGGCCGGGGGAGGTCTAGGCGACTTCGGTCGCACCAGCGGCGGTTTCCGCCAGGAAATCCGCATCAATTTCAAGGGCGACTTCACCCTGCCCGACGGCATCACGGT
>DATNJA010000012.1:0-14640 GCA_035604155.1 Candidatus Udaeobacter sp. | reverse complement strand
ATGTTTTTCGAACAGCCTGGCGGCCGCCTCATGGGAATCCGCGCGAACCACCGTGAAGGCGCCCATCGCGTTGCTGATGTCCTCGATGCCGGCCTGAGAGATTTTCTTCGTCTTGCCCAGCGGTCCGCCCATGGCGACGATCGCGCCACGATGTTTTTCGGCCCAGGCTTTCCAGGCCGCGATGCCCTGTTGTTCCTTGGCGCGCCGGTCGGCCTCGGGAAGTGCCATCCATGCCTTCGCGGCCAGGCTGGTCTTGCTGCCGAGAAAGACCGCGAGATAGGTATCTTTCGTACTCATGACGTTTCCTTTCCTTTGCGTTTTGCAGTCTGAAACAGGAGTTCGACGTAGCGGCGCAGGTGATCGACGCTTGCCGCGGCGATCTCTGCACTGCCCTTGGCTTTGGCCAATATGAAGGCACCCTGCAGCACGGCCTGGGTGTGAAGTGCCAGGCTTCGCGCCGTCCAGGCAGCGCGAATGCCGTGAAGGCGCATGGCCTCGGCGATGTCCGCCTCGACTTCGGCGACATGGCCGCTGATGCTGGCGTCGCAGGCGTCGCGGATTTCCGGGTTGGTCTCATAGACTTCCTGCACCATCGTTCCGACGAGACAGGTGAATTCCGGAATCCTGCCGGTGAGGATCGACTTGCGGAAATCGATGTAGCCGAGAACCCGATCGAGCGGATCGGCATGCCGATGATAAGGGGCAGCCGCAAACAGCGCCCCCGCCCTCGCCGACCAGTACTCGGCCGCCGCCACGCCAAGGGCTTCCTTGTTCTTGAAGTGATGAAAGAACGATCCCTTGGCGACGTCCGCTTCCGCGCAAAGCTCATCGATCGAGGTTGCCGCGTAGCCCTTGCTGCGGATCACCGACAAGGCGGCATCGAGGAGCTTGCGCCGCCCTGGTGCCATCGGGGGATTTGCATCGGTTGCCATGTTCACGACAGACCTATACAGACTAGTCGGTATAATGTCAAGGTCGATTCCACGCGCAACTCAGCGCGGCGAAGCTTTCGGGCTCCTGCCCCTCAGTCCAAACCCCGCCCTGAGAGCCGGCCGACCGGGCGGCCGTCGATGTCGTCGAGGGCCACGTCCAGCCGCGCCGCCAAGCTCGGTGCAATATCCTCAAGTGCGATTTCGGGCAGCAAGGCGCCTGCCGGCATCCCGGGGCCGGCGGCGAACATCAGTCCGCCGGGCCGGTGATCGCCCGAGCGCCAGTTGGTATAGGGCGCGTGCAGGATGCCGATCTTGGGCGACCACACAGTCTTGACCGACCCCGCCCGCTCCCACTCGACGAACAGGTCGGGGATGCTGTCCTCGTCGGACCGGCGATACCAGCGCTCGGCCGGTTCGACGGCGCGGATGGCGGGCCGGCCGCTGTCGAGGTCGATCACCTCGCAAAGATCCCGGGTCAGCCTGGCGACGATCTCGCCCGCGTCCTCGCGCCGGACGCGCCCCCGCGGTTCCCGCCCCACGAGATTGAGGCGCACCCCGCCATAGACCGAGTGGTTGGGCTCGAGAAAGAACCGCTGGCGAGCCCGTTCCCACCGGAAGACGAATTCGCGGCTGGCCCGCGGCAGGCGCCGGGCCGCCAGTTCAAGCACCTCGGGCAAGGCCAGTCCCCGGCGCCGCAGCCCGGCGCCGCCGAACAGTTTCACCATGGCCCGATCCATCACGTCGCCGGGGCGGCCTCTCAGCGGTCCGCCTTCCCAGGCGAAGTCGAGCCGGCGCAGGATCTCGTCCAGCAGATGGGTGCCGCCGACATGGCTGCCCATGCCGTGGCTGAGCAGCAGCAGGACCGTGGTCTCGCCATCGACCAGGGACAGGAGCTCTCCGAACGCGCTGTCGAGCCGCTCGTAGACCGCCGCCACCGGATCGCCGCCGACCGCCTGCAGCGCCGCCGCATCGAACCTGGGATTGGCCCGATCGTGGAGATGCCACTGCTGATGGCCGATGGCATGGCTCTCGCCGAACACCGTGACGAACAGATCCCAGCCGCCCTCGGCCAGGAGCGATGCCGACAGGCGCCGCTTGCGCTCCAGGCCGCTGAGCAGGCCGTTGAAGAGCTGCTGCTCCTCCACGGGCGTGCGCCGCGCGCCAACGCGGAAGACGTAGTCGTCGGGCGCGAACTCCCGCGTGGAATAGGCGTCGACACCCAGAAGCGGATGCAATCCGAAGACCTTCTCGATCCGCGCCGCTTCTTCCCTGGGCCAGGTATGGAAGCCGAAATGCCGGTCGTGACATCCCCATTCCGCAATATGGAGGCCGTGGATGGGCGGGTCGGCACGGGAATGGGGAACATCGATCACCGCCGTTCGCTTTCCGGCCGCGCTCAGCGCCCGCCAGAACGGCGTGCCCTTGGCCCGGCCGGGCGAGACCAGCCGGCGCCTGTAGCTGGCGACGTCGATTTCGTCCCAGCAGTAGAAGCCGTGGCGATCCGGACGCAGTCCGGTGGCAAAGGTCGTCCAGAGCGCGCCCACGAAGAGACCGAAGGGATGACGCAGCGGGCATCGCGCGGCGGTCTTCATAAGCTGCGCGAGAAAGGGCATCCGGCCGGCGGCCGCAAGATCGAGCGCCGTCTCCGGATCGCAGGCGTCGAAACCGACGCACAGAATTCGCGCGAGCCCGGTCATCGTCGATTCCCGGCCCGCGCCGGCGCCGCTCCGCCATCGACGCTGGCATCATCGGCAACCGGCATGTCCCCTATACCAAGCATGGCCGAAGACTATTGGACAATTGGGAGCACCGGTATCCCGAACATAAGGCCGTGAATTGCGGCACCGCTGGTCCGTCGCCAATCCCGCAATGCCAAGGAAGATATGCAAATCGGATCCACCCGCCGCATTTCGGGCCGCCGGTTGCGTCGGTAGCCAATGGCATCTCGCGTTTGCCTCGCGTTTGCCTTGCCAGAAATCCGAAAAGGTCACAGAATTTGCGACAGGTGGCCAAGAGGGCGGGGCTGTGCCGGACCGGACCAGCGGCGGACAGTTCCGGCTCGAGCGGCCGCCCGGCGCGGCGGGAGGCGATTGGGTCGAGCCGCCGCGCTTGCCGATCCCAGACCTCGAAGACACCTGCCGGCACTATCTCGAAATCGCCGAGCCTCTCTCGACGGCGGCCGAATTGGCGCGGACAAGTGCCGCCGTCTCGGCTTTTCTCTCCGGCCCCGGTCCCGCCTTGCAAGCGCAGCTCCACGCGCTCGATGCGCGCGCGCAGACGAGCTTCGTCCACGACTTCTGGCGCGACGTCTATTTGCGCAATCGGGCGCCGCTGGCGATCGAGCAGAATGTGGCCGGCGGCTTCGCCATGCCGCAGGAATGGTGCCGGGCGCCGCGGGCGGTGCGCGCCGCCTCGGTCGCGCTTGCGGTCATGGACTTCATGGTCAAGGCCAGCCTGGGACAGCTGCCCCAGGACCGGGAGAACGGTCTGCCGCTCTGCATGCTGCAATACCGCGGACTGTCAGGCTCGGTGCGCATTCCGGGCGCCGACGTCGACAGCATGCGGGCCGATCCCTTGCCTTCCCATTGCATCGTCGCGTGGCGGGGTGCCTTCTTTCCGCTCCCGCTCCTGCGTGAAGGCCGGCTGGAAGATGCCGCAGCCGTGGCGGAGCGGATCGGTGCGATCCTGCGCTGGCAAGGCGAAACCACCCGGATCGGCGCCCTCACCGCGGGCGAAAGAGTCCCCTGGGCGGGCCTGAGAGACCGGATCGCGGCCGCAAATCGCCCGCAGCTCGATGCCATCGAAACGGCTGCCTTCGCGCTCTGCATTGACGAAGACGCGCCGGACACCGCGGCAGGCCGGGCCGCCTGCTGGCTGATGGCCAGCGCCAATCGCTGGTTCGACAAGACGATCCAGGTCATCGTCTCCGACAGCGACTTCGTCGGCTGCAACATCGAACATGCGAGCGCCGATGGTTTCCTCGGCGCCCGGCTCGCCCAGCATCTGCTCGGCTTCATCGCCCGCAATCCCCTGCCCCGCCCTCCGGCGATCGATGCAGGGGCCGGCGCCGAACCCCTGCGCTGGCAATTGGACGAGCAGGCGGTGAACGCCGTGGAAAATGCCGAGCGGCAGATGAGGCGTGCAAACCAGCGCCTGCGCATACGCGCCTTCGATGTCCCCAGTCGCTCGCGGGGAGTCCGGGGCGACGTCGCGGCGCAGCTCGCCATTCAAGTCGCCTATTTCGAACTCATGGGCCAGATGCACCCGGTCTATCAGCCCGTGCACATGCGGCATTTCCGGGCCGGCCGAACCGAGGCCGTCCGGCCGGTCACGGCGGCGACCCTGGCGTTCTGCCGCCAAGCGGCCGATCCTGCACATGAGCGGGCGGCAATGCCGCTCGCCCGACGGGCGATGCGCGACATCGCGGGCAGGGCCTCGCGGTGCCGCGCCGGCCGCGGCATCGATCGCCACATGCTGGCTCTCTACTATCTCGCGGTTGGCCAGGGTCTCGTCATCGATTTGTTCGAGGACCCTTCCTACTACCGGCTCATGGGCCCATCGATCGTCTGCACCAGTTCGATGGCCGGGGCCGCGGGTTTGGACAGCTTCGCCTTCGGACCGGTTCGCCCCGATGGATTCGGCATCGCGTATATCGCCTATCGCGATCGGACGGCCTTCTGCGTCACGGCCTGGCGCTCCGATCTCGACGCCTTGTGCGAGGGTGTCGGCCAGGCACTGCCGCGCGTTGCCAGGCTGGCCGCCTTGCGGCCTGCAATGGCGGAACGAGCGGAGCCGGTTTCCCGATAGCCCTGGAGCATTTTCCGCCGAAGTGGGCACCGGTTCGGCGCAGAAAATGCGACCAAACCAAGGAATCTAGAGCATGTTCCGATTCAATTGGATCGAAACATGCTCTTGTGGCCAGCAGATGCGGCATTGATGCCGAACAGCGCGCCAGGCTGCAGCAGCGCCTCTCCACCAGCGACAGTCTTACCCTAGCGCTGCGCTTCCGCCTTCTTGATCGCTTCCACCGTGCGGGCCACGATGAGGTCCACGCCCAGCTGCCCGAGGGCGGCGCTTGACCGGCGCGGATCGCCGTAGACCCCCTCGGCGGCGGTCAACCGGGCATCGGTCGACAGGCGATCCGTCCGCACCAGTCCGGGATCGACGGCAAGCATGAGGGAAGTGTCGGCGAGACCGGCATGGCTGCCGATTTCCGCCGCGCTGTAGCCCTTGCGCTCAAGCGCCAGGACGTAGTCCCCCTGGGTCGTGCGGTAATATTCCGGCAGCGCGTGCACGCGGGTTTCCGACTTCTTCCATTCCCGGTTCAGCCGGTCGGCCACGACCTGCTCGTCCCTCTGATAGCCGCCATGGTCGCCGAGGAAAACGATGTCCCGGAAGCCGGCAAGCTTGAAGCTTCGGGCGGCGTATTCGAGCACCGTCTCGAAGGTCTGATCCGGCACGGTGATCGTGCCCGGAAACCGCATATGGGCCGTGGGCGGGCTGACGCTGCCTTCCGGCACATAGGCGATCACGGGTGCTACCAGCGCGTTGCCGAGCTGAACCGCGATCTTTTCCGACAGCGCCTTCACCCGGACGTCATGCTTGCCCAGAGCCATGTCCGGCCCGCTCTGCTCGACCCCGCCGATGGGGACGAGGATGGTCGTCTTTCCGGCGCCGATCTGGTCCTTGAGCTCCGTCCAGGTCAGCTGCTCGAGGAAGACCGTGGCAGGCGCTTCAGCCAGCGCCGCCTTCGCGGCAAGGACGAAAACCAACGCCAGAACCGCCATGAACTTCTGCATCGGGCGCGCGACCCTTTCCATCATCGGGACCTCGAGCCAGCCGGCAGCAGCGGTCGCAGGCGCGAGGCTCGGCCCCGATTGCAAAGTTGCATGGCTGAGGCATCCGCGGATAGCGGCAAGATGAAGCGGCTCGCCCCGTCGCGGCTTTGGGAGCAATCCGCGGCCACGCCTTGCATATGCCATCGGCTGACAGCAATCTTGGCCCAGGAAACGGGTCATCCGCTGGATGTCGGTTTAGGGTGCGGCACAATGAACGACAAATCGCTGAGAGTGCTGGCTTCGATCGGACTCGGCGTGGGCGGGGCGCTGGGCCTGGCGGGGACGTTCGCCCCGTCGGCATCGCTGCGGGGGCTGGCCTGGGGCATCGACGGCATCGCGCTGGTCATGGCTTGTACGCTGCTGACGCTCCGCTTCTTCAAAATGGGGCATGAGATCGTCGCGACGGGCTTTCTGGTCTTCGCCATCGGCGAATGCCTCCTCGTTTCGGGCGCGGCGATGGATCCGGCGCAGAGCGCCCCGTCTTTCGGTGGCGGTGTCGGCCTGTGGGCGGCGGGGCTTGTATTGATCGGCGTCCCGCGTGTTTTCCCGATGGCCGTGCGGCTGCTCGGACTAGCAGCGGCACTCCTGTTCGCGGCCACGGCCTGCCGTATCTTCGCGGGCGCGGGGATCACGGCCTTGTCGCAACCGCTTCCGTTCTTCGCCTATCCCGTCCTGGTCGCGACGTTCGTGGGGTGGATTGTGACGCTGTTGAAGGACGGTGCCGCAGTGGCTCGTCCGTCCGTGTAAGTCTGCTTTGACCCCAGTTGCCATGGCGCCGGCAAGAGCGCGCGCCCAGCGCCTTTGGCCGGGCGCTCCCATTGCCGATGATTCATGGGGACTGAGGCGTCCCCGTCAGATTGGCGTCAGGGCGACGGGCGCATTTACCCGGCTGCGCCACAACCTCGAATCACGGGAGACCAACGAGATGCGAAGGACGCTCATGATCGCGGCCGCCTTTTCGGCCATCGTCGCCTTTTCGGAAGCCGCCTCGGCGGCCGAACTCGAGATGACCGTCTCGAATCAGTACGGCTATGCCAATTTGCGCCAAGGCCCGGGCACGTCGAACAAGCTTCTCGAGCGGCTGCCGGAAGGGACCAAAGTCATGGCCATCGAAAAGGTTGCAGGCGGCACCTGGGTCCACGTGAAAGTCGGGGACAAGGAAGGCTACATCCAGGCCAAGCTGCTGAAGTGACCGGCGATCCCGCCAAACGCGCAGGCCGGCACCAAGGGATCGGCCGGTCCCTTGGCGCCCTTGCCGGCGGCAACAGGAGCCCTGGAAGATTGACCTGCAATTGAAGGGGGCAACAGGATATAAGCCTGGACCGACCACCGCATTTGCCGAGACGGATCGCCAGAGAATTCCCGTGCAGCAGCTCATCGACCGGTCCGTCTTCATGGCCCTCGGCCTTGCCTTGGCCTTGGGCCTCTTCTTTGGCTTGGCTGCCGCGCTGGCCCAGTCCGGTCCTCCCCATGGCGAGGGACTTCCGGGCATGCCGCCGGTCATCGATCCGACGAATCTCTACAGCGAGGCCGCGGCCGGGCGGATGAGCCCGGCGGTCGCCGGCGATCTCGCCCGCGTCTACGTCCCGAACCGGCTTACCGACGACGTCTATGTCATCGATCCGGTCACCCTCAAGGTCGTGGACCGGTTTCCCGTGGGTATCCACCCCCAGCACGTCGTGCCGTCCTGGGACCTGAAGACCCTTTGGGTCGCCAACAACGGCCGGCGCGGCCGCATGGACGGGAGCCTGACGCCGATCGACCCCAAGACCGGGAAGCCCGGCCGGCCGATCGCGGTCGAGGATCCCTACAACATGTATTTCATGCCGGACGGGCGCTCGGCCATCGTGGTGGTCGAGAACCGGGAGCGTCTGGATTTCCGCGATCCCCATACCATGGTCCTGCAGTGGACCCTCTGGGCGCCGCAGTGCCCCGGGATCAACCACGGCGATTTCTCCATCGATGGGCGCTACGCGATCTTCAGCTGCGAGTTCAAGGGGGGCCTGGTGAAGATCGACCTGGTGGGCCGCCGGGTGCTCGGCTTCCTCAAGCTCTCCCGGGGCGGCATGCCCCAGGATGTCCGCATCTCCCCCGACGGCACGATCTTCTATGTCGCCGACATGCATGCCGACGGCGTCTTCCTGATCGACGGCGAGTCGTTCAAGGAGGTCGGGTTCATCCCCACGGGCGTCGGCGCTCACGGGCTCTATCCCAGCCGCGACGGCAAGAAGCTCTACGTGTCCAATCGCGGAACGGAGATGATGCGGGGAGCGGCGAAGGCCAAGGGAAGCATCTCGGTCATCGACTTCGCCACCCGGAAGGTCGAGATGATCTGGCCCATTCCCGGCGGCGGCAGCCCCGACATGGGCAATGTGAGCGCCGACGGCAAAGCGCTCTGGCTCTCGGGCCGGTTCGACAACGTCGTCTATAGGATCGATACCACGAGCGGCAAAGTGGTCAGCATCCCGGTGGGCTCCGAGCCCCATGGCCTCACGGTCTGGCCCCAGCCCGGCCGCTACTCCCTCGGCCACACCGGCAACATGCGATAGAGAATTTTCCGCCGAAGTGGTGCCCTCGAGCCCTACCGCTTCCTGCCGGCACCCTTTGGCTTCCCTTGCCGCTTGTTCGGCTCGCCTCGGTGGCTGTCAAGGAATTCCAGCAACACCGCGAGATACTTCTCCTTCTCCTCCCAATGGGCGAGATGGGCGCTGTTCTTGAACACGGCCAGCTTCGCGTCGGGCAGCGCCTGGTGCATGCGCATGGCGCAGGCCGGCGTAAGCTCGTCATGCATGCCGACGGTGATCAGGCACGGCTGGACGATCCGGTGCATGTCCGGGATGCGGTTCCAGTCCTTTAGGTTGCCCGTATAGAGGAACTCGTTCGGCCCCTGCATGGCGCCATAGACGTCCATGTTCCAGCTCTTCAGCGACCGCTGCACCGGCGCCGGCCAGTCCTGCAGCCGGCAGACATGGCGGTAGTTGAGGATCGTGATCGCCGCCTGATATTCGGGATGATCGAGGGTGCCGGCCGCTTCGTGCTGGAGCATCATCGCCACCGTCTCGCTGCCCAGCGCTTCGCGCAGACGGTTCAGCTCTTCGATCAGGTGGGGCATGTCGCCGCAAGTGCTGGCAAGCACGCAGGTCTTGATCGCGTGGTTGTGGGTGATGGCGTATTCGATGCCGAGCCAGCCGCCCCAGGAATGGCCGAGGAGATGGACCTTGCCGAGACCGAGCGACTTGCGCACCGTCTCCACTTCGCGGGCGTAGCGGGCGATGGTCCAGAGCCTCTTGTCCTTCGGCTTGTCCGACTGGCCGCAGCCCAGTTGATCGTAGGCGACGACGCGATAGCCATGGTCGGCCACTTCGCTCAGCGCATCGCGCAGGTAGTCGCAAGCGAGGCCCGGGCCGCCGTTGAGGCAGAGCAGCACCTCCTCGCCTTCGCCGTAGCTGTAGGTGACGATTTTGTAGCCGTCGACCTGCACCACAACATTCGACGGCCGACGCGATTTCCCTGCCATGACGATCCTGCCTCCCTCCCGCTTCGATGACTTCTGGTCCGCCTCAGCCCCTCACATGATGAAGCGGATCGCCCGCAGCACTTCGAAATAGTCCGCGCTTTCGAAACGCACGGTCTGGGGGCCGCTCTGGCTGGCGCCCGGGTACCAGGCCTTGCGATAGGCGTCGATGGGATTGGTGAAGGTGATCTCGAGCACGAAGTGCTTCGGCAGCTCGACCCTGCAACGGGCGAGATCGCCCTTGAGGGCTTCGCCCACGCCTTCGCGGATCATGCGCTGGGAGACGGCGGGGGGCACGCTGATGGTCGAGGCGCCGCGGCCCTCGCTGACCGGCGCCGTGCGGATGGAGCGGATCAGCTCCGAAGCCTCGCCGCAGATCCCCTTGTCGCCGGAGACGAAAACCACCGGCACGCCATAGAGCGCGGCGGCATAGCTGTGCAGGCGGAACTCCGAGCAGAGCTCGCCGTTCAGGCGCAGGCCCGCGATCTGCAGGGTCAAGGTATGAGCGAGCGGATTGCCCTCGGTCCCGGCCTTCGAGTGATAGCCAATGAGGACCAGGGCATCGAAGCTCTTGTCCAGCTCCTGGACCATGGCCAGAGGATGGCCGCTCCAGCCCCGGATCAGCCTGGCCGAGGCGGGCAGCCGCCCGGCCATGATGTTGCGCCCGGTCGCATGGGCGTCCTTGATCAGGATCTCCTTGGCGCCGGCGGCGGTCGCGCCATCGCAGGCGGCCACCACCTCCTCGGTCATCGCGGCGCGGAATTCCTGATACGTCGCATGTTCCTTGCGGGCCTCGTCCCAATGGGAGATGCCGGCGACCCCTTCGATATCGGCGCTGATATAGACTTTCATTCTTCGATCCCTTTGCTGCGATGGATTCTCGGCGTGGAGGGCCCGCTACGGCCCCGATGCGTTGGCGAAATGGCAGGCCGCCCAATGACCTTGGCCGAGGGTCACTCGCGGCGGCATGGTGGCGCAGATGTCCTGTGCCTTGGGGCAGCGGGTGCGAAAGACGCAGCCGCTGGGCGGATTGACCGGGCTCGGCAGGTCGCCGCTCACCGCCTCGCGCATGGTCTTGCGGGCCGGGTCCGGCGCCGGAATCGCCCGGATCAGCGCCTGGGTATAGGGATGCCCCGCCCGGCGGAACACGGCCGAGGCGGGCCCTAGTTCCAGGATCCTGCCCAGATACATGACGGCGATGCGGGTGCTGAGATATTCGACCACGCCAAGGTCGTGGGAGATGAAGACCATGGTCAATCCCAGGCGGTCCCGGAGCTCTACCAGCAGGTTCAGCACCTGGGCCTGGATCGACACGTCGAGACCGGAGACCGCCTCGTCGGCCACCAGCACCGCCGGACGGACCGAAAGCGCGCGCGCGATGGCGACGCGCTGACGCTGGCCGCCCGAAAGCTCGAAGGGATAGCGCTGAGCATAGCCGGCCGAGAGGCCGACCTGGGCCAGGAGGCGATCCACCTCCGCAGTCACCTCGCCGGCCGGCACGACGCCATGGACCCGCAAGGGCTCCGCGATCGCCTGGCCGATGGTCATGCGCGGGTTGAGTGACGCGTAGGGATCCTGGAATACCATCTGGATTTGCCGGCGCAGGGCCCGAAGCTCACGCCGGCTGCCGAGGTAGATGTCCTGGTCGCGGAAGGTGATGCGGCCTCGGTCGGGCGCGCCCAGGCCGACGATCAGGCGCCCCAGCGTGCTCTTGCCGCAGCCGGATTCCCCCACCAGGCCGAAGGTCTCGCCGGTCTCGATGGCGAGCGAAACCTCGCTCACCGCCTGGAGCATCGGGCGCGGCTGGAAGGCCAGCATGGCGCCGAGCGGCCGGCTGAGCCGATAGGCCTTGACCACCCCGTCCAGTTCGATGATCGGGCCCGGCCGGCTGGACGTCTTCGCGTCAGACATTGTCGCGTCAGGCGTCGTGGCATCAGACATGGGCGAGGTCCGGCAGCTCGCCATGCCTGAGGCAGGCGGTCAGATGGTTGGCCTCGTGCATCGCCAAGGGCGGTCGTCCGGTGCGGCAGGCCTCGATCGCGAAAGCGCAACGGGGATGGAAGGGACAACCGGCGGGAATGCTGTCCAGGCTGGGCGGCGTTCCCCCGATCCCCTTGAGCCGCCCCTCGCTGGCGGGTCCGCGCGGGATCGATTGCAGCAACCCGGCCGTATAGGGGTGTGCCGGCTTGGCGAAGACGCGCTCCACCGGCCCGCTCTCGACGATGCGGCCGGCATAAAGCACCGCGACGCGCTGGCAGGTCTGGGCGACGACCCCGAGGTCGTGGGTCACCAGGATCACGCTCATGCCGAGCCGGCCGCTGAGTTCCATGAGCAGCTTCAGGATCTGATCCTGAATGGTGACGTCGAGGGCTGTCGTCGGCTCATCGGCGAGCAGCAATTTGGGCGAAGCGACCAGCGCGATGGCGATCGCCACCCGCTGGCGCAAGCCCCCCGAAAGCTCATGGGGATAGGCGCCGTAGAGACGCTCGGGATCGGGAATGTGGACCAGCCGCATCGCCGCCAGGATCCTCTCGCGCCGGGACTGGCCGGGGCCCTCGGCGCCGCGCAGGGTTTCGCCGATCTGCGCGCCCACGGTCATGACCGGGTTCAGCGAGTTGAGCGGATCCTGGAACACCATGCCGATGTCCCGGCCGCGGACCTGCCGCATCTCCCGCTCCCGAAGCCGCAGCAGGTCGCGACCCGCGAAGCTGACGGTACCGCCGCCAATGTCGGCATTGGCGGGCAGGAGCTGGATGAGCGAGCGGATGACGGTGCTCTTGCCCGAGCCGGACTCCCCCACCAGGCCGAAGATCTCGCCCGGACGCACGTCGAAGGAAACGCCGTTGACGACGTCGAGGGCGCGGCCGCCCCGGCGATAGGCGACGGCGAGCCCCTGCACGCTGAGAATGCTGCCCACGGCATCGCCCTTGGCGCCGGCGTTCGCCTCGATGGTCGCCGGCGCGGCCGTCACGCGTACCGCTCCCGGAGCATTTGCCGCCGAAGCGGCCACCAATCAGCCGCAAGAAATGTGGCGAACATGATGAATTTACAGCATCTTTTGGATTGATTGGATCGGGACATTTAGCGATCGATTTCCGGACGCAGGTAGTCGGCCAAGCCGTCGCCGAACAGGCTGAAGGCCGCCGCCAGGGCGACGATGACCAGCCCCGGCAGGGCGCTGATCCAGGGCGCGCGGGCGAGGAAGCTGTAGCCCTCGGCGATCATCACGCCCCATTCGGGGGTCGGCGGCTGGGCGCCGAGGCCGAGGAAGCCGAGCGAGCTGCCGAGCAGGATCCCGAGGATGAAATCCGAGGTCGAATAGATCAGCGCCTGGACGATCACATTGGGCATCAGATGACGCAGCAGGATGCGGGCATCGGAGAAGCCGAGCACCCGGGCGGCGCGCGCGTAGTC
The DNA here is from genome assembly GCA_035604155.1 of Candidatus Udaeobacter sp. Classification (GTDB taxonomy): domain Bacteria; phylum Pseudomonadota; class Alphaproteobacteria; order Dongiales; family Dongiaceae; genus DASXQK01. The sequence goes on along the minus strand of DATNJA010000012.1, from coordinate 1,942 downwards.
CATCTGCTTGGCGACCATCATCTCGGCGCGGACCACCCGGGCATAGCTGACCCAGCCGACCAGGCCGACCGCGATATACATATTGAGAAGGCCGGGCCCCAGCACGGCGATGATGGCGATCACCAGGACGAAGAAGGGAAAGGCGACCACGATATCGACCAGCCGCATCACGGCCATGTCGGCAAAGGAGCCGTAATAGCCAGCGAGCGCGCCCACCAGGCTGCCGATGGTGAGGGCCGGCAGCACGGTGAAAAGCCCGATCTGCAGATCGACGGATGCTCCATTGACGATCCGCAGCAGCACGTCGCGCCCCAGGTTGTCGGTGCCGAAGGGGTGCGCGAAGCTCGGCGACAGGAGCGAGTCGCCGAGATTGAGCGCCGTGGGATCGGCCGTCCAGACCAGCGGGCCGACGACGGCGAGCGCGATCCAGAACAGGATCATCCCGCCGCCGATGAGCAGCGAGCGCGGCGGCCTGCGCCGGAAGAAGCGCCGCGCCGGGCGCGAGCCGGCGGGTAGCGAAGCCGTAGTCATCGGATCACCGCGCGCAGGCGCGGATCGAGGACGACATAGATGAGGTCGGTCGCCAGGTTCACCAGCACCACGAGGATGGCGAAGACGAGGGTGACGGCCTGGATGGTCGGGTAGTCGCGGGTGCCAATGGAAAGGATCATCAGGCCGCCGAGACCGGGAATGGCAAACACGTTCTCGATGATGACGGTCCCGCCGATGAGATAGCCGATGTTGAGGGCCAGCACCGTCACCGCCGGGATCAGTGCATTGCGCACGACATGGCGCCCCATGACCCTATGCCAGGCGAGGCCCTTGGCCCGGGCGGTGTCCACATAGCCCGCACGCAGGGTTTCCATGACGCTTGCCCGGAGCGCGCGCAGCACGAGGGGTACCAGACTGACCGCGATGGTGAGAGAGGGCAGCAGCAGGAAGGTGAAATGCTCGCCGATGGTTTCCCCATAGCCGGCCACCGGCAGGATCGGAATGGCGATGGCGAAGGTGTAGACGAGCACGACGCCGAGCCAGTAGCCGGGCAGGCCGATGCCGAATATCGAGGCGAAGCGGACCGCCTGGTCCCAGATCGAATTGGGCCTGAGCGCGGCCAGGATGGCCGAGGGAAAGGCAATCAGCACGGTCAGTGCCGTGGCGTAGCCGATCAGGAACAGGGTGGGCGCAATCCGCGCCAGGACGAGATCGGACACCCCCTCGCTGAAGAAATACGAGTAGCCGAGCTGGCCCCGGATCAATGCCTTCAGGAAAATGAAATACTGGGCGGCCAGCGACCGGTCGAGGCCCATGGACTTGTGCAGGGCCGCTAACGCGTCCGGGGTGGCATGGATGCCCAGGAGGACGCGGGCCGGATCGCCGGGGATCAGCCGGATCAAAAGGAAGACCGCCAAGGTGATTCCGATGACGACGGGAACGAGCAGGGCAGTCCTTCGCAGCAGAAACGCGCCCATTGCCACCCTTGGCGGAGCGGACTACCGCTCTCGCCCCCGACTTACCGGCCGCCAACGCCCTGGAGCCTGATCGTCTCAAGCCTGTTCGGCTTGAGACGTGAATCAGGCTCTAATCCTAACATGTAGAGCAAGATTCACGGGGCAGCTTGATAGAAGCTGACCCGATCTTGCTCTAGGCTTCGGATCCGACTATCGCCCAATTCGCGTCAGGACTTCCAGACGTCCTCGAGCCAGTAGTTCCCGGTCGGCAGCACCTTGAACCCATGGACGTTCTTAGTCACCGCCGTGCGGGCGGGCGACCAGTAGAGCCACAGATAAGGCGCGTCCTCGTTGATCTGCTGCTGCATCTTCAGCAAGAGCTGCGTCCGCTTGGCTGGATCGGTCTCCTGATTCGCATCAGCGGCGAGCTTGTTGACATCCAGGTTGTTGTAAAAGGTCCAGACCGCGAAGGTGCCCTCGTCGCCGGCGCCCGC
>DATNJA010000011.1:0-14899 GCA_035604155.1 Candidatus Udaeobacter sp. | reverse complement strand
AGGTCACCTTCTTCTTCGCCTCGTAGACCAGGGCCGTTCCGGCGGGGATCCATAGAATGTCGCCGGCCCCGGCCCGATATAGCTTCTTGCCGACTCGAAGGTCGAGGCGCCCGTCCTTGATGAACAGCACCTCGTCATAGGTGACCGTCCAGGGGATCGCGCAGTTCTCGAACACGCCGATCCCCGCGCCCAGCTCGGCGCTGTAGCCGGCATTCACCACGGCGTGGACCGGGCCGCCTTCGACCGGCTTCATGTCGAGATCGCCGACGCTGAAGTGCTTCACCTTGGGCATGCAACTCGCTCCTGCATATGTTCATTCCCGTCCGCTTGGGACATTCAGTCATCTATAAGGCAAGGGCCAGCTTCCGCCCCTCGTAGAATGCCATGGCCGCGGTTCGCGCCGCGACCGCATCGCCCAGGCTGTGCACCTCCAGCTTCGAATCCGCCAGCGCCTTATGGAGCTTGTCCTCGGGCGTGTTGGTGGTGGCCAGCACGAGGGTGTCGAATTCGCGCTCTTCTTCATCCTGGGTATAGAGATGCACGAGCCGCGCCTTGTTGCCGGCCCAGGCGCGGACCGCCGTGGTCAGCACGACCTCGACGCCGAACTTGGCGAAGCGCTCGCGCGTCGTCTCGCCGGTCAGGCTGACGTCCAGCGCGCCGGCGGGCTTCTCCGCGCTCGTCACCACGGTCACCAGATGGCGCTGCTGGGCGAGATGGAGAGCCGTCCCGCTGGCCGGCCACCAGCCGTTGATGTCGTCCAGAAGCAGTACCCGGTGTCCCGGCACGTACCGGCCGGCGAGCACGTCATGGACCGTGCAGACGTTCTCTTGCTCGACTCCCGGCAATCGGGAGAGATGGGGGAAGGCCCGCTGGAAGCCCTCGCGCGAGGGCTGCGATCCCGTGGCCAGCACCACCGCATCGGCACCGGACCGCTTGATCTCGTCGACCGTCATTTCGCGTCCCTTCACCACCCGGACCTGGAGTTTTTCGAGCTGGCCCTGATACCAGCCGAGAAGCTGGCCGATTTCGCCGCGCTCGGGCTGGCCGGCGGCGAGGCGGAATTGCCCGCCCAGCTCCGCGTCGCGCTCGACCAGGGTCACCTTGTGGCCGCGCTCGGCGGCCATGCGCGCGGTTTCGAGACCGGCGGGACCGCCGCCCACCACAAGAATGTTGCGCGGCCGCTCGGCCCGGGGCGCGCTGTCGCCGTCCCACTCATGCTCCCGCGCGACCGAGGGGTTGACCAGGCACGAGATCCAATAATCGCGGAACCGCCGGCCGATGCAGAGCTGATTGCAGGAGATGCAGGGCCGGATGTCCTCGGCCCGGCCCTCGCGCGCCTTGTTGGCGAGATGGGGGTCGGCGATCTGGCCGCGCACGATGCTGACCAGGTCGGACTTGCCTTCCGACAGGAGCTTCTCGCCATTGGCTGGCGTCTTGATCCGCGCCTCGGCCGTGACCAGGGCGTGCTTCACCGCTTGCTTGTACTTGGCCGCGTCGTCGGCGCCGAGGAACATGGGAAAATGGAAGGAGGGCACGATCTTCATCAGCTGATTGAGATAGCTGCCCGTGCCGACGGAGAAATAGTCGACCAGCCCCCGCTCGTCGAGATAGGCGGCGATCTCCTGCTTGTCCTCGATGGTAAGCCCGCCAGGCACAGGCTCGGCGCCGGAAACCGTCATGCCGATGATGAAATCCTCGCCCGCCATCTTTCGCACCCGCCGGCAGAGCTCGACGGCAAAGCGAAGGCGGTTCTCCAGGCTCCCGCCCCAGCGGTCGTCGCGGCGATTGGAGATGGGCGACCAGAACTGATCGACGAGCGCGCCATAGCCGGCGAACAGATCGACGCCGTCGAAGCCCGCGTCCTTGTCCCGGCGGGCCGCCTGAACGAAAGCCTCGATCAGCTCCTCGATCTCCGCCTCGCTCACCGCATGGCTGCCCCAGGGGTCGCCGAGCGAAGGCATGCCCGAAGGCGACCAGTAAGGCTCCCAGGAGTTGTCCTGATCGCCATGGGCGCCGGTGTGATAGATCTGATGGATCATGGTCACGTTGTGCCGGTGGCACTCTTCGGTGATCCGCCGGAAATGCGGTATCACCGAATCGTCCTCATGGAGGAAATTGCCGCGGATCAGCCGGCCGGTGCGGTGAGCGGGCGCCGGCTCGACCACGATCATGGCGGCACCACCCCTCGCCCGCTCGCGGTAGTAGCCGAAGTGGCGATCGCCCGGCAATCCCTCGTAGCTCATGTTGACCGTATGGGCGCCGAACACGATCCGGTTCTTCAGGGTCCGCTGACGCAGGCGGATGGGCGCGAACAGATGGGGGAAGGAAGCGGCCATGATGCCCTCGATGTCGCAGTGGCTGGAGACGATCGGATTGACTAGGAAGAGCCGAGACGCGGCCGTTCGATGCCGGCGAGGTCGCACAGGAAATCGCCCATGGCCGAGAAGTCCAGGCCGCCGAAATCCCCCGCCCCGGCCACGGTGAACATCTCCCGCGCCGCCGCGGCCACCGGCATCGGGACCTTCGCCGCGTTGGCCGCCGCGAGGATGAGCGAGAGATCCTTGTGGGCGAGATCGATGGTGAATCCGGGCGTGGTATCGCCGGCGAGAACCTTGTGCTCCCAGTTGAGGCGGAGTTGGCCGTTGGTCGCCGAGGTTCCATGAATCACCTCGAGCGTCTTGGCGAGCTCGAGCCCGAAGCGCTGGGAGAGAGCGAGAGCCTCGGCGTTGAGCTGGCAGGAGACGATGGCGAGATAGTTGTTCACCAGCTTGGTTCTGATCCCGCTGCCTGGCCCGCCGCAATGATGGATCGTCGTCCCCATGGCCTTCAGCAAAGGCAACACGCGCTCATAATCCGCCTGCGAGGCGCCGACCATGAACAGGGATTCGCCTCGATCTGCATGGGCCGCGAGGCGCCCCACGGGCGCGTCGACCATGGCGAGACCGCGCACGGCAGTCTCCCGGGCCAGGCGATCGGTCGTGGCCGGATCGATCGTGCTCATGTCCATGACGAGCTGGCCGGGCCGCCCATGGGCCAGAATGCCGTCGGGGCCGAGGACCGTATCCTCCACCTCGACCGAGCTCGGCAGCATGGTGACCAGGATATCGCTGGCTCGTACGACCCCCGCCACGCCGTTGGCTGCTCTGGCGCCCTCGGCCTCGAGAATCCGGACGGGCTCGGGATTGATGTCGTGGACGACCAGGGCGAAACCCTTACGGCAGAGGTTCGCTGCCATGGGACGACCCATGCGCCCCAACCCGATGAAGCCGATCCGTTCCATTCCATCCTCCCAGCCGCCGGCGCCAACCCTATCGCGCGGACACCCGGGCCACAAAGGAAAGCTTCCGCGCCGGCGGAGCAGCGGACGCTGCGGAAAAGCCCTATGATCGGGGCCGCCTTACCGACGCTGCCGCAGGAGCCGTACGATGAATGAGCAGGCGAGCAAGACACTTGCGACGGGCCGCTATACCGGGCTGGAGCGGCCGGTCCCAAGTCTGCCCAGCCATTTCTACTACGATCCGGCCCAGCATGAGCGCGAGCTCAGGGCCATCTGGTATCGCAACTGGCTTTACGTCTGCCGCGCGGGCGATCTCGCCGAGCCCCGGTCTTTCCGGGTCTTCGAGATCGGCAATCAGAACATCCTGATCCTGAGGGACGGCGAGGGCGTGCTGCGTGCCTTCCACAACACCTGCCGCCATCGTGGCTCGATCCTGTGTTCGGAACGTGAGGGCAGGTTCACGGCGAGCTTCATCCAATGCCCCTATCATCGCTGGACCTATAGCCTGCAGGGAGAGCTCATCGGCGTCCCGGCCATCGCCCCGGTCGAAGGCTTGGACAAGGGCAAGCTCCCGCTCTACGACGTCGCCGTCGCCGAATGGGGCGGGTTCGTGTTCATCAATCTGGCGGGCGCCAAGGCGCGGCCGTTCCTGGACGCACTCGGGCCGAAGGCCGAGCGCCTGGACAACTGGCCGCTGGCCGACCTCGCCCTAGGCCACAGCTATCGCAAGACCCTGGCCTGCAACTGGAAGATATTCTGGGAGAACTTCAGCGAATGCCTGCATTGCCCCGGACTTCATCCGGAGCTGAGCCGGCTGGTCCCGATCTACGGCCGTGCCATCATGGGGCCTTTCGACGATCCAGCTTGGGCTAGCCATGCAAGCGAGGGGGATCCGAAGTTCCGCGGCGGCCTGCGCTCTGGCGCGGTCACCTGGTCCATGGACGGCCGGGCGACGGGAGCGACATTCCCCGACCTGACCGAGCAGGAACGCCGGCAAGGCGCCAACTACGTCTCGCTTCCGCCTTCGATGTTCGTGGTCGGCCATGTGGACTACGTCCGCCTCGTCTGGCTGAAGCCGCTGGGGCCCGAGGAGACGGAACTGGGAGCCGACTGGTACTTCCCTGCCGCCTCGCTCGCCGACAAGGATTTCGATCTGGAAAATGCGGTCGGCATCGGGCGCCTCGTGCTCGATCAGGACGGCGCCGCCTGCGAGTTGAACCAGCGCGGCCTGCGCTCGGCTGCCCATCGGGAAGGCGTGCTCCTGCCCCAGGAATACGCCGTGCACGCCTTCCAGAACTGGGTTCGCCAGGCGCTTGCCGAACTGTGAGCCGAGACCGGCTCAGCCGAACTTCGGTTCGGTCCGGGCGACGCTCGGCCTGGCGCTGAACGCCTTCCACCAGCGGCTGAGCTTCGGCGCGCCCGCCATCAGCTTCTCGCCCTCGGGCGTGCCGCTGAAATAGGCGATGACCGGTCCCAGATGCAGGTCGGCGAGGCTGATCTCGCTGCCGCACAGATAGGGCCCCTGGTCATCGGCCAGGGCCTCCAGAGCTGCCACCGTCTTCTCCGCCTGGGGTAGCGCGTCCTTGATGACAGTCTCATCGGGTTTGCCGCCCTGCATGGGCACCACCACGCGTTGCCAGACGACCTTGCCGATAAAGCAGCCGTAGCCATAGGAATCGACGATCGAGACGATCTGCGCCATGCGGGCGCGCTTCTTGGCGTCGGCCGGCTGGAGCTTCGGCCCGGGAAAGGCCTCGTCGATATAGCGGGCGATCGCCGCCGTCTCGTAGAGGCCGAAGCCATTCTGCTGGAAGGCCGGCACCTTGGCGAAAGGCTGACGGGCCAGGTAGTCGGGCTTCTGGCAGTCGCCCTTCATCATGTCCACTTCCTTCAGATCATAGGCCACGCCCTTCTCCTCCAATGCGAGGCGCGCGGTGCGGACATAGGTGCTGTAGCTCGGACCATAGACGATGGGGTTCGACATGGCGGTTCTCCTGGCTGGGGCGAATTTTCCGGATCGATCGGGACCTGAAGATACTGCCGCGCGCCGATGTAGGGTCCGTAAACTTTCGGTGATCGCGCGTGCCGTCTTCTAACCGTCATAAAGGTCGTGCGGGCGGACGCAAGGACACGGCCTGCGGAACCAGGCGCCAATGACCGACGACGCGCGAGGAGAACCCGTCGGTTCAGGCCTCAGTTCTTGTAGCTCGTATCCTCGCGGTCGAGAGCCCGGATATGGGCGGCCCATTCCCGGTCGCCGAGCGGCTGGTCGTCGGTCTCGTATTGCCGGGCAACCTTCTCGCAAACTGCCGGGGAAGGGATGACCAACTCGCTGCCGCCGGCCTGCGCCGCAATTTGAACCTCGCAGGCCTTTTCCAGGTAGTACATCAGGCTGAAGGCCTCGGGGATGGTGCGGCCGGCGGTGAGCAGCCCGTGGTTGGTGAGGATCATGGCCCGCTTGTCGGCGAGGTCCCGGACCAGACGGGGACGCTCGTCGAGGTCGAGAGCGACGCCTTCGTAGTCGTGATAGGCGAGGCGCCCGTGGAACTGCATGGCGATCTGATTCAGCGGCAGCAGCCCCTGCTTCTGGCAGGAGACTGCCATGCCGGCCTTGGTATGAGTGTGGAGCACGCAGCCGACGTCGTGCCTGGCGGCGTGGATCGCGCTGTGAATGGTGAAGCCGGCGGCATTGACCCCGTATCCGTTTTCCTCGATCAGTTTTCCATCGAGGCCGATCTTGACCAGGTTCGATGCGGTTATCTCGTCGAACATCAGGCCGTATGGATTGAGCAGGAAATGACCGGGATTCTCAGGCAGCCGCGCCGAGATGTGGGTATAGATGAGGTCGGTCATCCGATAGCGGGCGATGAGCCGGTAGCAGGCGGCGAGCTGAACGCGCGTTTCCCACTCGACCGAAGAATAGCGCGTGTTCGTCTCCACCGTCGTCAAAGGCGTCCTGGTCCTGCTCATGTTCCGCTCCTCGAATTTTTTCCTGATTGAATTCGCCGGCCTTCAGTGGCCGGTCGGGTTGCCGTGCCGGCTGGTTTCATAGAGGAACCACACGCGCCGCTCGGCTTCGTCGATCCAGACCTCGATCAGGCTCGCCGTCGCCACGTCGCCGCGCTCGTCACAGAGATTATGGGCCTGGCGCATGCTGACGATCAGCGACTTGTTGTCCTCCCTGAGCTCGCTCAGCATGTCCAGCGGATCGACGTAGTCGGCATCGTTGTCGGAAATCCGCTGAAGCCGGGAAATGTGGCCGATGGACCGGATGGTCGTCCCGCCCAGCTTGCGCACCCGCTCGGCGATGGTGTCGGTGATGGCGTCGATCTGGGTCGCCTGTTCGTCGAGCAACAGGTGGTAGTCCCGGAAATGAGGGCCGCTCATATGCCAGTGGAAGTTCTTGGTCTTGAGATACAGCGCGTAGACGTCGGCAAGCAGGGCATTGAGCGCGCCCGCAAGGTCCCTCGTCGCGTTCGATCCGAGGTCCGTCGGCGTGGCCAGCGGCGCCTTGCGCCGTTCCGAGACATCCTTCGACTTCGCCATCCTTCCGGTCCTTTCCTCTTTGGTTAGCCCCCGTCCCCGCCATAGTAGCCGACAAGCCGGCAGCATGCGAGTGGTTGACGGGTGGTGCGGCCGTCTTGCCGCCTGCCGCTCCATCGACTTAGGCTGATCCCATCGGGCTGATCTCACGGCCCTGCGCCACAACGGGAGGACATAATCATGACCCCGGATGTTCGCATGCTGATCGGAGGGACTTTGGCCAAAGGTGAAGGAGACCCGGATCCGGTTCTGAATCCGGCGACCGGGGACGTCGTCGTCAACGTGCCGGCGGCCTCTGCAGGCCAGATCGACGCCGCGGTGCTCGCCGCGATGCGCGCAGGCAAGACCTGGAGGCGAACCACCCCGCTTGAGCGATCGACCTTGCTGCTGAAACTCGCCGACCGGATCGACGCCGAAGCCGACACCCTGGCCACCCTCGAGGCCGAGAATTGCGGCAAACCGAAGCACTTGGTCCTGCGCGACGAGATCCCGGCGATTTCCGATTGCTTCCGCTTTTTCGCCGGCGCCGCCCGCTGCCTTCAGGGGCCGGCCGCAGGCGAATATCTGGCCGGCTACACCTCCATGATCCGCCGCGATCCCGTCGGCGTGGTCGCCTCCATCGCGCCCTGGAACTATCCCCTGATGATGGCGAGCTGGAAGTTGGGACCCGCGCTTGCCGGCGGCAACACCGTGGTGATCAAGCCTTCGGTCCAGACTCCGCTCACCGTGCTGAGGCTGGGGCATATGATCGCCGACATCTTCCCCGAAGGCGTCGTCAACGTCATCGTCGGGCGCGGCGGAACCGTCGGCCAGGCCCTCATCACCCATCCCAAGGTGGCGATGATCTCGCTGACGGGAGACATCGGCACCGGCAAGAAGATGATCGAGGTGGCCGCGGCGACAGTGAAGCGGACCCATCTCGAGCTGGGCGGCAAGGCTCCGGTCATCGTGTTCGACGATGCCGATCTTGCCGCCGCGGTCGATGGGGTGAAGAGCTTCGGCTATTACAACGCTGGCCAGGATTGCACCGCCGCCTGCCGGGTCTATGCCGGCAGCAAGATCTATGACAGGTTCGTGGCCGATCTCACGAGCGCGGTTTCCAAGATCTCCTTCGACAAGGCGGACGACGCCAGCAACGAGATCGGCCCGCTCATCTCCGCCAACCAGCGCGAACGCGTCGCCGGATTCGTCGGCCGCGCGGCGGAGGTTCCCGGTGTGGAGATCACGACGGGCGGCAAGCCTGGCGGCGGCAAGGGATTTTTCTACCAGCCCACGGTGGTGGCCGGTGCCCGCCAACAGGACGAGATCGTCCAGCGGGAGGTCTTCGGGCCCGTCGTCTCGGTCACGCGCTTCAAGGATCCGGAGGAGGCGATCGCCTGGGCCAATGACACAGAATACGGCCTGGCCTCGTCGGTCTGGTCCAAGGATCTGGCCAAGGCCATGGCGACCGCCGCGCGGCTGGAATACGGGGCAACCTGGGTCAATTGCCATTTCATCCTAGTGAACGAGATGCCCCATGGCGGCATGAAGGCCTCGGGCTATGGCAAGGACCTCAGCATCCATTCCCTCGAAGATTTCACGGTCCCTCGCCACATCATGATGAAGATCGCGTGAGCGGCCCCGAACCCGGCCGCACAGGCCGTCACTGAGAAAGGTCGGAATCGATGAGCTATGCACAACTGAAGAAACGGCTCGATGTCGGAGAGACCCTGATCCTCGACGGCGCCACAGGCACCGAGCTCCAGCGCCGAGGGGCGAAAATGGATTCCTCGGCCTGGTCGGCGCCGGTGGTGCTGGACGACCCGAAACTGCTGACGGAAATCCATGCCGACTACATCCGCGCCGGTGCGGACGTGGTCACCGCCAACACCTTCTCCGCCTTGCGCATGCTGCTGGCGCCGTCCGGCTACGGCGACAGGGTCGAGGAAATCACCCGCCGGTCGGTCGAGGTGGCACAGCAGGCCCGGGCCTTGGCGGCGGGAAGCCGGCCGGTCGCGGTGGCGGGCTCGATCTCCCACATGGTTCCGACCGTCGAGGGCGAGAACAGGTCCGATCCTTCCCGAATGCCCTCGGATGCGGAGATTGCCGACAATCTGAATGAGCTCGCCCAGACCCTGAAGAAATCCGGCGCCGATCTCATCATCCTGGAGATGATGTTCCATCCCCAGCAAGCGAAAATGGCCCTGGACGCGGCGCTCGCCACCGGCCTGCCCGTCTGGTTCGGGATGAGCGCGCGCCGCAGCAAGGATGGGCGCATCGTCACCTTCGAGTCCGAGGCCGACCTGCCGGTGGAACCCATCACCGGCCTCATCCCCGCTTCGGGCGTCGATGCCGCCGGCTGCATGCATACCGGCGCGGAAATCATGCTGGAGGCGCTGAAGCCGGTCAGAAAGGCCTTCAAAGGGCCGCTGCTCGCCTATCCCGATTCGGGTTATTTCGAGATGCCCGAGTGGCGCTTCGTCGACGTGATCCCCCCCGACCGGCTCGAGCGCTTCTATCTCAGCTGGCTCGAGGCCGGCGTCCAAGTCATCGGCGGCTGCTGCGGCCTGACTGCGGATCACGTCAAGGCCGCGGTCTCGGCTCGGGACAAGTTCAAGAAGATGCCGCAAAGAGCCCTGTCATAATTGCCCCGAATTCCGAAAGGCCAAACGCGATGAGCTATGCGCCACTGAAGCAACGCCTCGATGCGGGGGAGACCCTGATCCTCGACGGCGCCACGGGCACTGAGCTGCAACGCCGGGGGGCGAAGATGGACGCCACGGCCTGGTCTGCGCCCGTGGTGCTGGACGATCCGCAGCTGCTGACAGAGATCCATGCCGACTACATCCGGGCGGGAGCGGACATTGTCACGGCCAATACCTTTTCCGCCTCTCGCATGCTGTTGGCGCCTGGCGGCTACGGCGACAGGGTCGAGGAGATCATCCGCCGGTCGGTCGAGGTGGCCCAGCAGGCTCGGACATTGGCGGCGGCAGGCCGACCGGTCGCCGTGGCAGGCTCGATCTCCCACATGGTCCCGGTGGTCCAGGGCGCCAACAGGACCGATCCCACACGCCTTCCGTCCGACGCGGAGATCGGCGAGTCCGTCGACGAGCTGGCCCAGACCCTCAAGAAATCCGGGGCAGACCTCATCATTCTCGAAATGATGAACCGGCCCAATCGCATCAAGCTCGCCTTGAAGGCGGCGCTCGCCACCGGCCTGCCCGTCTGGTACGGCATGAGCGCGCGCGCCGGGAAGGATGGCCGCGCACTCTCCTTCGACTCCACGGTCGATGCGCCGCTCGAGCCCATCATCAGCCTCATCCCCGCTTCAGGGGTCGATGTGGCGGGCTTCATGCATACGAACGCCGAGATCATGCTGGAAGCGTTGAAGCCGCTGCGAGCGGTCTTCAAAGGGCCGCTGATGGCCTATCCGGATTCCGGCTATTTCGAGATGCCCGAGTGGCGCTTCGTCGACGTGATCACGCCGGAGCGGCTTGAGCGATTCTTTCTCGATTGGCTCGAAGCGGGCGTTCAGGTCATCGGCGGTTGTTGCGGGCTGACGGCGGAGCACATCGAAGCCGCGGTGTCGGCCCGGAACAAGTTCAAGAAGGCCCTCCAATTGGCCGCGACGTGAGGTTCAGCTTCCGCCGGCTTCGTCCCAGAACTCGCTGTTGAGGATGCTGACCAGGCCATGCTGCTGGTCGGCAAGGCAGAAGCCGGCCGCCAGACTGGAGGCGGGAAAGGTCTGACACATCTGCACGATTTGCGCGGCTTCGGCGAGGCCATCGCTTGCCTGCCGAGCCTCGCCGACGCTTGCGACGACGTGGCGGAAAAGCGCGCCGAGGGCGACGGGTTGGGCGGAGTCCTCAGGCGGGAGCGCATTGATCAACAGGCCCACCCATCGCGCCGCGTCGGAATCCTCGTCCGACCGATCCAAGGTCCGGGCCGCCAGTCGACGGAGCGGACCCGTGGCGAGGGCGATCTCCTCGGGACTTTGCGGGTCCGGATCGCCGGCCTGCTCCACCGGCAGGATGGATGTTTCCGGGCCGACTTCGAGGGCGAGCGAAGTGCTCCTCGTCGGGACGCCGAGAGCCTCCAGTTTGGCAACCGGCAAGCTGATCTGGACCGACAGATAACTCTCCTGCACGCGGATGACCGCCAAGCCTTCCGCCGGCAGCCGCAGCTGCCTGCCGTCGGCGAGGGTCGCATTAAGCACCAGGCTCCCGCCGGGAGCCACCCTGTAGTCCTGGCCATCGACCGGCGCCTCGCGGGCCTCCTGCAGGCAGAAGCTGGCGAAGTAGCCTGTGCAAAGCCCATCCCGGCAATGCAGCGGCGTCGGCATGCCGTTGCTGGACATCAAGCCGAGGATCTGCGGCGCGGCTTCCGCCCGGCCGGGCGCGAGCGCGACCGAGGCGATGAAGGAGAGCAGCAGGAGGCTTGCGATCTTGAGCATGGGCCGGGCACTCCCCTTGACCAGGGTTCGGCTGCCGAAGCCGGCCGCAGGAACCGTTTGCGGCCGCGTCGGGCGAGCGCGGCGTCCGATGCCTTGGGCCTGGCCGTTCGCGTTCAATGGCGCTTGGCGCTCACCCCGGGTCGAAGTCTACAATCGAATGCGTCGGGACTCCACCAGGTAGGGCGCTTCCAGGACCCGGCTAGACGATCTGGTTGACCAGCGGGACAGAGCCGGTCCACAGCCGCTCGAGATTCTCCAGCAGGATATCGAGGACATTGTCCTCATATCGTTTGGTCTCGCCCGCCGTATGGGGCGTGATCAGCACGTTCGCAAAGGCCCATAGGGGCGAAGAGGGCGGCAGCGGCTCCTCGGCGACGCAATCAAGCGCCGCGCCGGCGATCCGGCCCTCGGCCAGGGCCTCGATGAGGGCCGCTTCCTCGACACAACGGCCGCGGGCGACATTGACCAGATAGGCCGAGGACTTCATCCGCCCCAGGGCGCCCGCATCGATAATGCCACGGGTTTCGGGCGTGAGCGGACAGGTGAGCGCCACGAAATCGGCCGCCGTCAACAGCTCTCCCAAGCGGTCCGGGCCGCAGACCAGATCAGCGCCTTCGCCGCCGCCGGCGGGATGACGCCGGATGCCCAGCACGCGAAGATCGAAGGCCTTGGCGAGCCGTGCCAGGCGCGCGCCGATCCTGCCCATCCCGACGATCAGCAGCGTCTTGCCCGCGACCTCGTCCTCCCGGCCCTCGAGGCTGCGGGCCATGCCGCGCCAATGCCGCCGGGACTGGTTGTCGCGAGCTTCCGGGAGTCGCCGCGCGAGAGCCAGGATCAATGCCATGGCATGCTCGGCCACCGCGCGTTCATTGACGCCCTGGGCGCTCGCCAGCCGGATGCCGCGATCCGCCAGCGGGGGACAATCGAATTGATCGACGCCGGCGCTGACCGACTGGATGAACTTCAGCCTGGGGGCCGATCCCAGAAGTTGGCTGCGCCAGAGGCCCGAAACCGCCAGCACGTCCGCCTCGCCTATCCTGCGGGCGAGTTCATCGGCCGAGCGCACCTCGAAGCTGGCGATCCCGGTCGCACGTTCGAGGAAGCGATCCCGAAGCCGATAGGCCAGATGGGCGAAGCAGAGGGTGAGACTCTCCCTTGGAGGAATCATCGCTGCCCCGGCACTGGGGCCGCTCATACGCCGGCTAACGCGTCGCGATAGACGGCCGTGTCCACGTTGCCCCCGGAAAGGACGAGTGCCACACGCTTGCCGGCCATCTTGTCACGGTCCTTCATGAGGGCCGCCAGCGTCGCCGCACCGGCCCCTTCGGCGACATTGTGGGTATCCGCGAAATAGGCGGCCATGGCCCGCTTGATTTCGTCGTCGCTTACCGTCACCACGCGCTCGGCCCCTTTGTTGATCGCCGCGACCGAGGCCGCGATGGGCACGCGGCAGGCCAGGCCGTCCGCCATGGTGTCGGCGGAATTGGTGGAAACCGGCTTGCCCGCGGCAAAGGAAAGCGCATAGGCCGGCGCATTCTCCGCCACCACGCCGACGACTTTGGTCTTGAGGCCGAGGGCGTCGCGGGCCGCCATCACACCGCAGATCCCCGAGCCGAGGCCGATGGGCACATAGACCGAATCCAGCGCCGGCACCGCCGAAAAAAGCTCGAGGGCATAGCTGCCGACGCCCTGGATCAAGGCGGGGTGAAAGGAGGGAAACATATGCAGCCGGCGGTCCTTGGCCAGCTCGACCGCATGCTCATAGGCCGCCTGGAAGTCATGGCCATGCTCCACCAGCTCCGCGCCCAGCGCCTGTATCGCGGCGTTCTTCTCCACGCTGTTGCCGCGGGGCACGACGATCACCGCCTTCAATCCGGCCTCCGCGGCCGCAAAGGCGACCGACTGGCCATGATTGCCCCGCGTCGCCGCCACGACACCGGTGACGCCGGGCTCGCTGCGCTTCAGATGGTCGGCATAGACGATCCCGCCGCGAACCTTGAAGGCGCCGACCGGCGTATGGTTCTCGTGCTTCACCCAGACCTCGGTCCCGGCGCGCTTGCACAGCAGCGGCCAGCGATACTGCGGTGTGGGCGGAACATGAACTGCTACCAGTCGGCTGGCCGTCGTCAGCTCTGCCAAGGTCGGGAGCATGGAGTGCCTCTTGCGTTATGAATCGGCTGTAGCGTCGGTTTCGAGGGAACTCCTCTCCGCTCAGAATCCCCGATATGCAGGGAATTAACAGGGAAATTTTCGGAAGACCGCGTCGTGCAGGACGAGGTGTTGACCTGGATCCCTGGATCTCATTCAGATTTGGCTAGAGTCCGTCGACCAATGGCGACATGGACGGCACATGGACGATCGAGCCGAGCGCTCCGCGAATGAAACTCCCTCCACGACCAATCAGGTCTTCATAGCGCTGTTGTGGTTCGCCTTTTACGCCCAGTGGCTGAGCATCGTTCCGACTGTGGTTCCACAACAGGTGGCGATGATCCTGGGAAGCAAGGGCGCGATCAAGGCAGGTGTCAGCGGAACGATCCTCGCCGCGGGCGCCCTCATGTCGCTGCTGGTCACGCCGCTTGCCGGCGGGCTCTCGGATCGAAGGCGTGCGCCGGGCGCGAGGCGTCGCCCGTTCATCGTCCTGGGCATGCTCGGCAGCTGCCTCACCCTTGCCTTGTTGAGCCGGTTCGGCGCCGGCAGCAGCCTGCTGCTGTATGCCCTCGTCTTTCTCAGTCTGCAGTTCTGGTGGAACTGGGCGGCGGGTCCCTATGCCGGCCTGATCCCCGATCTGGTCCCTGAAGGCGCGCGAAACACGGCGAGCGCGTGGATGAACGTGATGACCGTGTCGGGCACGATCGCGGGAAATCTCGTCCTCTACCTGCTTTACAAGCCCGAGCGACCGGTCGCGGCTTTCGCGGTCCTCATCGTCATCGGCGTCGCCTGCCTTTTCCTGACTTTGTGGCGGGTTAGCGAGCAGCCGGTCAAGGGGCCCAGTCCACCCTTGCGCATGAAAAGCTTCCTTGCCTCGTTCCTCGTCTCGCCAAGGAAACACGCGAATTTCTACTGGGTCCTGGTCACCAGATTGTTCTCCAACATGGGCATCTGGTCGGTCTTCACCTTTCTATTGTTCTATCTCGGCGACGTCATCGGCGTCGCCAAGCCCGAGAAAGTTCTGCCGGCGCTGCTCGTCGCCGGTGCGCTGATCGCCATTCCCGCCAGCTTCATCGGCGGACGGACGGCCACTCGTCGGGGAGCGGTGCCGGTCGTCAAAGCAACCAGCTGGGTCATGGCCGCGGCGGCGATCTCGATCGCCCTCATCGCCTTTGCGCCGAGCCTGTGGCTTGCGGCGCCGATTGTCGTCGCCTTCAGCGCATGCGCCGGCGCCTACCAGGCCGTCGACTGGGCGTTGGCACTCGCCGTCCTGCCCAGAGCGGAGGATGCCGGCAAGGACATGGGCATCTGGCACGTGTCGATGGTTCTGCCGCAGGTCCTGGGTCCGGCGACGACGGGTTGGCTCATCACCTGGCTCCTCGGAGCAACTTCCGGACGCGTCGCCTATACGATCGCCTTTGGTATCGCGGCATTCTGGTTCGTGCTGGCGGCCGCATTTGTCCGGTTCGTCCGGCTGCCGACACCTGTGTAACTGGCTC
>DATNJA010000010.1:0-21202 GCA_035604155.1 Candidatus Udaeobacter sp. | reverse complement strand
GGTATCGACCCCGCCCGCCATGCCGAGCTCCTGCACCAGTATGGTTTCGACCGGCCGCTCCTGGTTCAATACGCGGTCTATGTCGGGCAGGTGCTGCAAGGGAACCTCGGCATTTCGCTCTCGACCCATGCCCCGGTGATCCGGGATTTCCTGCAGCTGATCCCCGCCACGATCGAGCTCTCCCTGGCGGCGATGCTCTTCGCCGTCCTCCTCGGTTTGCCCGCCGGCATGCTGGCGGCGACCCACAGGGGCCGCTTCCTCGACCATTCGGTCATGGGTCTCTCCCTCACCGGATATTCGATGCCGATCTTCTGGTGGGGTCTGCTGCTCATCCTGCTGTTCTCGGTCAATCTCGGATGGACCCCCGTCTCGGGACGGATCGACATCGCCTATGATTTCGATTCGGTCACGGGGTTCATGCTGATCGATTCCCTCCTCTCGGGTCAGGACGGCGCCTTCACCTCGGCCCTCAGCCATTTGATCCTGCCGGCGATCGTGCTCGGCACGATCCCGTTGGCGGTGATAGCCCGCATGACCCGTTCTTCGCTGCTGGAAGTGCTGAACGAGGACTACGTGCGCACCGCCCGGGCCAAGGGCCTGTCGCCGATGCGCGTCCTCTGGGTGCATGCGTTGCGCAATGCCCTCATCCCCGTCATCACGGTGATCGGCCTGCAGGTGGGGACGCTCATGGGCGGCGCCATCCTGACGGAGACCATCTTCTCCTGGCCCGGGATCGGCCGTTGGCTGGTCGAATCGATTGCCCGGCGCGACTATCCCGTGCTGCAGACCGGCGTGCTGCTCGTCGCCTCGATGGTGATCCTGGTCAACCTCTCGGTCGATCTGCTTTACGGCCTCGTCAACCCCCGCATCCGGCATGTGAGGTAAGTCCGTGGCCGTCAACGCAGCCGCAGAAGGACAGTACCAGCCGCTCCATCCGCTGCGGGAGTTCTGGATCTATTTCCGCACGAATCGCGGTGCGCTTGCCGGCATGGTGGTGATTCTCGTGGTCTGTCTGCTGGCGCTTTTCGCCAATGTCATTTCGCCCTATAGCCCCATCGAGCAATACCCCGATTGCCAGTTGGCACCGCCGATCTGGCAGGACCGCGATCCGGCCGATTTCGCCCAATGCGTGGGCCATTACTACCTCGGCACCGATCCGGCCGGGCGCGACATGTTCTCGCGGCTCGTCTTCGGCGCGCGGTTTTCGCTCCTGATCGGCGCCATCGTGGTGACCATTTGCCTGGCCGCAGGCATCGGACTTGGGCTTCTGGCCGGATTCTTCCGCGGTGCGATCGAGGTCGCGATCATGCGGGCGATGGACATGCTGCTCGCGCTTCCGTCCCTGCTGCTCGCCATCGTCATCGTCACGATCCTGGGGCCGAGCCTGATCAACGCCATGGTCGCGGTCGCGATCGTGACCCTGCCGAATTACGTGCGCCTGATGCGCGCCGCGGTCTTAAGCGAAGTCAATAAGGACTATGTCACCGCTTCGAGGGTCTCCGGCGCCGGGACTCTGCGCCTCATGTTCGTGACGGTGCTGCCCAATTGCCTGGCGCCGTTGATCGTGCAGGCGACTCTCGGATTCTCTTCGGCCATCCTCGATGCCGCCGCGCTCGGCTTCCTCGGCCTCGGCGCCCAGCCGCCGACGCCCGAATGGGGCAGCATGTTGGCGGACGCGCGCGACTACATCGACCGGGCTTGGTGGGTGGTGACCTTGCCGGGACTCGCAATCCTGATCACGGTGCTGGCCTTCAACCTGATGGGCGACGGATTGCGCGACGCCCTCGATCCCAAGCTCAAGCACTGATGGCGCTGCTCGAGATCAAGAACCTCTCGGTCGAATTCAGGACCGCGCGCGGCCCGCTGAAGGCGGTGGCGGGGCTCGACCTCACCTTGGATCAAGGCGAGGTCGTGGGGGTGGTCGGCGAGTCCGGCTCGGGAAAGAGCGTCACCATGCTGGCTCTGATGGGCCTTATTCCCTGGCCCGGAAAGGTCAGCGCCGACCGGCTCGTCTTCGATGGCCAGGACCTGCTGGCGATGCCCGCACGCCGGCGCCGGCAGATCACCGGCAAGGACGTGGCGATGATCTTCCAAGAGCCCACGACCAGCCTCAATCCCTGCTTCACCGTCGGCTTCCAGATCATGGAGACCCTCGGAGTCCACGAGGGCGGCAGCCGGGCCGCGCGCCGGGCGCGCGCGACCGAACTTCTGGACCAGGTCGGCATTCCCCAGGCCGCTTCGCGTCTGGACGCCTTTCCACACCAGCTCTCCGGCGGCATGAACCAGCGGGTGATGATCGCCATGGCGATCGCCTGCAATCCGCGCCTCCTCATCGCCGACGAACCGACCACGGCGCTGGACGTCACCATTCAGGCCCAGATCCTGGAGCTGCTGCTGACCCTTCAGCGCGAACGGGGCATGGCATTGATCCTCATCACCCACGACATGGGCGTAGTCGCAGAGACCGCCCAGCGCATCATGGTGATGTATGCCGGCGAGGAAGTGGAGATGCAGCCGGCGGAACGCCTGTTCCAGCACCCGCGCCATCCCTACACCGCGGCACTGCTGGATGCCCTGCCCGAGCGCAGCGCCGGCCGGCATCGCCTCAGCACGATCGGCGGCGTTGTGCCCGGTGTCGACGACCGGCCGACGGGCTGCCTGTTCAACCCGCGCTGCAGCTACGCCGACGACCGATGCCGCCGCCTGCACCCCGCCCTGGAGGCCGATGCCGAAGGCCGCGTGGTACGCTGCTTGAAGCCCCTCGACGCCGTCGCGGCCAAGGTGCCGGCATGAACGACGGGCCGCTGCTCGAAGCAGGGGAGCTGAAGCGCTATTACCGGATCGGCGGCGGGCTGTTGCGAAAGGACAAGACGCTGAGGGCGGTGGACGGGGTGGGCTTCGCCCTCGCCAAGGCCGAAACCCTGGCCGTGGTGGGCGAATCGGGCTGCGGCAAATCCACCCTCGCCCGCATGGTGACCATGATCGAGAAGCCCACCGCCGGAAGCCTCAAGATCGACGGCATCGAGGTGACGACGGCAGGGGCGGAGGCCCTCAAGCGCCTGCGTCCGGTCGTCCAGATGGTGTTCCAGAATCCCTTCGCGTCGCTCAATCCACGCAAGAAGGTCGGCAGCATCCTGGAGGAACCGCTGATCATCAATACCGACATGGATGCCGGCCAGCGCCAGGCGGCGGCGCGCGACATGATGGCAAGGGTCGGCCTCAGGCCGGAATACTACAGCCGCTATCCGCATATGTTCTCCGGCGGTCAGCGCCAGCGAATCGCCATCGCCCGCGCCCTCATGCTCCGTCCCCGGATCGTGGTCGCCGATGAGCCCGTCTCGGCCCTCGACGTATCCATCAGGGCCCAGGTGCTGAACCTGCTGATGGATCTCCAGGACGAGTTCGATCTGGCCTATCTTTTCATTTCCCATGACCTCTCCGTCGTCCGCCATATCGCCGATGAGGTCATGGTCATGTATCTCGGTCGCGCCGCCGAGCAGGGCCGGAAGGAAACGATCTTCCAGCGCCCGCGCCATCCCTACACCAAGGCGCTGCTGGCGAGCACGCCGGCGGTTGATGCCGGCACCAGGGCCAAGCGAATCGTGCTGCGGGGCGAGCTGCCCTCACCCATCAATCCGCCGGGGGGCTGTGCCTTCCACAGCCGCTGTCCCCACGCCACGCCAATATGCATCGCCGAACGACCGGAACTGCGGCCTGTGGACGGGCGCTTGGTCGCCTGCCACCACGCCGAAATCATCGCCTAGTCGGAAGCCCAGCTGCGGCATTTGGGCAACAGTCGTGTGTCTGCAAGATTCTTGTCGAAGGGTCACCCCTGGCAAACCCATGGGCGCTATGCTACTTAAATTGCGCGGCCGGGATGTGGAATCGCGCCGTCAGGGGCCTAAGGACGTTGGTGCCGGAGATGCGTTCGGGTGATGGGGCTGGGGCTGCCGTAGCGGCGAGGAGGAACCACCTCCTGTCGGGGGCGCGGCGCCCGACGTGTGGGTCTTGAGAAGAAGGGACCATCTGGGATGCCCAGTACATCGCTGAGATTGTCACGACTGCCAGCCTTGGGCGCGATCGTCGGCGCGATTCTTCTCTCCAGCTTGCTGACCGGCTGCGCAACGCCGCCGAAGGATCCCGACGAGCTCGCGACCTATAAAGAAAACAACGACCCGATGGAGCCGTTGAATCGGTACTTCTTCGATCTCAACTACGGCTTCGACGAGCTGGTCTTCAAGCCCCTGGCCGCCTGGTACAATTTGCTGCTGCCGACTCCGGTCGAGCATGGCGTGCATAACGTGCTGGTCAATCTGGACGCGCCGCTGGTCTTCGCCAACGACCTGCTCCAGGGCAACGGCAAGCGGGCCGGGATCACCGCCAAGCGGTTCCTGATCAACAGCACACTTGGGGTCGCCGGCATTTTCGACGTCGCCTCGAAGTTCGGCCTCAAGTACCACGACACCGATTTCGGCGTGACATTCGCGGTCTGGGGTGCGGGCGAAGGGCCCTATGTCTACCTGCCGGTGCTGGGGCCGACCAACCCGCGCGACCTGAGCGGCCTGGCCGTAACCGCCGTCGCCGACCCCTGGTCGTACCTGTTCGCCGCTTATGACGTGCAGTATTTGAGCTACGTCCGCGCCGGCCTCTATGCGGTGGACATGCGGGCGCGCAACCTGGATACCCTCGACCAGATCCGAAAAGGCGCGATCGACTACTACGCGACGATTCGCAGCCTTTATCGCCAAAACCGCAACAGCACGATCAAGCACGCCAAGGAAGACGACCCGCTCGCGCAGCTGCCCTATGAATCGCCCGGCGGGTCCCAGTTGACGGAGAGCAACTGAAACCATGAAGCGTCGCGTTTTCCTGGCGGCCGGTGCCGCCGCCTTTCTGCTTGCCCCTCTTCGCGCCCAGGCGGTGAGCCCGGCCGACGCGCAGAGTTTCATCAACAACCTGGGCGACACCGCCATCAGTTCGCTGACCGGCTCGGACCTCAGTCCGGCCGAGCGCGAGAAGCGCTTCCAAGGCCTGCTGGAATCCCATTTCGACCTGCCGGGGATCTGCAAGTTCGTGCTTGCCCGCTATTGGAAAGTGGCGACCGACGACCAGAAGGCGGATTTCAATCGGCTGTTCGAGAAGCTTCTCGTCCAGTCCTATGCCAAGACCTTCGCCGAATACGCCGGCCAGCGGTTCCAGGTGACCGACGCCAAACCCAATGACGATGGAACCATCACCGTCAACTCCCATATCGACCAGACCAACGGCGATGTGATCCACCTCGACTGGCGCATCGAGGATCAGGGCGGTCAGCTCCGCATCATCGATCTGGAGGTCGAGGGCGTCAGCCTGCGCATCACCCACCGGTCGGACATCGCGTCTGCGATCCAGAGCGAAGGCGGCCAGGTCTCGGCCCTCCTCGACGCGCTGCGTCAGAAGACCAGTAGCCAGTAACAATCTTCGCGCACCGTCGTATCACCCCCGCGTCAACGGCTTGAAGCGGATGCGGTGGGGCTGATCGGCTTCGGCGCCGAGCCTGCGTTTCCGGTCGGCCTCGTAGTCCTGGTAGTTGCCCTCGAACCAGACCACCTGGCTGTCGCCCTCGAAGGCCAGGATGTGGGTGGCGATCCGGTCCAGGAACCAGCGGTCGTGGCTGATGATGACGGCCGAGCCGGCGAAGTCGGTCAGCGCCTCCTCCAGCGACCGCAGCGTGTCGACATCGAGGTCGTTGGTCGGCTCGTCGAGCAGAAGCAGATTGGCCTCCGACTTCAGCATCTTGGCGAGATGCACCCGGTTGCGCTCGCCGCCCGAGAGCTGGCCCACCTTCTTCTGCTGGTCGGCGCCCTTGAAATTGAAGGCGGCCACATAGGCCCGGCTCGGCATCTGGCTCTTGCCTAGCTCGACGATGTCCAGCCCGTCGGAAATCTCTTCCCAGACCGTCTTGTCGGCCCGGAGCGAGTCCCGCGACTGATCGACGTAGCCGAGCTTCACCGTCTCGCCGATCTTGAGGCTTCCGGCATCGGCGGTTTCCTGGCCGACGATCATGCGGAAGAGGGTCGTCTTGCCGGCCCCGTTGGGGCCGATGACGCCAACGATGCCGCCGGGCGGCAGGCGGAAGTTCAGGTCGTCGATCAGCAGCCGGTCGGCGAACCCCTTGCGCAGATGCTCGGCCACCACGACCACCTCGCCCAGGCGCGGGCCTGGCGGGATGCGGATCTGGCCCGCCTCGGCCTGCTGCTGGCCGCCGGCGGCGAGCATCTGCTCATAGGCCGAGATGCGCGCCTTGCTCTTGGCCTGGCGGGCCCTGGGCGACTGGCGGATCCACTCCAACTCGTGCTGCAGGGTGCGCTGGCGGGCGGATTCGGCCTTTTCTTCCTGGGCCAGGCGCTTCTGCTTCTGTTCCAGCCAGGAGGAGTAGTTGCCTTCCCAGGGAATCCCCTGGCCGCGGTCGAGCTCGAGGATCCAGCCGGCGACATTGTCGAGGAAATAGCGATCATGGGTGACGGCAACGACGGTCCCGGCGTAGTCGTGCAGGAACCGCTCCAACCAGGCGACGGACTCGGCATCGAGATGGTTGGTGGGCTCGTCCAGCAGCAGCAGGTCGGGGCGCTGGAGCAGCAGCCGGCAGAGCGCCACTCGCCGGCGTTCGCCGCCCGAGAGCCTGGTCACCTCGGCATCGCCCGGCGGACAGCGCAACGCGTCCATGGCGATCTCGACGGTGCGCTGGAGATCCCAGGCACCCGCGGCATCGATTTTTTCCTGCAGCTCGCCCTGCTCGGTGATGAGCGCTTCCATCTCCTCGGGCGAGACCTCCTCCCCGAGCCGCGCGCTTACCGCTTCGAACCGGTCGAGCAGGACCTTCTTCTCGCCCATGCCCTCCATGATATTGCCGAGCGCGTCCTTGGCCGGATCGAGGACCGGTTCCTGGGGCAGGAACCCGACGCTCGCCCCCTGGGCGGCCCAGGCCTCTCCAGCCACGTCATGGTCGAGGCCGGCCATGATCCGCAGCAGGGTCGACTTGCCGGCGCCGTTCAGGCCCAGGACGCCGATCTTGGCGCCGGGCAGGAAGCTGAGCCAGATATTGTCAAGGACCTTCCGGCCGCCGGGATAGATCTTGGCCAGGCCTTTCATGACGTAGATGTATTGATAGGCGGCCATGGGTTCTCCTTGGGCGGCAGGGGCCGGGACTTTTAACCTAGGCGGAGCCCTCGCGCCAACTATGGCCGTAGCGTGGCGG
This sequence comes from Candidatus Udaeobacter sp., assembly GCA_035604155.1. Classification (GTDB taxonomy): domain Bacteria; phylum Pseudomonadota; class Alphaproteobacteria; order Dongiales; family Dongiaceae; genus DASXQK01. The sequence continues at coordinate 13,965 of DATNJA010000010.1, read as the reverse complement.
ACAGAAGTTGGCTAGCCTTCATCGTTGCGTTACGGCGACAGCATCTATCCCCTGTCGCACCAGCAAGGTCATGTAAAAAAGGGCCACAGCTAGAGGAGGAACGCATGGCGACGGCAACGGCGCACGCTTTACCCCAACGCCACAAGATGACGGCCGAAGAAAGAAAGGTGATTTTCGCATCATCTCTCGGCACCGTGTTCGAATGGTATGACTTCTATATCTACGGAACCCTTGCCGCCATCCTGGCCAAGCAGTTCTTCTCCGGGGTGGCCCCGACCGCTGCGTTCATCTTCACCTTGCTGGCGTTTGCCGCCGGCTTTGCCGTCCGCCCATTCGGCGCTCTCGTCTTCGGTCGTATCGGCGATCTGGTCGGCCGCAAATACACCTTCCTGATCACCATCACCTTCATGGGCATGGGCACGTTCCTCATCGGCCTGCTGCCCTCCTACGCCACGGCCGGCATCGTCGCGCCGGTCATCCTGATCTGCCTGCGTCTCGTCCAGGGCCTGGCGCTGGGCGGCGAGTACGGCGGCGCGGCGATCTTCGTCGCCGAACATGCGCCGGCGGGCAAGCGCGGCCTCTATACCTCCTGGATCCAGACCACCGCCACCCTCGGCCTGTTCCTGGCTCTCCTGCTGATCCTGTTCATCCGGGAAAGCATGGGCGAGGAAACCTTCGCCCTCTGGGGCTGGCGAATTCCCTTCCTGCTCTCGGCCATCCTGCTGGTGATATCCTTGTGGATCCGCCTTCAGCTCAATGAATCGCCGGTCTTCAGGCGGATGAAAGAGGAGGGCAAGGGATCGAAGGCACCCCTCACCGAAGCCTTCGGCACTTGGGCCAACGCCAAGATCGCCATTCTGGCCTTGCTCGGGGCCACCGCGGGCGAGGCCGTGGTCTGGTATGGCGGGCAGTTCTATGCGCTCTTCTTCTTGACCCAGACGTTGAAGGTGGCGCCGACAAGCGCGCCGGTCATGATCGCATCGGCTCTGGCACTCGGAACGCCCTTCTTCATCGTCTTCGGCTGGCTGTCGGACAAGATAGGGCGTAAGCCCATCATCATGGCCGGCTTCGCGCTGGCGGCGATAACCTATTTCCCGATCTTCCAGGGCATAACCCACTACGCGAACCCCGATCTGGAAGCCGCGCTCGCCCAGGCTCCGGTGACAGTCACCGCCGATCCCGCCGAATGTTCCTTCCAGCTCAACTTGACGGGAACCTCGAAGTTCACCAGTTCCTGCGACGTGGTCAAATCGGCGTTGGTGAAGCTGTCCGTGAACTACACCAACATGGACGCGCCGGCAGGCACCAAGGCCTCGGTCAAGATCGGCGACCAGTCGATCGCCGCCGATACGCCCGACTTCGACAAAGTGCTGGCCAAAGCCATCGTCGCCCATGGCTATCCGGCCAAAGCCGATCCGGCCAAGATCAACTGGTTCATGACCATCATCCTGCTGACTGTGCTGGTGATCTACGTGACCCTGGTCTATGGGCCGATCGCGGCCTGGCTCGTCGAAATGTTCCCGACCCGAATCCGCTACAGCGGCGTTTCCCTGCCCTATCATATCGGCAACGGCTGGTTCGGCGGCTTCCTGCCGGCGATCGTCTTCGCCATCGTGGCAGCGACGGGCAATATCTATTCCGGCCTGTGGTATCCGATCGTCGTGGCGACGGCGAGCCTGGTCATCGGCCTGATCTTCCTGCCCGAAACCAGGAATCGCGACATCGCCAAGCACTGAGCAAGCGGACGGGCGAACCCGTCCCCGACCCAACCGGAACGGAAAGCCCCGCCTCGCGGCGGGGCTTTTCTGTTCAGCCTGCCTGCCGCCGCCCCTCAATGCGCGAGCGCGTGGCGGACGAGGAGGTCGATGCGCCCGATGGCCGAGAGCGCGGCTTTCAGGCGCTCGCGTTCGAGGCGCGGCAGACGCCGGATTTCGATGGCCGTGCCGGCGGATTTCCCGGACTCGATGTCGATCAGCTGCTGCTCGAGGATCAGGCGCAGCAGCCGGCCATGAGCGTCGAGGAAAAGGGCGAGGTCGTCGGCCGGCAGCAATCCCGCCTCGGCCGCCGCGGCAAAGCGCCGGTCGGTCGATATTTCCACCGAGCCCAGCTTGAGCGCGAGAATGCGCGCCGCCGACACCAGGGAACGCAGGCCGCCGCGCTTGAGATCGATCCGGCCGGCGCGGCTGCGGAAGCTGCCGAAGATGGGCGAGAGCGCGGGGCTGCGCGGATCCAGCATGTGGGCGAGGCGGACGAGAAAGGCCGGCGATCTCGCGGCCAGCGGGACCGCGAAGGAGCGCAATTCGTCGCCCAGCCAATAGTCGCCGTTGACCGGGCGAAAATCGAAAAATATGTCGGCGTTCAGCAGCTGCACCGGCTCCCGCTCGGCGATCCACCGCTCGACCTCCGCCCCCCAACCCACGAGGCTGTGCCGGCAGGCCCGGTTCTTGGCCATGACGCCGCCGGAGCAATAGACGAGGCCGGCCGCATTCAAAATGTCCGCGGCCCGCCGGCCGAGCTCGGCGAACCAGTCGGTCTCCTCGTCGTTTTCTCCGGCATGGACCAGGGCATTGTCCTGGTCGGCGGCAAGCAGGCTTTCCCCCCGCCCGGCCGAACCTAGCACCAGAAAGGCCCAGGGCGCCGGCGCTTCTCCCTGGCCCTCGGCCTTCATGGCCTCGGCGGCCAGCTCGGCCGCCCGGCCCGACAGGTCGCGCAAGGCGGCGCTCAGTACCTCGGCGATCTCCAGCACCGTCATGCCTTCGCCCAGCAGGCCGAGGGCCAAGGCGGGGAGGCGCCGATAGACTTCACCCAGCTCCTCGGGCCCCTGAGCCGCGGCGATGTCGTCGCCGAGCGCCAGGGCCTGGCTCGAACGCTGGCGCAGCAAGGCGCGCGCGACCACCACGCCGACGAGCCGGCCGCTGGCCGGGTCGACCACCGCCAGATGCCGGAAGCCGAGGCGGTCCATGCGGGCAAAGGCCGTGTGCAGGAATGCATCGGGGGCAATGCTGGCCACCGGCCGGCTGAGCAAGCCATCGACGGGGCGGGTGAGCGCAACGCCGCCGTCGCGCGCCACGGCCGCCAGGATGTCCCGCTCGGTCATGATCCCCGTCGGGCGCTCGGACTCGTCCACGGCGATGAGGGAGCTGACCTTCTGCGCTGCCATCAGCTCGGTGGCCGATTGCAGGCTGGCGGTGGCGGCCACGGTCACCACGGGACTCGCCATCATCTCGCGCACCCGGTGGCGATAGGCGAAGACGTCGATCCTCTCGATCGTCTGCCGGTCCATGGCCTACCAGCCCAAAGCCTGCTGCAGGCGCCGGATCATGAGTGGCCGCTCGGCGAAGGCGAGGGCCTCGCCCAGCGTCTTCACGCCGTCGGCCGCCAGCAACGGCAACAGGCGCCGGTAGACTTCCGCCGTCATCAGGGCATCGCCCAGCGCCGTATGCCGTCCGCTCACGTCGACGCCCAATTCGACGGCAACGGCATCGAGCTCGACGTCCGGGGCGCGCGGTCTCAGCGCCGCGAAGAGACGCAACGTATCGAGATGGACGGGGTCGCGCCAGGCAAGACCGGCCAGCCGTGCCTCGCGCCTGAGGATGGCGACGTCGAAGCCGATGTTGTGGCCAATCCAGACGCGTCCGCCGCAGAACGCCATGAGGTCGGCCGCGATGGCCGGATAGTCCACGGCATCGGCCACCATGGCGTTGGTGATGCCGTGAATGGACGTGGAAACCGGCGGAATCCGTTGCCCTGGGTTGACCAGCCGATCGAAGGTGACGGCCGGAAACATCCTTTCGCCGTGGAGCGCCACGCCAGCGACGGAAATCACCCGGTCGCGGCGCACGTCGAGCCCCGTGGTCTCGGTATCCAGCGAAATGGCCGGAAGCTCGGTCAGCGGCGTTGCATCGTCCGGCGGCGGAAACTCGGGCGGGCGGTCGTGGAGGGCAAGGTCATGCTCCAATAGCGGTTCGCCCCCTGCGACCCCGCCGGCAAACCGCAACAGCGCGCCGCCGCCGAGGCCGAGGCCGGCTATTCCGGCCATGATCTCCCGCCCATCCACGGCGCGCAGCGAGGCGCGATAGGCGAAGCCGGTGGCGTCCGCCTGGGTCAGGGCCTGGGAAAGGCTCTCGCGTTCGAACAGCTCGAACAAGCTGGCGCCTACGCCGCAGCCGCCACCCAGCATTTCCTTGCCGGCGGCGTTGAGCAGACTCACCTGGCCCTGGGCGGTGACCACGACGATGGCATCGTCGATCGCCCCAAGCACGCGTTCGAGACGCCGATCCAACAGGCCGCGCCGGTCGCGCTCGCGACCGATGAGCGCGCCCACCGCCTGCTGCAGCTTGCCGATCTCGTCCGGCGGTCCCTCGGCCGGGCGCGGCAGAGGCGTGCCGAGACCCCCGGCGATGAGCACCGCGCCCCGCAGCCGCTCCAGGCGCCGGCGCTGGCGGTCCAATGCCAGAAGGGTGGCGGCGATGGCGCCAAGCCCGCAGACGACCCCAGCCAGCAGGACATATTCCGGCCCGCCCAGCCCGCCCGGCAGCCTGAGACCGCGGGCCAGCAGCCAAGCGAGGCTCCCGGCTGCCATCAGGAGCCCGCCGGCCGCGGCAATGGTCTGGGTGCCGCGCATGTTCAACGCCCCCGGCCGCGAGCGCTTCGGCGTCTGCCCTTGGGTTGACCCCTCGCCATGTCCCATTATGACAAGCCGGCGCGCCGGGGGCACCATCCTGCGGAAACCTTCGTCCGCCTCACCGCGCCCTGGGGAATTGGCAAGAAATCAACACGCGGGCTTCAGCCGATCGGTTCTACTGATAGTTCCAGCCGAAGGCGGCCGACCGGCGGAAATCGTCGTAGAACATCAGGTAGCCGTCATAGTCGTAGCTGGACTTGGCGAATATCAGCTCGGAATGCCCGTCGCCGCCATAGTCGCCGGCGTCGATCAGCAGGAGTTCGCTGCCGAGGAACCGGACCTGGCCAGAGCTGTCGGTCACGAACCAATGGGGGCTCCATTCGGGCCCCGGCACCTCGTCGGGCGCCGGCGCCTGGCCGGTCACGATCAAGGCGAAGAGCAGGCTGCCCGACCGGGAACGATAGGCTTTCAGCAGCTCGCCCTTGCCGTCCTCGAGCTTGAACTTGGTGTTTTCCTTCTGCACCGCGGCGCGGAAGCTGTCCATGCCGCTCCTCACCAGGGAGTCGTCCCCGGCGGCACGCTGCCAGCCGTCCGGGTCCTGGACATTGGGGGCGGAGACGAGAATGAGCGGCCGATAGACGGCCCCGTCGGCGCCCCATTGAGCGAAATCGCTGCCGGGATTGCCCACATGGGGCACCCGCTCGCCGGCGAGCAGAAAATGGAGCCCGATGTCGCTGAAAGCCAGCCATTGCTTCGGGCGCGCGCTTTCGATGCGACCGAGGGACTTGCCGTCGAAGGCGATGGTCCAATCGAGGCTGGCGGGAAACTGCTGGCTTGCGCTCTGGAGCTGGTCGAGATTGCCGATATCGTCCGGGAATGCCACCCAGCCGTCCGCGGCTCGTCGGAAGGCCACGCGGACCACGCTCGTCGCGGCCGTGCCATAGGCCTGTTGGATGCGTGCCTGCAGGTTCGGCGAGAGGTTTTCCAGCACGCCGACCACGATGCTGTCGCCGGCGCGAGCCGGGGCGGCGGCGGTCACGCCAGCTAGAAGAATCAGGGCCCCAAAGCGGGCGAAGCATCGCAGCATGAAAAGCTTCCGGCAATTCGGCTCGAGTGGCGCCGTCACTATAGCATTGCGCCAGGCTGGTAATTGTCGCCTTGGCCGGTCATCTTCCGACGATAGCTACCTGGGGAGCAAGAGTGGTCGAATGGTGCATGGCGTCGCCCGACTGGCCGCAAGCCTGCGCGCTGGCCGCAAGCCGCGGGTGTCGCTCAGGCCCGCCAGGCCGGTCGACTATGGTTTCGCACGGCAGACCTGCTTTTCCGCCCTGAGGGAGGTGCTCGGCCCCAATGCGGATTGGGACGAGGCGCTGGAAGACGGACTCTTCGCCAGGCAATTCGTCCAGAGCGAGGTCGAGATGGTGGCCTTGGGCGGGCAGGAGGCCGGCTGGCTCCAGACCCGCCGCGAAGGCGGCCGGATCCATCTCATTCGCTTCTGCCTGGCCGCCGCCTTTCGTAGCCGGGGCCTCGGCCGCTTCGTTCTGGACCGACTTCAGGCGCGCGCCAGGAGGGCTGGCAGCCCAATCGTCCTCTCCCTCGCCCGCATCGATCCTGCCTTGGAGTTCTATCTCCGCCGGGGGTTCCGCATCGTCGAGGTCGAGCCCTACAGGATTCATCTGCGCCTCGACCCAAGGCCCTCCTACCGCGGCCCTGGGCCTACTCCCGGGATGCGGCGTGGTTGAGGAGCCCGCCCGCTCACGGCCGGAATGAACGCGATGCACCACGCCGGCGCCTTACAGCACCCGGAGATGCTTGGTGAGCTTGGGGGTTGACGAAGCCCCGGGCTTCGCCACACTCGCCGACGGCAACCAGAGGCATGGGACGTGACGGACATCGTCGGCTTCGTCTTCGACAATCTGCTGCTGATCGTGACCGGCATATTCGGTGCGGGCGGGCTGATGATCCTCGGCCTCGTGTGGCTCCGGAAGCTGCCGGGCCGCGAGCTGTTGCCGCTGCCGAAGGTGCTGGGCACGCCCGGAGCCGAGCCTGAGTCCCTGGCCCCGCCTAAAGCCTGATCGAATTCAGGAAATCCATCAGGACCCGCGCGGTCTCTTCAGGAAACCTGTCGATGAAGAAATGCCCGGCCGGCAGCGAGGCCGTGCGCAAGTCGGCCGAGCGTTTCTGCCATGCAGCGCCGATGTCGAAATTCTTGTGCATGGCGCCTTCCGTCCCCCAGAAGGCGAGTGTCGGGCATCCGAGCTTGGTCGCGATGTCGGCGCCGTCGTGTTCGAGATCGATGGTCGGGGCCGAGCGATAGTCGGAGCAGGAACCGTGGATCATGGCCGGATCGCGCCAGCAGCGCCGGTATTCGGCCAGCATCTCGGGATCGAAATCCCGGACGCGGGTGGCGCCCCAGCCGAGCAGGCAGGTTTCATAGAAATAATCAGGATCGGCGCCGATGAGCCGCTCCGGAAAGGGCTCGGGTTGGGAGAGGAAATACCAGTGCCAATAGACCCCGGCGACATGCCGATTGGTCTCCATGAACATGGCGTAGGTAGGCACGATGTCCAGCACAGCCAGCGATGCGACCGCTTCCGAGTGGTCGAGAGCCATGCGATGGCCGGTCCTGCCGCCCCGGTCATGGCCGACCATGTGAAAGCGTTCGTGACCCAGCGCGCGCATGAGTCCGATCTGGTCGCCCGCCATGCTGCGGAAGGAATAGGTCGAGCCGTCTGGCGCGGCCCTCGGCTTGGCCGAGTCGCCATACCCGCGCAGATCGGCGCAGACGACGGAGAACTTCTCCGCCAGAAGCGGAGCAGTCTTGGCCCACATCGCCAGGCATTGGGGAAAGCCATGGAGCAGCAACACGGGCGGCCCTCTGCCGGCGGTCACGCAGGCGATGGCAACGCCGCCGACGTCGATCTTCCTTCGCTCGAAGCCCTGGAAGAGCATGCTACCGGCGCTCAGGCCGTGATCTTGCCGTCGAGCACCGCCATGCGGAACGGCCTGATGTCGATCTTCTGCCACACGCCTTCCTTGACGTAGGGTTCGCGGGCGAGCCAGGCGTCGAACTCGGCCCGGCTCGGAAATTCCGCCATCACCGCCGATCCGATCATCCTGCCGGCGTCATCCAGGATGGCGCCCGCGGCACGAAGTTCGCCCCGGGCCACCAGGGGCTTGATCCCTTCGAAATGCGCCGGACGGGCGGCGCGCCGGCGTGCGGCCGCACCCTCATCGGTCCCGTCATAGGCCAGCAGCAGGAACTGCGCCATTTTTCCCCTCTCTTGTCGGACTATGCGGCGACCCTAGCGCGCTTCCGCGTCGACAGCGTCGGCAAGCTCCCCCAGGCTCGCGAAATGATAGTCGGGCTCGGTCAGCCTGGCGGGGATCTGGGTGCCTCCGAACCCGCCCAAGCCCTTGCGCCGTTCGATCCAGCAGACCTTGTAGCCGAGTTCGCGGGCCACGCCGATGTCGTGATACTGGCTCTGGGCCACATGCAAGATGTCCTCCAGCACATAGCCCAGGGCGCTGAGCCGGCCGCGGGCGAAGGCGAAGAACTTGGGATCCGGCTTTTCGCAGCGCGCCTCGTCAGGCGTCACGGCGTCGTCGAAGGGCTCGCCGAGCGTCCGGGCCATATGCTCCAGCGCCCATCGCCGGGCATTGGTCATGGCCATCAGGCGATAGCGCCGGTGAAGGCGCTTCAAGGCCCCGGCGGAATCGGGAAAGCCCGGCCAGATCTTGATCGAATCCCTGAAGCTCTCGCCGAGTCCAGGTCGTCGTGGCAGGTCGAGATCGCGAGCCACGTCCTCGTAGACCCTCACAAGGTCCTCGGGATAGCGGGCCTCGGCCGCATGGGCGCCGCGCGAACGCCGATAGGATTCCAGGATCGCATCGTCGGCCAGCTGGGCATCGCTCCGGCCCGATATCCGGCGGATGTGAGCGATCATTCCACCTTCGAAATCGATCAGCGTGCCGACGACGTCAAAGGTCAGCACCTTGAATCCGAGCAGGGGCATCACTGGGCACTCCTCATTCCACGGGACCTGCGGCGAGCCTAAGCCAATCCGCCATCTGCCGCATCGACCACGCCTATTCCAGAGGCTTCCGCGCTTTCATCAGCGCCACGAGATTGGCGTCTCGCCATTCTTCCAGCTCGTCCATGGAGCGGCCGCCGGCGATTTGATCCAGGGACCGTCTGATGTCCTGCTTGCTTGCCTCGCTGCCCCACCAGCCGAAATGCGCCAGAGCGTGGTCGATCCCTCCCCTGCCCCCGGCGAAGTGGTAGCAGAGCGCCGGACCCATGAAGGCCCAGCGCAAACCGACGCCGCCGGTCACCGCATCGTCGATGTCCTTGAAATCGCAGATGCCGGCATCGACGAGACGAGCCGCCTCTTCCAGGATCACGTGCTGAATCCGGTTGGCGATGTAGCCTTCGATCCCTTTCTTCAGCAGCAGCGGTTGTTTGCCCAGGCCGGCATAGAAGGCGACCGCCCAGTCCAGCACCGCCTTGGGATTGCCCTCGGAACCCACGACCTCCACGAGGGGCAACAGATAGGAGGGCGCGAAAGGGTGGCCGACGATGCATCGTCCGGGATGCCGGCAGTTGGCCGCCAGGCGTTCCGGCAGGAATTGGGACGAAGAACTGGCAATGATCGTATCGGGCGGCGCATAACGGTCGATCTCCGCGAACAGCGCGATCTTGAGGTCCTCCCGGTCGGGCGCGCTTTCCTGGATGAATTCCGCACCGCTCACCGCATCGGCGACCTTGGCCACGAATTCCAAGCGGCCCCGTGGCTTCGTGCCCGCTAGGCCAACGCTTGTCAGGGACGGCCAGACCTGCTCGACCATGGCATGGAGCTTCGCCTCGGCGCCGGCGCCGGGATCGGTTGCCACCACATCGAGGCCCTGGGCAAGAAACAGCGCGGCCCAGCCTCCGCCGATCATGCCCGTGCCGACGATGCCGACGCGCTTCACCCGTTCCGGATCCGGTCTCATGGCTTTGCCTTCCCCTGAAATGCCAGGGGCGAGCATATCGTTCGTCTGCCGGGGCCTGCCAGGGGGTTCCCCACGCCGCATCCATCGATGCAAGGCAAAAGGTCAAATTGACGGGGCTTCGAGCAAAACGTTACGGTGACTCCACATCGGGGGGCAGGGCGCGACCGGCGAGTCCCGGGCGGACTCTGGGTGCGGTTCCCTCGGACATGACCTGCAATCGAGGGGGATCGGGGAATGGCCTCAACTCAGAGACGACCGCTGGTTTTCGCAGCCCTTCTGGCCATCGCCATGGTGGCGGCTTTATCTGCTCAGGCGGGCGAGGTGAAGGTCGCCTCGGAAGGGACGTACAAGCCCTTCAGCTATTTCACCGCGGGCGGGCAACTCACCGGCTTCGACGTCGAGCTTGCCGCGGCGATCTGCAAGGCGGCCGGCCTCGACTGCGTCATGGTCACCATGGACTACGACGGCATGATGGTGGCGCTCAAGGAAAAGAAGATCGACGTCATCGATTCGGGCATGAGCATCACGGCCAAGCGCAAGAAGGTGGTCGCCTTCACCGATCGTACGCGGACGTCGGGCAAGCGCTTCGTCTCCTGCGCGCCCGACAAGTTCAAGAAAAGCGGCCCCGAGGATCTCAAGGGAGATATCGTGGGAACCCAGGCGGACACCACCAGCGCCGATTACATCAAGGCCTTCTACGCCGGTTCGGACATCCGGCTCTACAAGTCCATGGACGAGGCCTTCGCAGATCTTTCCGCCGGCAGGCTCGATCTCGCGCTATCCCAGGACGCGACAGGCTACGCCTTCATCTCCTCGCCGGCCGGCAAAGGTTGCGCTTTCGTCGGCGACCGGCTGGACGACCCGAAATTCTTCGGCGAGGGCGTCGGCTTGGCGCTGCGCCAGTCGGATGCGGAAATCGTCGCGGCTCTCAACGCCGGTCTGCGCAAGATTCTGGCCGACGGCACCTACAAGGCCCTGAACGACAAATATTTCCCGTTCTCAGTCTAATGAATCGGCGCTGCGGCCGCAGCCGCGCGGCGAATGCTGCAAGTCCTGCAATTCGGCCCCGGCGGATGGGGCGGAGAGCTTGCCGCCGGCCTTGCGGTGACCCTGGCGCTCGCCGCCTCGGCCTTGCCGCTCGGGCTCATAGGCGGCCTCGCGCTCGCCTTCGCGACCCATTCCCGGCGGGCCTGGGTGCGGGAATCGGCGGCGGCCCTCGCCGGCGCGTTTCGCGGCATACCCGAGCTTCTGACCCTGTTCCTCGTTTTTATCGGCGGCCAGCGGCTGATCAATCTCGCCTTGCCGCTTCTGGGCTTGAATGGGCGGTTCGAATTCAGCGGCTTCCTTGCCGGCACCCTCACCCTGGGGCTGGTCTTCGGCGCCTATGCCAGCGAGGTGTTCCTGGGCGTCCTCAAGACTCTCGACGGGTCCTCCATCGAAGCGGCCAGGGCTCTGGGCCTGGGGCGCTGGCCGGTCTTGCGCTTCATCATCCTGCCGGAGCTGTTCCGGCTCGGCCTGCCCGGACTCTCCAACCTGTGGCTGTCGACGGTGAAGCAGTCGGCCCTGGTTTCCGTCGTCGCCTGCGATGAACTCATGCGCAAGAGCTACCTGGGCGCCACCAGCACCGGCGACCATATCCTGTTCTACGGGGTCGCCTGCCTCTGCTATATCGCCATCACCACGGCGTCGGAAGCGGCCCTTGCCGCCTGGCACCGGCGTCTCAGCCGCGGACGCAGCCGTGGCTAAGCCGCCCTTCAACCCGCGACCCGAGGGTTCCAGCGGCTACCTTCGCGTGGGGCTGCTACTCGCCAGCGCCGTCGGGGTGGGGCTGTTGCTCCAGCTGCTGCTCGGCAGCAGCGGCATCGGAGGAGAGGATTTCGCGGCCGCATCCCCTCTTCTGCTGAAAGGATTGGGTCTCACTATCTTCATCACCGTCACCTCGGTGCTGCTGGGCGCCATGGCCGGCGCCGGGCTTCTCGCCGGCCTGCTTCAGCCCTGGCCGCCCCTCAAGATAGCGATCCGGGCCTTTTGCATCGCCTTCCGAGGCACGCCGGCCATCGCGCAACTCTATTTGATCTACTACGGGGCCGGCGAGATTCATGCCCTGCTGCAGGAAGCGCATCTCTGGTGGTTCTTCCGCGATCCGCTGAATTGCGTGATCTTCACCTTCACCCTCAATTCCGCGGCCTATCAGACGCGCATCATCCATGGCGCGCTGGTGAACCTTCCCCGGGAGCAGACCGACGCCGCCCTGTCTCTGGGCCTGCCGCGCCTGGTGGCGCTGACGCGCGTGCTGCTGCCGCAGGCGCTCCTGACGGCGCTGCGTCCGCTGGGCAATGAGCTGACGAAAGTGACCAAGGCCTCCTCGGTCGCGAGTCTCGTCACGGTGCTGGACCTCCTCGGGACGGCCAAATACCTCGTCGGCCAGAGTCTCGATTTCGGCTTCTACATCCTTGCCGCGATGCTCTACGTGCTCCTGGTCGGCGCGATCCGCCTGGTCGTGGACGCGATCGAGCGCCATCTGACCCGCCATCTCTCGCCCGCCGGTTAGAGCAAGATCGGGTCAGCTTCCATCAAGCTGACCTCTTGAATCTTGCTCTACATGTTAGAATCAGGCTCCAGGCCGCCGGCCGAACCGGCCCTCAAACAAAAGATTCGTGCATGAAGTACTTGCCGCCCGGGGCCCGTGGAATCTCGGCGACCCGGACGCAGCGGACCTTGAAGCCGGGCGCCATGTACATGTCGATCAGCTCTTGCGCGACGGTCTGCGTCACCTCGGCTCCGGGATCCCGGGGGATGTAGTGGAATTCCACCTCGCCCAACGTCCGCTGGAACAGCTTGAACCGGTGCAGTGCTAGACGCTGGGCGACCCGCCCCGGCAGGCGCGGCATGATCCGCCGGCCGTCGGGCAGCTTGAACAGGCTCTGCTGTCGGCCGACGATGCGCTCGAGGGCCACGGATGACCGCGGACAGTCGTTGCTGCTCGCCTTCACGGCGTAATCGCCGGTTTCATAGCGCAGCAACGGCATGGCCCTGTTGAACAGGGGCGTGACGACGACCCGGCCGAGTTCTCCGGGCTTGGCGGGGCGCTCCTCGTCGGTGATCAGCTCGAAAATCAGGTGGCGTTCGGCCGGATGGTACGCCTCGCAGAGATGACATTGCAGGGCGATGAGTCCGGCTTCCACGCAGCCGTACAGATCAACCAACCGGCAACCGGGTATGCCGCGGACGAGTTCGCGAAGCTCGTCGGGCACCACTTCCGACAGGGTCGCGACAAGCCGAAGCGGAAGGACATGGGACTCCTCCACGCTGTGTTCCAACGCGCCCCGCAGGACCGAGGGAAAGCCCCTGACCATGGTCGCCGACGTGCTTCGCAGCAGATCGAAGGCGGCGCGTGGCTCCACGGTATATAGCTTCCACCAGTGACGCCCGTCCGGCAGGTCTTCTTCCTCCAGCTTGCCGACGGGGTGGTCTTCCTGCGGGTTCAGGATATTGGCCATCCGCCGATGGTCCTGGTAGCCCCAGCCCCGTTTGAGCCGCAGGTTTTCCATGGCATTGATCCGGAAGGCGCGGCTCGTCTTGCGGACATGGAGGGGTTCGCCCGTCGATCCGGAGGTGTACTTGGACTGCACGTTGCCGTCCTCCGGCGGGACGAAGTCGCTGTGGAACTTCGCCGGCTCCTTCCTGACCACGGACTTTCCAGTGATCGGGATATCGCGAAAGCCAATCGTCTCGCCCGCCCTGAGGCGGGCGGCCCATGTCTGATCGCGGTAATAGGGCGAATGGACCACCGCATGGGAGAGAATGACTTTAAGTGCCGTCCTGGGATCAGGTAACTCTGCGCGTGCCATCCGCCGATAATCCCCAGACCTCGTCGCCAGCCAGTTCCTCGTCTTCCGCCAACGGACTATAATGCTGGTTCGGGCCCGCCGGCCAGGTATCCACTGCCCCGGAATGGGCCCGCAAATCAGAGGGAGATTTGACAATGGCCAAAGGTCAGAAGCGAAGCGGCCGGGAACCGAAGAAGCCCAAGGCCGACAAGAACAAGAAGAAGGGAGCCGCCTCGGCGCCCGTTCTTTCCGCGCCGCCGCCCAGGAACCGCCCGCCGGGCAGCGCCTAGAACCTGATCGTCTCAAGCCTGCTCGGCTTGAGACGTGAATCAGGCTCTAATCCTAACATGTAGAGCAAGATTCACGGGTCAGCTTGATTCAAGCTTCAAGCTGACCCGATCTTGCTCTAACCGATGCATCGAATTGCAGTTCAGTCCCGCATCGCTGGAATTCGCTACTAGGACGTCAGCGCGAATTCCTGCGATCCGCTACCTGGGTCGAGCCCGGAGTGTAGCG
>DATNJA010000009.1:0-4548 GCA_035604155.1 Candidatus Udaeobacter sp. | reverse complement strand
ATGGAATGCGTCGTCATTCAAGACCTCTTCCTCAACGAGACGGCGAGCTGCGCCCATGTCTTCCTGCCCGGGTCGTCCTTCCTGGAAAAGGACGGCACCTTCACCAACGCCGAGCGGCGCATCAACCGGGTTCGGCTCGCCGTCCCGCCCCTGGCCGGGCAGGCGGATTGGCAGATCACCATGGCGCTCTCCAATGCGCTCGGCTACCCGATGAACTACCGCCATCCATCGGAAATCATGGACGAGATCGCGCGCCTCACCCCGACCTTCGCCGGCGTCAGCTACGCCAAGCTCGAGGAACTGGGCAGCGTTCAGTGGCCCTGCAACGATGCCGCGCCCGAGGGCACGCCCACCATGCATGTGGGCCGGTTCATGCGCGGCCGGGGCAAGTTCGTGGTCACCGAGTATGTGCCGACGGATGAAAAGACGGGCCCCCGCTTCCCATTGATCCTGACCACCGGGCGCATTCTCTCCCAATACAACGTGGGTGCCCAGACGCGAAGGACCGAGAACGTGGTTTGGCATCGGGAGGACGTGCTGGAGATTCACCCCCATGACGCCGAGAACCGCGGCATTCGCGACGGCGACTGGGTGTCGCTGGCGAGCCGGTCCGGGGATACGGCGCTGCGCGCCCACATCACCGACCGGGTCCAGCCCGGCGTCGTCTATACGACCTTCCACATGCCGGAGACCGAAGCCAACGTGGTCACCACTGAGTTCTCCGACTGGGCGACCAACTGTCCCGAATACAAGGTGACGGCCGTGGAGGTCCGGCTCACCAACCGGCATTCGGCCTGGCAGGAGGAAGCGGCGAGCCTGCGCCGTCGCGCGCGGCGGATTGCGAGCGTCGATGCGGCCGAGTAGGACGCGCCTCGCGGCACGAGACCTGGTGGCCGTGACCCTCTCCCGGCCGCCCCTGGCTCGCGTGGCCGCCCGGCGCTATCAGGCGGCCGGCGGAACTCCCGTGGTCGAGGCGGTGGCGGCCGAGGTCCCTGTGGCTCTCGTCTACAACGGCGTATCCCACGTGGTGATGATGGCGACGCCTCAGGACCTGGAGGATTTCGCCCTCGGCTTCAGCCTGTCGGAGGGCATCCTGCGCCGGCCGGGCGAGCTCGCCGAAACGGAAGTCGTGGAGGAGCGCCAGGGCATCGAAGTCCGCATGATCGTGGACCAGCGCCGGTTCGATCTGCTGGCCTCGCGCCGGCGCAATCTGGCCGGGCGGACGGGCTGTGGCATCTGCGGCGTGGACAGCCTCGCCGCGGTCCTCCGGCCGCTCACGCCTCTTCCGTCGGGATCGGCACCCAGCCTTGACGCTGTGCGCCTTGCCCTTGCGGCCCTGCCGACGGGCCAGGCCATCAATAGCCAGACGCGCTCGATCCATGCCGCGGCTTGGGCCGATCTCGAAGGCCGGGTCCAGTTGCTGCGTGAGGATGTCGGCCGTCACAACGCGCTGGACAAGCTGATCGGCGCCATGTTCCGCGCCGGCATTGACACCGTCGGCGGTTTTGCCCTCATCACCAGCCGGTGCAGCGTCGAAATGGTACAGAAAGCGGCCACGGTCGGGATTCCGAGCCTGGTCGCCATCTCGGCGCCGACGACGCTGGCCCTGGAACTGGCCGAGGAATGCGGGCTTCGCCTGATCGCCCAGGCCCGGCCCGATAGCCTGACCATCTATGCCGGCGGCCCCTGGCCGGAGAGCGAGGTCAGTTGAGCGCCGATCGCCTCGTCTACATGGCGAACCAGATCGCCCTTTTCTTCCGCTCCCAGCCCAAGTCCGACGCGGTCGCGGCCACCGCCGACCATCTGCACAAATTCTGGGAACCGCGGATGCGACGGCAGATCGTCGACCTGTTGGCAAGCGGCAAGGCCGCCGGCCTCACCGACGTCGCCCGCGAGGCCGTCTCCCGGCTTCCCGAAGCCGCGGGCCTAGGGCAAGATCGGGTCAGCTTCCGTCAAGCTGTCCCGTGAATCTTGCTCTACATGTTAGGCTCTAGCCGCCGACCGGCGACCCTAGCCGCGCGTCGACTGCTCCTGGAAGCGGCGCAGGAACTCGATATCGAGGGGCAGCTTCTGGCCCAGCCAGAGGGCGCTCTCCGAATGGTCGGTGGGATCGTCGCCGGTTTCGGGATGGATCAGCACCGAGAGGCCTCGATGATTCAGCATCAGCCAGGGCACCAGCCTGGCGAACTCCGCTGGCCCGAAGGCGACCTGATACATGGGCTTGGGATGAGGCCCGACCGGCTCGTCGCGCCAGCGCCCCATGACGACCTGGAAGCCGGCCGCGATCGCTTCGCGGATCTCCGCGGCGATGGCCCGGCTGGCGGCATCCTCGTAGTAGATATGGGCATGGTAATCGACGATCCTGCCCGTCTCGATCGGTTTCATCGTTTGTCCTCTGGACTTGTGGAGGCGTCCCCAAGGCTCCCATCGGGCCCCCGGTCGAGGGCTGCGAGCGCATGCTTGAGCAGTTCCCGGGTTCGCTCGGTCGCCCCGGCGTCGAGCGTCGCCGGATCGAGGAAGAAATCGAGCCCCGTCATGTGGGCGCTGAAGACCTGGGCCCCCCCGCCGGTCCCGCTGAGGAGGCGCTCGATCACATAGGGTACCACTTTCCGGCTGATGCCCTTCATCGAGATCGGCGCGAGAGCGCGGGCGACGACCAGGTCGCGCACCAGGCCGTAGGTCTCGTAGCTGGCGACGATCTGGCCCGGCTCGGCGACGGACTGAAGCCGGGAGGCGAGATTGGCCTCGGCGCCGATGATCGTATAGTCCATGCGCTCGCTGCTGCCGAAATTGCCGACATCGCAGTAGCCGGTATTGATGCCCACGCGGACCTGGAACGGCTCCTCGATGCCTTGCCGGCGCCATTTGACATTGAGTTCCGCTACCCGGCGTTGCATGTCCACGGCCATGGCAAGGCAGGCGAGCGCGTCCTCGGCCACGCCTTTGGTGTCGGGATCGCCGAAGAAGATCAGGATCGCGTCGCCGATGAACTTGTCGATGGTGCCGCCATGCTTGAGGGCGATGGCCGACATCTCGGTGAAATACTCGTTCAGCAGCTGGGTGATCTCCTCCGGCTGGAGCCTTTCGGCCGTGGCCGTGAAGTCCTTGATGTCGGAGAAGAAGATGGTGAGCTTCTTGCGCTGGGTTTGGACGACCACGTCTTTTTCGCCGCTGAAGATGCTCTTGTAGACCTGGGGCGAAAGGTAGTGGGAGATCTTCTCGGCTATGGCGGCGAGGAAATCATTGGCCGCCTGGAGCCTTTGATTGATGCGGGCGATGAGAGCGGACTGCCGATCCTGCAGGACGATGAACCCGGTCCCGGACGCCGCCATGAAGGCAAAGTAGATCAGCAGATACTTGAACGAGAGCAGGTTCTCGGCGATCGGCTGAGTGACCGTCACCTCCTGAATACCGCGCACGTCGCCCACCTTCCAGTCGCGCTTGGGGCTGTCGGGGTGGGTGTTATGGCAGGCGACGCAGGCCGGACCCATGATGATCGGGGCGACGAGCCTGATCCGGCTGTCGAACAGGGAGGCCTTCACCTCGGTCATCAGCGCTTTGGGGTCCTGGCGAAGCGCCACCAGGGATCCGCGCTCGAAATCGTCCATCGCGTGGGGCGCGCGGCCCTTGAAGGGATAGTCGGAGATGAAGCGATAGGCGATGTTGTGCTGCTGCTCGCTGATGACCTGGCCGAGCTCGAGGGAGAGGGTCGCCGGGATCGGAATCGCGCCCGGTATGTCGGCATAGTTGTGCACGACCTGGGTCGATCCGGGCGAGGCCAGGACCCGGGCGACGATATTGCGGGCGTAATAGGCGCGGAAGCTGGTGATCAGCGAATTGAGGTCATTCGCTTGGCGCTCAAGCAGGTTCTCGGAGATGTGGCGCAGATCCAGCCATACCGCGAGCGGCAGGCCGATGAGCAGGGCGACCACGAGGCCGATCAGTACGATCCGCTTGCCTTGCGCGTCGCCTCCCGGGGCTTTTTCCATGACGCCTTTCCCTCCGATCCCGACGGCGCTGGAAGAAGTATATGCCGTCGGGACAGAGGAAAGGTTACCGCTTTGGCGGGAGGTCTCGGCTTTCAGCCCCGTTTCTTCAGCTTCAGCTTGGTCCGCGTCTCGGCCGGGCTCAGGATCTTGACGTTCATGCCCTGGAGGATGGTGACGGCCCTGTCGACCAGGCTGCCGTTGCTCGCCAGCACGCCCCGGGAGAGATAGATATTGTCCTCGAGTCCGACCCGGACGTTGCCGCCCGCCAGCGCCGCCATGGCGACGAAGGGAAGCTGCATGCGGCTGATGGAAAAGGCCGAGAACACGGTCCCCGGCGGCAGGGCATTGACCATGGCCATGAAGGTGTTCGGGTCATCGGGCGCGCCGTAGGGAATGCCCATGCAGAGCTGGATCATGAGGGGATCCTCGATCAGGCCCTCTTTTACCAGGTCCTTGACCATGACCAGGTGGCCGGTATCGAAGACCTCGAGCTCGGGGCGGACGCCCAGCGCCTTCACCCGCTTGGCCATGGCCCGCAGCATGTCGGGCGTGTTGACCA
>DATNJA010000008.1:0-7121 GCA_035604155.1 Candidatus Udaeobacter sp. | reverse complement strand
GAGGTGGCCGCCGCCGTCATCCATGGCCTGGAATATGGCCTCGAAGAGGTCTACCCCGGCGACATGGCTTGCGGCATGGCGGCCGGCCATGATCTGGATCCGAAGGCGCTGGAAAAGCAGCTGGCCGGCTATCTGCCGCCGGCCAAGTGATCGTCGTGGGCGACCCGGAAGCCTGCAGAATGCGGTCGCCAGCCCAAAGGACCCAGCGCCCGGTCGAGCAGAAACACGCATGACTGGATTTCCGGCAAAGCTTGTCCTCATAGCCGCGGCCTTGGCATCGGTCGCCGGCGCATTGCCCGCGTGCGCCGCGGAGGACGTGAAGATAGGCCTCCTCTTCGACGTCACGGGCCCGGTGGCCAATTTCGTGCCGCCGATGCTGGACGCCGCCAGGCTTGCCGTCGACCAGGTCAACGCCCAGGGCGGAATCCTCGACGGCCGCAAGCTGGTGACCGTTCTCGCCGATACCCGGGGCTCCGCGGAAGGGGCGGTCGCTGCCGCCGATAGTCTGGTCAAGATCGAGCATGTGCCGATCATCGTCGGCCCGTTGCTCGCCGAGACGACCCTGGCCTCGGCACGCAACGTGATCGGCCCGGCGGGCGTGGTGCAGATCTCGCCCACTGCGACCACGCCGGCCTTGACGGCGCTCAAAGACAACGACCGGGTCTTCCGCTTGGTGCCAAGCGATGCCTATCAGGGTCCCGTGCTGGCACGCCTGCTGATATCCAAAGGCTTGCGTCGCGTCGCCCTGACTTATGCCGACAACGACTACACGGGCGCTATCGCCGATGCTTTTCGCGCCGCCTATCTGAGGCTGGGCGGCAAGCTCACCGCCGATCTGAAGCATGAGGAGAATCGGCCGACCTATGGAGTGGAACTCGCGGCTCTCTCCAGAGGCAAGCCTGAGGCCCTGGTCCTGATCGCCTTCGCCGCCGCCGGAGGCGTCACCATGGTGAAGGAGGCGCTTGCGGGCGGCTTATTCACCCGATTTATCGGACCCGATTCCCTGCGCGACGATCTCTTGATCGAACAGGTGGGGGCGGACAAGCTGAAGGCCGCCTTGTTCACGGCACCTGCCTCGCCTCCCGCCACGCCGTCGGTGGAAAAATTCGAGACCGCCTATGCCGCCGCCTATCAGACGACCAAGGGCAAGCTCTTCATCCAGCAGGCCTATGACGCCACGTTCCTGGCGGCACTCGCGATCGAAAAGGCTGGCTCCCTCGACCACGGCAAGATCCGCGATGCGCTGCGCGGGCTCTGCGCGCCCGGCGGGGCTGTCATAGGCCCCGCCGATTGGGAGCGCGCCGTCTCCATCATCAAGGCGCGTAAACGGATTACCTACCAGGCGGCGAGCGGCGACTGCAATTTCGACAGGAACGGCGACGTCGCCGGCGTCATCGGCGAGTTCGTCGTCGAGGACAGTCACTATAAGCAGGTCGGATTGATAGGGCCCTGATCGGGCAGCGGACCGGCTTCGCTGTTCTCACATTCCCAAAATGAGGTGCCAATAATGCTGCGCGTGCTGATCGACCGGCCGGCTTCTGAACTGATGCCAACCGCCCGCGCCAAGCCGGAGTTCCGCAACATTGCCCGGCACTATCCCGCGGTGGCAAGAAGGCTCAAGGTCTCTTTCGCGGCCGACGAGACGGAGCTCGCAAGCAAGCTCGCCCGGGCCGACGTCTTGGTGGGCTGGAAGTTCCCGACGGCCGACCTCCGCACGCGAGCACCCGCGCTGAAATGGATTCAACTCACCGGCGCCGGGATCGAGCATCTCCTTCCTCTCGATTGGCTGCCCGCCAAGGTCAAGCTCACCAACTGCAGCGGCGTCCACAGCCCCAAGCAGGGCGAGTTCGCCACCATGGCCCTGCTGATGCTGCATTCCCACATGCCGTTCTTCGCCACGGCCCAGCGCACGCATCATTGGGAGCAGCGGCTCTCCTCCGTCATCCCCGGCAAGACGGCGGTCATCGTCGGGTTGGGGGGCATGGGCGGTGCGGCAGCAGCGAGCGCCAGGCGCCTGGGCCTCGAAGTGATCGGGATCAACCGCTCGGGCAAGCAGAGCCCCCATGCTGACCGGGTCCTGCCCGTGGAGCGGTTGGGGCGCGTGCTGCCCAAGGCAGACTTCCTCTATCTGGCAGCACCTCTCACAGGCGCCAGCCGCGGCCTCATCGGCCGGCGGGAGTTCGCGTTGTTGAAGCCGGGTGCGGGCCTCGTCAATGTCGGACGCGGCGGCCTGGTGGACGAAGCGGCACTCGTCGCGGCCTTGAAAAGCGGCCGGCTTTCCGGGGCCATCCTCGACGTTTTCGCCGAGGAGCCTCTGCCCAAAGACTCGGCCCTCTGGGAGGCGCCAAACCTGTTGATCGTCCCCCATGTCTCCTCGGACGATCGCGACCACTACATGCCCCGCAACTATGACCTCTTGCTGCGCAATTGCGCGCGTTTCCTCGCCGGCCGCCCGCTTCTCAACCGGATCGATCCGAAGCTGGAGTATTGAGGGCCGGTCTCAGCCCGCGATGACGAGCGGGAACTCCGGCGCCTCCATGGCGTCGCCGGGCTTCAGCGTAAGGCCGCAGAAAGGCGGCGAGGTGACGCCCTTGCGCCGGGCGAACACCGCGTCGTCGCCCAGCCATCGGGTCGAGACGGCGCGCCGCCGCCGGCTTTTCGAGCGGTTCGCCGGTGCCCCGTGCAGGGTCAGGAAATGGAAGGCGACAGCGTCCCCCGGCTCGAGATCCCAACCGAGGATACGGTACTTGTCCCGCTCGGCCTCGATATCCGGTATCTGCTCCATGCGATCGTCGGTGAAGAGCGGCGTGCGGTTGAATCGCTCGGGCTGAAACCAGCGGCCCCAGGCCTGGGAACCGGCGACGAATTCCGGGACCGTGTCGCGGGCGACCGAATCCAGGGTGACCCACAGGCTCACGTTCTGCCTGCCATCGACACAGTAGTAGGGTTGATCGTGATGCCAGGGCGTCGGCACGTCGGCCCCCGGTTCCTTCACCAGCACATGCTCGTGGAAAAGCCGCACGGTCTTGGAGCCCATCAGGCGCTGAGCCACCTTGGCGGCCGGCGAATGAAAGACGAAGTCCCGGTATTCGGGAATCCGGCCCCAGTTGCAATAGTCGCCGAAGAAGCGGCCGCCGCTTCCCTCGTAGATGCGCACGTCGGCGCTGGGCGCGGCGAGGTTCTTCTCCACCCCCGCCTGGAGCGTCTCGATCCAATCGGCGAACAAGCCGCGCAACGGCACCGCGCCATCCTTGCGGAACGCCTCGATGGTGGCTTCGTCGACGAGAACCTGCTCGCTCATCCGCTGCTCCTTGCTGTTGAAAGCTATGGCCGCTAGAGCAAGATCGGGTCAGCTCGGCTCAAGCTGACCCGTGAATCTTGCTCTACATCTTAAGATTAGAGCCTGATTCACGTCTCAAGCCAATCAGGCTTGAGACGATCAGGCTCCAGGCCACGCGATCAAGCGGCTCGTCGCCGCACGGTCCGGGCGGTCAGCACCTCCTCGACGCCGATGATGCGCCGCATCGCCTCGGCCAGCAGCTCGCCCTCTTGCGGGGCAAGGCCGGCGATCTGTAGGTCCATCAGCAGATGGACACCGCCATCGGCCACATGCCAGCTGAGAGGCAGCAAGTGGAGGCGCGCCAGTTGCTGAACCACGCGGGCGACGATTCCGATCTCGGGCAGGCTCGATAGCGAGAGGCAAAAGACGGGCTCGGCAGCTTCGGTGCCGAAGGGCGCCGCTTTAGGGGAAGTACGACAGTCGACGTCGGAAGGCATGGCATTCGGTCTCCAAAAGGGGGCAACGGGTGCGAATCGACGGCACCAGGCGTCCTGTCGACGCCTGGCCGGTAATTCGCGCCCCCTCAAGTCGAAGGAATGCCTCGCTCATGGGCGGAAGACTAACCCGTATTCCTGGCGCTGGCCAGCGCCGCCGACTCGGCGCTTCCCGCGGCAGGCCCAGGTTCGCGCATCCATTGGGAACGCTGAGGCCGGTTGCCGCAATTCTGTTCTCGCATTACGTCGAGTTGATAAGTTAGCTTCGCTTCACCATTTGCGCCTGCATGTGGTAACTTTCGATAGAAACTACTGAATGAATCTTTCGCATTATTTCTCTTCCAGTTTCGCGGAGGCTCAGGCAAAGTTCCGCGATGCAGCACGGGATGCCGGGGCGAGGCTTTCCACTTTTAGGAACCCCGCGCCGGCGCCCGCCGGCGTTACGCTATCGACCGAATCCGCCTGGCTTGGCCCGAGTCATGCCGAACGTCTGCTCATCCTGCTCTCGGGCACCCATGGCGTGGAATGCTTTTGCGGCTCGGGCCTGCAAGTCGGATTCCTTGAAACTGGCCTCGCGGCGGAACGCCCGGATGGCACAGCCATTCTCATGATCCACGCGATCAATCCCAGCGGCTTCGCCTGGTCCCGGCGCGTGACCGAGGGCAACGTCGACCTCAACCGGAATTTCGTCGATCACAAGCGCCCCCACCCGCGCAATCCGGCCTACGAGCAGCTACGCGAGGCGATCTGCCCCAAAGACTGGAGCCCCGCCGGCCAGGCTGCCGCCAATGCCATCCTGGACGCCTACGCCGAGGCCAATGGCGCCATGGCGCTGCAAGCCGCCGTCAGCCAGGGACAATATACCGATCCCGCCGGCCTGTTCTTCGGCGGCCGCGCGCCGGTCTGGTCGAATTTGATCTTGCGTGAAATCCTTCGCCGCGAGGCCGGCGCCGCCAGGGTCGTCGCCTTCATCGATCTGCATACCGGCCTCGGCCCCTATGGCGTGGGCGAAATCATCAACAATCACCTGACGGGCCACCCCGGTTTCCAGCGGGTGAAAGACTGGTACGGCGCCGAAGCGACCTCGAGCGAAGAAGGCAGCTCGAGTTCCGCCACCGTCGTCGGCGACACCAACATCGGGGTCGACGAGTCCCTGCCACGGGCCGCGGTTACCGGCATCACGCTGGAATTCGGCTCCTCACCCCTGTTCGAAGTGCGCGAAGCGCTTCGCGCCGATAACTGGCTCTATGCCCACGGCAAACCCGACAGCGCCGAGGGCCTCGCCATTACGGCCCAACTGCGCCAGGCGTTTTATCCCGACCGGGACGATTGGCGCGACATGGTGTGGGAGCGCGCCGTCGCGGTGACGCGCAAGACGCTCGACAGACTGGCCCATTGCGATCCGGTTCCGGCGGCAGATCGCCCATTGGTTCGAAGCATCCGCAAGAGCCCGGCAGGCCGGTCACAGGCGGCCAAACCGGCCCAAAGAGTCACGAGAGTCACGGCGAAGGAGCAAGCCATGGCAGAGGTTTCGCAGTCGACGAGGTCCGGCCTCAGGGGGGCTTTCGATCTGTTCATGCGCCAGTATGGCGCGGCGAAAGATACGCAAACCGCCTTGCTCCAGGACATTCTCCATCGCAACGCCGATACGGAATTCGGGCGCGAGCATGGCTTCCGAACGGCCGACACAGTGGAGGCCTATCGGCGGCAGGTCCCGATCCGCCAATGGTCCGACATCGCCCCCTATGTCGATCGCGTCATCGATGGGCGCGACAACGTCCTCACCCACGACGTGCCGTTCTTCTTTCATCGCACGACGGGGACGACCGGCAAGCCGAAGATGATTCCCTTCACCCGGCGCTGCCAGACCTCGGCGAGGCTCACCCACCGCATGTGGATCTACAAGAACGTCCTGGACAACCCCGGCCTGCTCAAGGGCCGGGTCTTCGCCATCCTGAATGCCGGCGTGGACGGCTACACCGAGCGGCGCCAGCCCTACGGTTCGGTTTCGGGGAACATTTACTTTCGGCTGCCCGCGAACCTTCGCCGACGCTACAGCCATCCCTACGACCTCTATCATATCGAGAGCCTTGAGGCCCGGCGCTACGCGCTGCTGCGCTTTGCCCTCGAGCAGAGTTGCAGCTTCGCCTGCACCGGGAATCCCAGCAGCCTGCTTGCCGCTTTCGAGTTCTGCGACCAGCAGAGCGAGTCGCTGATTCAGGACATTCACGACGGCACGCTCGCCAACCGCTTCGATATCCCCGATCCTATTCGAGCCTATGCCCTCAACACCCTGTTCCCCAATCCGCGCCGGGCGCGCGCGCTCGCCAAGGCCAGAACCCGCGCCGGCCTTCTGCAGCCGGCGGACTATTGGCCGGATCTCCACGTGCTCGGCTGCTGGATCGGCGGCTCGATGGGGCATTTCGCACCGCGTTTGCGCGAATGGTGCGCCCCGGGCCTGCGCTTCCGCGATGCCGGCTACATGGCGAGCGAAGGCGTGTTCTCGATCCCGCTCAACGACGACAATCCCGACGGGGCCCTGACGCTGCATGCCAATTTCTACGAATTCGTGCCTGAGCACGAATTCGGCCGGCCCGACGCCAGGACTCTGCTGGCCCACGAGATCGAACCGGGGGAGAACTATCACGTCGTGATCACCACGACGGGCGGACTCTACCGCTACGCAATGAACGACGTGATCCGTGTCGGCCCCAGGGAGGCCGGATCACCCACGGTCCGTTTCCTCTACAAGGGCGGCAATGTCCAGAACATTCAGGGCGAGATGGTGACCGTGGACCACGTCACGAGCACGATGGCGAGCATCGCCCGCGAGCTCGGCATCACCGTCCATCATTTCCAGGTCGTCGCCGAGCTGGGCGCCCGGCGGTACATCCTGCACATCGAACCGTCGGTGGAATTGCCGGCCTCCGTGCTGGCGCGGCTGTTGCCCAGCTTCGATCGGGAGCTCGGCAAGAACAACGAGAACTACGCCATGTTCCGGGCCGACGGTTTGATCAACGCGCCCGGGCTGCGCATCATGCGCCGGGGTTGGTTCGACCGCATCTCAGGCGATCACATCGCGCGCAGCAAGCGAGAGTCGCAATCCAAGCCTTCCCTGCTGGCCAGTTCCGTGGAGCATCCGGAGATGATCGAAAAGACTCTCGAATTGGCCGGGCCCGATATCGGCTAGAACAAGATCGGGTCATCTTCTCTCAAGCTGATGGGGTGGATGGCCCCGTGACGGCATCTGAGTGCCAAGATGGTGTTCGTCGAAGATCACCATGAAGGGGAGCCATCCATGAGCAAGATTACAACGATTGGACTGGATTTGGCCAAGAACGTCTTTC
>DATNJA010000007.1:0-6642 GCA_035604155.1 Candidatus Udaeobacter sp. | reverse complement strand
CAGCGCCCATGATGTGGTCGGCCAATTCCAAGTACTGGGCGGCCTGTGCCGCGTCCCGGATTCCTCCCGAAGCCTTGAAGCCGACCTTGGCGGCGTGACGACGAATCGTTTCCAGAATGCAGGTCGCGGCAAAGGGCGTCGCGCCTATTGCGATCTTGCCGGTGGAGGTCTTGATGAAATTCGCCCCGCCGCGGATAGCGAGCTCGGCGGCAGCGGTTATCTTGGCCCGATCCTCGCCATAGGCGCCCGTTTCCAGGATGGCCTTCAACGTCGTAGCCGGGCCGCAGACCTTGCGGCAGGCCGCGAGAAGATCGAGGGCAGGTTGTTCTTCGCCCGCGAGAATCCGGCGATAGGGCAGGACGACATCCACCTCGTCCGCGCCGGCCGCAATCAGCTGTCGGACCTCCGCGATGGTATCGTCCAAGGAAGCCGTCCCGGCGGGGAAATTGGCCACCGCGGCAACCCGAACCTTCGAACCTTGAAGATGGCGCTTTGCCGTCTGTACGAAGCGGCCGTAGATGCAAACCGCGGCGACTGAGCCGAACGGCGTGTTGGATGCGAGGCAGAGTTTCGCGATCCGCTCCTCGGTGTCGTCCTCATTCAGGCTCGTGAGATCAATGAGAGGAATGGCGCGCCGCGCAACGTCTGCGAGTTTGTTCTGCATATCCTTACCTCACCTTGCCAAGCGCAACGATAAAGGGCCGAAGAGCTCAAGCGCGGCATGCCAATCGGGTGCGATCGCGTATGCCCAGTTCATAGGCGGCACTGCGGCGGCACTTCGCAAAAACCTCGCCCAGCGCTTCGGCCTGATCGAGGCCCCGATGCAGCCGCGACCTGTCGGCCTATCCGGTCCGACGCTTGAACGCGCCATCACGTGCCGCCGTTCCACCGCCGAAGCGCCATGGCCGCCCGGACACGACGCTCGGCCAACTTCAGAGCCGCTTGACGCGGCGGTATCCGGTTGCTCCTAGCCTCCTCGAGAACGATCCGGGTATTCAGCCGAATCTTCTCCTCGATGGCAGCAAACGCGGAAGCCTGGGTGCCGCCGGCGTACTCAGTGGCGGCGCAAATGACGCCGCCAGCATTGGCGATGAAGTCCGGAACTATGAGGACGCCGCGTGCTGCCAAGGCCGCTTCTGCCTCGGGCGTGCAGGGAATGTTGGCGCCTTGCACGATCAACTTGGCGCGCAGAAGCCCGGCATTGCCGGCCTCAACGACGTCGGGGCGGGCCGCCGGGATCCAGATGTCGCAGTCGACCTGCAAAATTGCGTCGACGGGCAGCTTCAGTCCACTTCGATGGTCGCGAAGAGATCGGCCGGATTCCTTGAGGGCCGCCAACTGGGCGACGTCGAGCCCGGATGCATCCTGCAAGGTGCCCACACTGTCGCTCGCTGCCACCAATACAGCCCCGCGCTCGGCAAGAAAGCGCGCTGCGTGCTTGCCGACTGAGCCGAAGCCCTGGACTGCAAGCCTAGCGCCCTTGAGATCGAAGTCGACATAGTCCAGCGCTACTTCTGTTGCAATGGCCAGGCCGAAGCCGGTGGCCCCGATCTCGTCCAAGGGAATCCCGCCGAGCTCCCGCGGAAGGCCGACGGCTCGCCCGATTTCGTCCTTGATCCAGGCCATCGCCCGCTCATCGGTTCCCATGTCGGGGCCGGGTATGTAGTCGGTGAGGTTGACAATAGATGCCGCGAAGGCCCGTATCTGCCGCTCCTTGATTCTCGGCTCGATTTTAGGGTCGCCGAACACCACTGCCTTGCCGCCGCCGTAGGGCAGACCGGCTGCCGCGTTTTTCAGAGTCATGGCGCGCGCCAGACGGAAAGCCTCCTCGGCACTGACGTCGGGCGCCATACGCACGCCACCAAGAGATGGTCCGCAGGCGGTGTTGTCGATCGCGACGATTGCCCTGAGGCCGACCGCCGGGCGATGGATATGCAAGATCTTGAACGGGCCGAGATCGTCAGCAAACTGAAAGAGGTCTTCCATCCGAGACTCCTTGCAAATCAAGCCGGTCGCTGAAGATCCTCGGCTGCGGCCCTTAGAAAGCGCGCCGCTTCGCCGCCGGTGACGACGCGATGGTCGAATGTGAGCGAAAGGGGAAGGACATGGCGGAAGCCCACACCGGAGTTGCCCTGGAAGTTGCGTGGCGATATGCGGCCTGCCCCCAGAATGGCGACTTGGGGCGGCAGGACGATGAGAGCCGCGTACTGGCCGGCCATGGTACCGAAGTTGGAGAGCGTGATCGTCGCCCCGCGAAGGCTCTCGAGCGGGACGCTGCGGTTGCGCACCATCGCCTTCAGTCGGTCGAGTTCCCGCCGCAGCTCCCCGGTATCGCGGTGTCCGACGTTGCGCAGGACCGGGACGATCAGCCCCTCCTCGCTATCGACGGCGACGCCGAGATCGATCTGCGCGTGGACCCGGCGCTCCATCCTCAGGGCGTCGAACCAGCAATTGAGGGCGGGGGAAGCAGTGACGCCGGCGGCGATGGCGCGCGCCAGTCTGAGCGTAACGTCGGCACCCTGCGTCCACCATCCTTCGACATCCGCTTCATCGAACAGACTCGCCGGGACGACAGCTGCATGGGCCCGCGCCATGTTGAGGGCCATGGCGCGGCGAACGCCCTTCAATGGCTCACCCCCGCCGGCACCCGGTAGAGCCTTCGCCGCCCGCAGAACATCTTCTTGGGTGACGGTCCCGCCCGTCCCGCTCGGTGTCACCTGGGCCAAGTCGACGCCATGCTCGCGCGCGAGGGCGCGCACGACCGGGGTCGCCTTGACTATGGGTGACGCGACGCCCTGCCTGGTACGAGGGCTAGGCGTCGGAGAAGCGGCAGAGAGTTCGCCCACGACTGTGCCGGTATCGGCATGAACACCTTCCTCGTATGCCGCCAACGGCGCTCCCACCAGCACCCGGTCTCCTGGTTTGCCGAAGAGCCGGGCGATGCGACCCGCCTGAGGCGAAGGCACCTCCACGACGGCCTTTTCCGTTTCGACGGACACCAGCGGCTGGTCGGCAACGACATGGTCGCCCTCGGCGACGTGCCAAGCGACGATTTCCGCTTCCGCCAAGCCTTCGCCGAGATCGGGAAGGGCAAAGGTCTTCATTTATAGGACATGGTCCGCCGAGCGGCGGCGGCGATCTCGTCCTGACCGGGCAGATAAGCAGCCTCCAACCTTGGCAGGGGCATCACGGTATCGTAGCCCGTCACCCGTTCGACTGGCGCCAGCAGCGAGGTCAGACCCCGGCCGGCCAAACGCGCGGCGATCTCGGCACCGAAGCCCGCGGTCAGCGGGGCCTCGTGAGCAATGACGCAGCGGCCCGTCTTGGCAACGGACTCGAGGATGGTCGCCTCGTCGAGGGGTTTCAAGGTGGCGACGTCGATCACCTCCGCCTCGGTCCCTTCCTGGGCAAGCAGGTCGGCGGCACCAAGGGCATCGCGCAACATGGCGCCCCAGGCGACCAGCGTCACATGACTGCCTTCGCGCTGGATGAAGCAACTGTCGAGGGGCAGTGCGGCGCCATCGTCTGGGGTTTCCTCCATGAACGCGCGGTAGAGCCTGGTCGGCTCTAGGAACACGACCGGATCGGGGTCGCGAATGGCTGCCAGCAGCAAGCCATAAGCCTTTAGCGGCGATGAGGGGATAACGACTCTCAGGCCCGGAATCTGGGCGAGCATGGCTTCCGGACTCTCCGAATGATGCTCGACGGCGCGGATGCCGCCTCCGGCCGGAGAGCGCAGGACCATGGGACAGGTCAGCCGACCCCTGGTCCGGGTGCGCAGGCGCGAGGCATGATTGGCCAGTTGATCGATGGTCGGATAGATGAAGCCCGTGAATTGAATCTCCGCGACTGGCCGGAAGCCCTGGGCCGCGAGTCCCACGGACAGGCCGGCGATGGCGGCTTCCGCCAGCGGTGTGTCGAGCACGCGATCGGCGCCAAAACGACCGAGCAGGCCTTCCGTCGCCCGAAAGACGCCGCCGTCCACGCCCACGTCCTCGCCCAACACCAGAACCCTTGCATCTTCTTCCATCGCCCGCGCCAGCGCGAGGTTGATGCTTTGGACCATCTTGAGTTCGGCCACCTCGCCTGCTCCTCAGCTTTGCACCGCGGGCGGAGCGGCGCTTTGCACCCTGCGGCCTAGCGCATGCTGTCTCTGAGTCACCAAATCCTCGGGCAGTTTCTCGAAGGTGTAGTCGAAGATCGTCGAGACATTCTGGGTCGGTATGCCGAGATAGGCGGTTGCTGCAGCTTCGATTTCGGCAGTCGTCTCCTGCAGGAGATGTTCTTCGTCCTTCTTGGACCAGAGGCCCGCTTCCGTCAGAAAGGTTCTCACGCGGATGAGCGGCTCTTCGAGCCAGTGCGGGGAGACATCCGCGTCGTCGCGATAGCGGCTGGCGTCGTCCGCAGTCGTGTGATCGGCCAGGCGATAGGTAATGGCCTCGATGAGCGAGGCGCCGCCGCCGGTCCTGGCACGTTCGAGCGCCCCGGCAACGGCCATACGAACGGCGACAACATCGTTGCCGTCGACCTGGAGGCTTGGAATCCCGGCCGCGATGCCTTTCTGGGCTAGGGTTTCGGCCGCCGTCTGCCGGCTGACCGGTACAGAAATAGCCCACTGGTTGTTGTTGATCACGAACACGACCGGAAGCCGCCAGACGCCGGCGATATTCAGCGCCTCGGCTACGTCGCCTTTCGAGGTCGCGCCGTCGCCCAGGATGCATAGTGCCGCCCGCCTTTCGCGGCGGAGCTTACATGCCAGGGCCACGCCCACCGCGTGAGGCACATGGCTAGCGACCGGCACGCAGACGGGAAAATCCTGGCGGGGCCCCTTGAAGTCGCTCCCCCGCTCATCGCCACCCCAGTAGAGAAGCAGCTCGACGGGAGTCACACCCCGCCAAAGCTGTGCGCCATGTTCTCGGAAGCTCGGCAGAAGTACGTCTGTCTCCTGCATCGCGCTTGCCGCCCCTACGGCAACCGCCTCTTGGCCGAGCGAGGATGCGAAGGTCCCCAGACGGCCCGTCCTCCAGAGCGCTACGGCCTTGGCGTCGAATACGCGAGCGCGAACCATGGCTTCATAAAGAGGAATAATGGTCTTGGCGTCTGCTGCGAACGGCGGAAGACCTGGGACGAGTTTGCCGTTCGGGGCCAGATAACGGGTAAAGCCTATCTCGAAGCGGACGGTCATGTCGGTGTCCCGGAAACCGCGGTCATATGATTCTTTTAAGGCTGATAGCGCCTGCGCCTTTTGATGCAGATCAATTTCGCCGATTCCTCCTCGTGCCGGGCGGCGATGGGCGGCGATTGCTGCCACCGAGACGGCGTGGCCCGCAGTTCGGGCGCCGGCCGGGTGCCTCCGGATGAGTCACGGCATTCGGCGATCCAATCGGGCCCGGTCCCACTTCCCGCTCTGCACCCCAGATAACAGGTTGGGCCGGCGATGCATTAGGCTGACGGTCGATATGACCGTGACCAAAATGCAGACGGCGGCTTCTGCCTATCTACGGCGCGGCTGGTCGGTGATCCCGATTCAACCGAGGTCGAAGCTGCCGGCGACTTCTTGGGCGCCGTATCAGCGCCAACCGCCCACCGAGGCGGAGCTTGCCGACTGGTTTGGCCGGTGGCCTGAGATGAATATCGGCATCGTTACCGGGTCTGTATCGGGGCTTGCCGTTCTCGACGTCGATCCGCGGCATGGCGGAGAAGCAAGTCTGCGCCAACTCGAGGAGGTCCATGGTGGGCTAGCCGCAACGGCGGAGGCGGAAACCGGCGGCGGCGGCCGGCATCTCTATTTACAGCTGCCGCCTCGGCTGCTGCGCAGCAGGACCGGGCTGGCAGCCGGCATCGATCTGCGTGCCGAGGGCGGCATGGTGGTCGCTCCGCCGTCGGTCCATCCGTCCGGGCAGCTCTATCGCTGGCGACCGAGGCGGAGTCCGTCCGCGCAATGGCTGGCGCCGATGCCTCCCTGGCTGCTGCGGCTGGCCCTGGAGGGTCCGGAGAGACAAACCCATACTCTCGGCCACTGGCGAGAACTTGTTCGAACCGGGGTGGAGGAAGGAACTCGCAACAGCAGCCTAGCCTCCCTGGCCGGCTACCTGTTCCGGCACGGTCTCGATGCCGAGGTGGTGCTGGAGCTGCTTCTGTCCTGGAACCGGGTCCGCTGCCGGCCGCCTTTGCCCGATGCCGAGGTGGCATCGGTCGTGTCGAGCATCGCCCGGCTCCACGCGAGCCGGGCGGAATAGTGACGACAGCCTCGCTCTGAGTCATGAACCGGGCGCGGGGCTCGCGACGAGACTGAGGCGCGCCAGGCGCCCAGATATCCCGTGCCTGTCTTCTATGCCGCGACCGCGACCTTCTCTCCCAACGCCCGGTCCAGCGCCTGATCCGCAGTCTCGAGCCAGATGAACTCCAATCCCCGGCGCGCCTCCTCGGGGATGTCCTCGTAGTCGCGCTTGTTGCGGGCCGGCAGCATCACGGTCTTGATCCCGGCATGCATGGCGGCCAGCACCTTCTCCTTGATGCCGCCCACGGGCAGGACCAGGCCGCGCAGGCTGATTTCCCCGGTCATGGCCACGTCCGGCTTGACCGGCCTGCCGGTCAGTGCCGAGGCGAGCGCCACGAACATGGTGACGCCGGCGCTGGGCC
>DATNJA010000006.1:0-14656 GCA_035604155.1 Candidatus Udaeobacter sp. | reverse complement strand
GATCGGGACCGCGCCCGCTCATCAGGCCTTTTTCATCGGCGAGGGCCCGAACATATCGATCTTGTAGTGCTCCTTGTATTCAGCCGCGACCTTCTCCGTCTCGCCGCTGGCCCTGGAGTCCGTGTAGGCCTTCGGATAATCCCATCCCGCCGGCTTGGCGATGCCCTCCCATTCGATGTCCATGTCGAGGGGAGTCATCAGGTCCTGCGGATCCCAATCGTCGGGATGTACGACTTTCGACATTTTCCTGTAGTCGAACGGCTTCACGTCACCGTTGTTGACATAACGCTCGAGGTAACCGTCGACGTTGTCGGCGGTCATCATGCGCGAGCCCCAATGCATCATCCGTTCGGCGGCGCGCGGACGCCAGCCGTTCATGACGTCGTAGAGGCGATTGGACATCATCGCGCCCATGAACTGCGGCACGTTGGCCGCGGTGCAGAGAAGCTGGCCCTTCTTGATCGACGTAGCCGCCTCCGGATTGCCGTCGCCTGCGGAGGCGATCAGCACGTCTTGGCCCGGCGTCAGGCTCATGGTCCTCAGAACCGCAAGAGCGCCCTGCGCTTCTTCATCGTTGGCGGCGTAGATTCCGACCGCGTCCGGATGGCGGGTCATCAAGTCCTGGGCGGCCTTCTGCCCGTCTTCCATGTTGAAATTGCCGGGCAGGGCATCGGCAAGCTGAAAGTCCGCAAAATCCTTGAACGCCGCATTGCGCCCGCGGATGCGCAGCAGGTCGGTGATGAACCCGGGAATGCCGTCGAGCGCGATGATCTTGCCTTTCTTGCCGTTCTTGCGAAGCGTGGACAGCAGATTGGTCGTTATCTCCTTGGACGCGTTGAAGTCGTCCGGATCGGCGTAGAAGCAGAAATAGTCGTTGGCATCGAAGGGCGTGTACCAGGGCTGCGTGGCCCACACGTTGGCGAGCCAGATCTTGTTGGCGCCGCAGATCTCGGCGATCCGTTTGATGTTGCTGGCATCGGGTGGGTTCAAAATCACGCCGCTGAGCCCGCCGGCGACCTGGAGCTGCTGGAACTGGTCGAATTCCTTGCTGCTGCTGAATTCGGCGTCCGCGGAGGTGCTGGCGATGCCGAGCGCGGCGCTGTAGTCCTCCACGGCCTTGCTCACCGTGCGGCAATAGGCGAGCCGGGAGGAGAAATACATATAGGCGATCTTGCCGCTCGGCGCGGCCACGGCCACCGAGGGTATTCCGAAGCTTGCCGCCGCCAGGCCCATCGCAGTGCCCGCGGAAAGCAGGGCCGTGAATTCGCGTCGGGAAACGCCGCGGGTGTTCAGCTTGTCGAGATGGCTATCCACGAACTTTTTGTCGGAGAAGTCTGGTCGGCGCATGGCTCAACACTCCTGAGAATCGTTGCGAGGGGTAAACTCGGTTCGGGCCCGGGCCGAAGGCCAGGACCGGGGCGCGATGCATGAGTAACTTGGAGTGGCTGCGCATATTTCCGCCAGGACCACGACGTCATGGCATGTCCCGTCCGGGGAGCGGGGCATGGGGCGGACTCGCATGGCCTGCTCGCGCAGTCCGCGCCGGCCATGGAATCGCCGAGGTGAGGATAACAACGATGACAGCGGGCGCCCCCCTGTTACCGTTCCCATTTCCCAGGAACAGCAAGTGCGTATTTTGCCGAAAAACTACCACCGGCGTTCAGCTTTGCAAAGAAAAATGTGATACCGGTAACGGAACGGAGCCGGTTTCTGCGCTTTGAAGTCGTTCTTGATGAGGTCGCCCTGGCGTTGAGCGGGAGGCGAACTCATCCTTGGCAGTCCGGACCATGTCAGTACATCACCATCCCGCCGTCGGCGACGAGCGTGGCGCCGTGGACAAATGACGAGGCGGGCGAGAGCAACCAGAAGATCGCCTCGGCGATCTCTTCGGCGGTGCCGAGGCGCCCGAAGGCGGTCAGGCCTTCCAGGCGTTGGCGCGTGCCGGGCTCCGATAGAGCGCCGGCGACAAAGGGCGTATCGATGACGCCGGGTGCAACGGTGTTGACCGCTATGCCGCGGGGGCCCAGCACCCGGGCGGCGTTCTTGGTGAGGGCCAGCACGGCGCCCTTGCTGCTGGCGTAGGATACCGTGCCGGAAAGCCCGCCGCCCCTCAGTCCCGCCACGCTCGCCACGGTGCAGATCCGGGCCCCGGCCTGCATCAGGCCTACGGCTTCGCGCAGGCAAAGAAACGTGCCCACGACATTGACGTCATGGATTCGCCGGAAGGTCTCGGCCGTGGTGTCGAAGAACGGCGTGGTTTCGAATATCCCGGCGCAGGTGGCAAGCGCGTCCAGCCCGCCCATGTTCCGACCGACCTCGGCAAAGGCGCGGACCACCGCGGCCTCGTCGGCTACGTCCACGGCGATGCTCGGATTGTCGCCCGCTGTCCGCCTAGCGGCAGCGAGGTCGCGGTCGAGACAGGCAACCTGCCAACCTCGCTCGATCAGGAGACGCGCCGTGGCGGCGCCGATGCCGCTGCCGGCGCCGGTCACGACGGCGCGCATGAGTTTGTCCTTCATTGGTGTTCCACTGCGTGCTTGATGTTTTCCCCAGCGATCCTTCGCATCTCGAGCAGGTGGGCCAAGGCGTTCATCCCTCCCCTTCGCCTGCCGTGTCGGCGGCTATCAGCACGTCGTCCCCCTTGCAGGCAATGAGCAGCGCGCCGGCCATTTCCAGGCAGCTCGTCACGCCGTGGCGTTTACCGTCGGCCTGGCTATGGAGGGAAGCGACGGGCGTGAAGTTCCGATCCAGGCGAACCGCCAGGCCATAAGAGCGAACCGGCACCGTGGGATCAAAGAGGCCGAGCGCCTTGGCTGCCCTGCCCCGCATCGGCGCTTCGGCAAAGTGACCAGAGCGCAAACTGGGCGCGATCCAGAAGGCTGGCTCGATCTCTCGCATCATCCAGTTGCGGAAGGCGTCTTCGCGCAGGACGAGTTCCACCAGTTCGCTACGCGGCGCGAAGACCGCAAGCCAGGCGCCTTCGCCGGCCGCGGGGCCGAGCCGGCCCGGATATCCCGGCAGATCATCCAGCAGGACCGTGGGCGCGGCTTGCCTGCCTGTCTCGAAGGCCAGCAGCCGGTGGCGCGAGCTCTCGCTGACGGCGATTCTGGCGCCACCGTCGAGCAGCAGAATGCCGTTGGGAAAACCGAGATTCTCGCCCAGACATTGAGCGCGGCCGCTGCCGAGTTCGACGCGCCACACCGAACCGGTGGTGCGAGCCCCCAGGAGATCGCGCTGCCAGTCCTCGGGCGGGTGATGGGCCGAGCCTTGGCAAAGGAGCAGCACCTCGGGTTCCAGGAAAGCAAGGGCGGTTGGGCAGATAAGGGGCCGGCCGGCTAGCTCCGTGACCCTGGCGCCGTCATGGGCGCCGCCGACGATGCAGACGCCGGCCCGGCCAAGGCCGACGGCCAGCGCCCCATCGACGCCGCTGGCGAGCGCGGAGACCGGCTGGTCGAAGCTGAGAATCGGCTCGGGCACGACCTCGCCACCGTTGACGTCGCCCACGATCTGGATTTCGTTGCCGCTGCTCAGCAGCAGATGGTGATCCTGCCAGGCCAGATTGTCCGGGGCTGCGACCCACGCCAGCAGGCGCGCCTCGTCCAGCGCCTGGTTGGGCCGCAGCGCCCCCTCCATGGAAGGCACGGTCGGTGGGGGCCGGCGGCGGGCAAGGAAATGTTCGAGCCCGCCGATCATGACGTCCCCCAGCGGATTCGCAGAGCGATCCAATCGAGCTCCGCGCCCGACAGGATGCAGCGCCCGATCCGGCTGTTGAGGACACCGCCAACATGAAATAGAGCCATTCGTCCGGCGCCACCTCGAGGGCTATGCGCCCACCCAAGCAACATTCCCGCCGGAGCGGTCCATCGGTTGCATCTGGCACTCTAACGGTCGCCGGGGGTCGGCAGGCAGCCACCCGGGGCATATACCAGATATAGCGAATTCGGCTATTCGTGCGGGGTCAGCGTGATTGGCATCGCGCCCGCCGATCGTTGTACACTCGTCGGCAACAGGGGCGAAAAGCCCATGGAAGATTCTGTCGCCGCCCGGTCAGGCGAGAGACGGACGTTGGAGGAGCGCCATGGAGCTGAAACAGCTCAAGTACTTTCTCTGCGTGGCCGAGGTGGGAAGCTTTTCCAAGGCCGCCATCATGCTGAGCGTGGCCCAGCCGATTCTCAGCCGCCAGATCAAGGCCCTCGAGCAGGACCTGAGCGCGGAGCTGTTCTATCGCAACGGCCGCGGCATCGTCCTCTCGGAAGCGGGCAAGCTGCTGGAGAGCTACGCCAAGGAAATCATCAGCGCCACGGACCGCGCCAGCTTCGAGATCACGGCGATGAAATCGGCGCCGCGCGGGCGGATCACCATCGCCATGCCGCCCTCCATCGGCTGGGTTCTTACGGTGCCCCTGGTGCTCCGTTGCCGGCGCGAATTCCCGATGATCGCGCTCCATGTGGTCGAGGGGTTCAGCGGCCATGTGACCGAATGGCTCTCCACCGGCCGGATCGACATTGGCGTGGTCTATAATGCGCCGCGGCTGCCGGCTCTGATGACCGAGCCTTTGCTCGAGGAGCGACTGGTGCTTCTGGGGCCGGCCGGCGACCCCGCCCGGGTCGGACAGGCCTCGGTGCCTCTCAGCCGGCTCGCCGACATACCGCTGATCCTGCCGGCGCGCCCCCACGGCCTCAGAGTGTTGATCGACCGGACGCTGGAAAAAGCCGGGATCGTGGCCAATGTCCAGCTCGAGCTCGACGCCATGGCTTCCACCCTTGGCCTCGTGGAGGAAGGCACGGGCTATACGATCCTCTGCGATGCCGCCGTGCGCCATCTGGTCAAGGCCGGGCGCATCCGCTCCTGGCCCATCGAGGCGCCGACCATGACCCGCCAACTCATGCTGGCGACATCGACCCAGCGTCCCATGAGCGTCGCCACAAGGGTCGTCGCCAAGCTCACCCGCGCCCAAGTTGCCGAGCTGTTTGCGCCCGAACGCCCGCGGATGACCGCGGCCTGACCCGTTCGCCGAGATTCTCTTTCTGACTTTCTTCGAAGGATAAGGATCTGCGGGTAGGGCATGCCGAATCCCGGCAGTCTGTTATGCCGATATCGAGCATGGCGCGGCAGTGTGCGCCTGTCGGATAGTTTCGCCTGAGCCGTTGCATCACTTCCCGGAGGCAGGCGTGGCGGGCAGCCATTTTGGATTCATCGGCGTCGGCCGGATGGGCGGATTGATGACCGCGAGGCTGCTGGATGCCGGCCATACGGTAAGCGTCTTCGATACCAGCGAGGCAGCGCTGGCACCGTTGCTGGCCCGCGGCTGCCGGCGCACCGGATCGGCGGCCGAGGTCGGCAGCGAAGCCGAGACCGTCCTTGCCAGCCTGCCTTCGCCGGCGATCCTCCAGAATGCGATTTTGGGCGACGGCGGTTTGATCCATGGCGACAAGGTCAAGACTTTCATCGACGTTTCCACCACCGGCCCGCGGGTCGCGGCCATCGTCGCCAAGGAGCTCGCCGGGCGCGGCATCGTCGCCGTCGACGCGCCCGTCAGCGGTGGGCTTGCCGGCGCCCGCAAGGGCACGCTGGCGGTGATGGTGTCCTGCCCACGCGCGACGTACGACAAGATCGAAGAACTCTTGAAGGTCTTCGGCAAGCTCTTCTTCGTCGGCGAGCAGCCCGGCCTGGC
Source organism: Candidatus Udaeobacter sp. (assembly GCA_035604155.1). GTDB lineage: Bacteria > Pseudomonadota > Alphaproteobacteria > Dongiales > Dongiaceae > DASXQK01. Next base: position 8,982 of record DATNJA010000006.1, on the reverse strand, counting down.
CCAGACCATGAAACTCGCCAACAATCTGCTGGCGGCTTGTGCCATGGCAATTTCCTCCGAGGCGATGGTCATGGGCGTCAAGGCGGGCCTCGACCCCAAAGTCATGATCGACGTGATCAATGTCAGCAGCGGGCGCAACAGCGCCATTCAGGACAAGTTCCCGCGTTCGGTCCTGCCGCGCAGCTTCGATTTCGGATTCGCCACCGGCCTCTCCTACAAGGACGTCTGCCTCTGCTTGGACGAGGCCGAGGCGCTGGGCGTGCCGATGATCGTCGGCAGCGCGGTGCGCCAGATGCTGGCCGTGACCAAGGCGCTCTTCGGCCCGGAATCGGATTTCACCTCGATCTGCCGGAGCGTCGAGCAATGGGCCAAGGTCGAGGTGCGCGGGTGACGCGGTCCGCCTGCCGCACGGGCTCGCATTGACCGTCCGCGAGCCCCTGAGCCGGCGCCTTGCCCGCGCCGTTCTCGAGCCGGACTTGGCCCTGCCCGAGGCGGCGTCCGACAAGCTGAAGATTTGCCTCCTCGACTTGTTCGCCTGCGCGCTGGAAGCACGGGATCTGCCCTGGAGCCGGCAGGCGGCGAAGCTCGCCAGCGGTGCCGCCGGCCCGGCCAACGTCATCGGCACGGCCATCGCCACGACGATACCCCAGGCCGCCTTCGCCAATGCGACGGCCGGCCATGGCCTGGTGCGCGAGGACATGCATGCCGGCAGCGTCAGCCATCTGGGCGTGGTCGTCCTGCCGGTCCTCCTTGCTCTCGCCCAGCGCGAGCGGGTCTCCGGGCGGGCTTTCATTGACGCGGCGGTGGTCGGCTACGAGGTGGGCGCCCGGATCGGGCGGGCGCTTGTAACACCCGATTTCGCGCGGCTCTTCCGGCCGACCGGTTTCACCGGACCACTGGCGGCGGCGGCTGCGGGAAGCCGCTTGCTGGGATTGTCCGAAAGCGCTTGCGCCAGCGCTTTGTCGCTTGCCGCCAATACCGTCTCCGGCCTCAACGAGTGGCCGCGCAGCGGTGGCGCCGAGATGTTCTTCCACCCCGCCTTCGCCGCGCGCAATGCCATCGCCGCGGTGGAGCTGGCCGAGGCCGGAGCCGAGGCATCGCCCGATGCTTTGGACGGCGAGGCCGGCCTGTTCGCTGCCTTCCGTCCGGGCCGCCCGGCCCCCGAGGTCGCGCTGTTCGCAGGTCCGGCTCCAGAGCTGCTCGCGGTCTACAACAAGCCCGTGCCGGCCTGCAATTTCGCCCAGACACCCTGCCAGGCGGCACTCGCCCTGCTGGGCGAAGGCGCGATCAAGCCGGCGGACATCCGTGCCATCCGGGTCGCCGCCTCCCGGGCCGCGATCGTCTATCCGGGCTGCGACCATGCCGGACCCTTCGAACGCGTGCTGCAGGCCAAGATGAGCATTCAGTTTTGCGTCGCCTCGGCCCTGCTCTATGGGCGGATGGAAGAGGCCAACTACCGCCTGCTCGACGATCCGGAGCTGCTGCGCCTGACGCGCGCCACCCAGCTGATCATCGACGCGGATTTCACCGCCGCCTTCCCCGGCGCCCAAGGTTCCGCGGTAGAGGTCGAGCTCGACGATGGGCGCGTCCTGAAGAGCCGACTTGCCGACGTGGTGCCGGCATCACCGGAGCGGGTGCGCGCGCGGTTTCGTGCCGCAGCAGCCGCGGCGCTGGGCACGGACAAGGCCTCCGCGATCGAGCGATTCGTCGATCGGCTGGAGGAAGCACCGTCGGTCGGCGAATTGCCGCCACTGACGGCCCTCTAGTCCCGAGAACATGCGGCAGGACAGCGCCAGCGGTCAGTGCACGGCAGCGTACATGATCTTCTGTTCCGTCGCCTCGCCGGCATCCATCTCCTCCACGACGCGGCCCTGGCGGGTCACCAGGATCCGGTCGGAGAGGGCCAGGATCTCCGGCAGATAGGATGAGATGATGACGACCGCGATGCCGCTGTCGGCCAGATGGTTGATGAACTGGTGGATTTCGACGATCGAGCCGACGTCGACGCCTCGGGTGGGCTCGTCGAAGACCACCATGGTCGGCTCCTGGATCAATGCCTTGGCGATGACGACCTTCTGCTGATTGCCGCCGGAAAGTTCGATGATCCGGGCATTGGCATCGATCGCCCGGACACCCAGGCGTTCGGTCCATTCCTTGGCCAAGCGCCGTGCCTCTGCCATCGAGATGATGGTCAGCGGATTGACGCCGGTGGCGAGCCGGCCGAGGTGGATGTTCTCGGCGATCGACATGGTCTCGAAGAAGCCTTCGACCTTGCGGTCCTCGGTCACGTAGACGATGCCGTCGCGCACGGCCGGGCGCGGCGTGCGGTAGCGCACCGGCTTGTCGTTGAAATAAACGCTGCCGCCGTGGAAAAAGTCGCGCTTCAATACGCCGCTGACGATCTTCATCGTCTCCGTCCGGCCGGCGCCCACGAGGCCGAACAGGCCGGTCACTTGCCCGGCGAAGACCGAGAAAGACGTGTTGCGCACGATGCTGCCCATGGACAGGTTCTGAATGCTCAGCACCTTGGCTCCATGAGGCCGCGAGGCGCGATCGCCACGCTTGCCGTAAAGTTCGTTCGACAGGCTCCGGCCGACCATGGCTTGAATGATCCGCTCGCGGTTGAAATTGGCGGTCCGGTCGGTCACCACCAGCTCCCCGTCGCGCAGCACAGTGATGCGGTCCGACAGCTGCAGGGCTTCTTCCAGCGCGTGGCTGATGAAGATGATGGAGACGCCCGATTCCTTCAGCCGACGAACCAGATTGAAGAAGTGGAACTTCTCCTCCGGCGTGAGGGTAGCCGTCGGTTCGTCGAAGATGATGAGCCGCGCCTTGTGGTGGACCGCCCGGGCGATTTCCACCATCTGCTTCTTGCCCGAACCCAGCGAGGACACCTGGGCCATCGGGTCGACATAGAAATTCAGCGACAGCAGGAAGCGCTGGGCCTGGATGTAGAGGCCCCGCAGCCGGTTGAAGAGCTTCTCGTCGCCCAGATAAATGTTCTGGGCCACGGACATGGAGGGGACGAGGTTGGTCTCCTGAAACACCATGGCGATGCCGCGGCGCAGAGCCTCGGCGGGGGATTTCAGGACCAGAGGCGCGCCCTCGAACAAGAGCTCGCCAGAGGAGAGTGCATAGACCCCGGCCAGAACCTTGGTAAGGGTCGATTTGCCGGCACCGTTCTCGCCGACGATGGCGTGGATTTCACCCCGCTCCAGGGTGAAATCGATGTCCTTGATTGCCGCGACGCCGCGGAATTCCTTGGTGGCTTTGCGGACTTCGAGCAGCGCCGTCATGCTTGTCCCTCCGACAGCGTCAGCCCGACGATCGCGCCCGAGCCCTTGGCCGCGATCAGGAGCCGTCCGTCGGCTTCCGCGATCGCGGTCACGCCATGAACATGGCCATCGGCACGGCTGTGGAGGCTGGTGACGGGACGCATGGCCCGGTCGCAGCGCAGCACCAACCCATAGGACCAGGTGGGCGCCCAGGGCTTCATGATGTTGAGCTTCTTTCGCGCGCCGCCCTGGATCGGCTCGAGATAGCTGGCGCCACCGGCAAGGGACGGCGCGATCCAATAGGCGGGATCGATCCGCTCCATCATGCGGCGCCGGTAGCCCGTTTCGCGCAACACGAATTCCACCAGCTGGTTGCGCGGCGCGAAGAGCGCGATCCAGAAGCCGCCATCCGCAGCATGCAAGATGCGACCCGGATAGGCCGGCAGGTCGCCCAACAGGCGTTTGCTCTGCCCGCCCCGAGCCGGATCCAGCCCGATTAATTGGTGTCGCCAAGCCTCGGAAACCAGCAGGGCGCCGTCGTCGCCGGCGGCGATTCCGCAGGGAAAGGCGAGGCCCCTGGCCAACATCTTGGCACCGGCCCCCGGTCCCGTGGAAAGGTCGATCCGCCAGACGCTGCCGCTGGCGAAACGCCCCATGAGATCGCGCTTCCACGCCTCGGCGTTGTTGTCGGCCGAGCCGTTGGCGACGACCAGGGTGTCCGCATCGAGGAACAGTGCCGCTGTCGGGCAGTTGAGCGGCCGGTCCTGGAGAGCGTCGATTCTTCGGCCGTCGTGCCGACCGCCCTGGATGAGGAGACCGCGCCCGTCGAGGCCGATGGCCAGGCCCTTGCCGCCATCCGAGGCAAGACAGGTTATGGGGGCCTCGAACGCCCGGCGCTGAGCAACCGCGAGAGGCATCGCCCGATCGGGCCAGTTAAGGGCGAGCAACTCCGCGCCGCTGGAGCAGACCAAACCCCCGGCTGTGGAGACGAGATTGTCGACCTGGGGCAGGCTAAGGAGAATTTCGCCGCCGTCCAGCAGCGTGTTCGGCTTCAGCGGCCCGTCCATCATCGGCACGGTGCTGCCGGCCTCATCGAAGCCGCGGAAATTGGCATAGGCCCGCTTCAGCGCGCCGATCATGAGGGCGCTCCCCAATAGGCGTCCTGGGCAGACCAATTCGGATCGGCGCCAGGGATCTTGTAGCGGCCGATCCGGTTGTTGGAGACGCCGCCCAGATAGAGATAGCCGCGATGCTCGCGCATCGACGTGATCATCGGGTGGTTGGCGCCACCCAGGTCCCACAGGCTGTCGAGGATCCGTCCGCTCTCGTCGAACTTCACCACGCAGCCGGTGTTGATGTTGGGGTAGAGCCAGAGATCGGGGGCCACGCGACGCGCCATCCGGCGCCGGAATCCAGGCATGGTGAGGGCGAGATCGAGAGCGGGCGTGCGCATGCCGAGCAAGGCCAGCCAGTAGTTGCCGTCCGAGGCGCGATTGATGTTGTCGGGATAGCCCGGCAGGTTATCGAGGACCCTCTCGATCCTTCCCTTCTTGGGCCCATCGAACCAGTACCGGCTGACGCTGCAGGTCCAGCTTTCGGCATAGAGGAAAGAGCAGCCGTCGGAGGCCATGCAAACGCCATTGGCGAAGACGAGCTTGTGGATCTCGGTGTGGGTCGAGCCGTTGCGGGGGTCGTAGCAGATCATGCGCCCGTTGCCGCGGCTCTCAAGCGCGTCGACGGCCCAATCCTCCTGCTCGTAGCGTATCGTGGCCTCGCTGAAATAGATTCGCCCGTCGGGGGCAACGTCCAAGTCGTCGGCCAGGCGAAGGCGGGAATCGTCCACGACCGAGAACAGGCTCCGGTTGGTCTCATCGGTCAGCTTCAAGACCTCCTTGTCGGGCGCGATCTGGTAGAGCCCCATGCCGCCGATGCAGACCAGGAGATTGCCGGCCCGATCGAAGGCCATGCCGAGCGGGTGTCCGCCGATATGAGCGAACACCTCGTGGCGCCGATGGTCCGGGCCGAAGAACCGGACGATGTCGCCGTGCCGGGTGCCGCAATAGAGATTGTCGTCGCGGTCGAGGATGACGTCCTCCGGACCCTCGATCTGGCCGAGGCCGATGATCTCGACCGACCGCAGCTTGTCGTTGAGGGCGTACGGCGAGCCGGCATCCGCCGCGGAAGGCGGGGGCGGCAATCGCAGATAGGCCGGCGAGACATAGACCTTGGAGAGCCATTTGTGCCGGTTGCGAAGCCAGCGCATGTCGACGAAGACCGCGGCGATGAGGACGGCGCCCAGGATCGTCGAATTGACCGGGCCCGAGACGCCGAGATTGGTCAGGCCGTTGGTGAGGATCAGGACCAGGGTCGCGCCCATGGCCGCCTTGGCGACCGAGCCGCGCCCGCCGCCGAGCGAATTGCCGCCCAGCACCGCCGCTGTCAGCGCCGCAACCTCAAGGCCCACGCCCGTGTCCGCGCCGGTGCTGCCCAGGCGCGCGGCAAAGAGGAAGCCGGCAAGGGAGGACAGCAGGCCCGACCAGACATAGGCGAAGAACACTGTCCGGCGGACCTTGATCCCGGCGTTGTAGGCCGAGCGGCGCGCCCCACCTACGGCGATCAGCCGCCAGCCGGGCCGCATGCGCGAGAGTACGATGTGCCAGGCGAGCGCGATGACCAAGGCGACCAGCAGCGACACCGGGATCCCCAGGACCGTCCCTTCCCCGATGAAAAGCAGGAGGGGCGAATCCGAAAACCCGGCCACGATCGCCGTCGACATGCGCAAGAACAGAAGGTCGTAGATCGAGCGGAAGATGATCAGCGTGACGAGGGTGGTGAGGAAGGCCCTGAGGCGCAGATAACCCACGAGATAGCCGTTGATCGCCCCGCAGGCTCCCCCCAGCGCCAGGACCGCCACCAGCACCAGAGGCACCGGCCAGACTTGGACATTGGTGCCGATGAGGGAGAGCAGCACCGACAGGGTGAAGACCGAACTCACCGAGAGATCGATGCCGCCGGACATGAGCACGATGGAAAGCCCCAACACCACCAGGCCGAATTCGGCCACCTGCCGGCCGAGATCGGTCAGGCTGGTGAGGCTGAAGAAATCGGGAATGAGAGTTCCGAACACCGCCACGGCGACGAGCAGCGCCAGGAACGGCACGGCGTTGTCGATCCACCTCTTGGTCAGTATCTCCCCGATCAGATGATCGGGGAGATACCGGTAGCGCAACCGGGTGAGCGTCTCGCTGCTGAACATCGCAGCCTACGGCAGAACAAAAAATAGACGCCCAGGACCGTTCATTTCAGCTGATCGAGAGTCCAGCAGTTGTGGGGCGAGATCGTGTCCTTGGTCTGCAGGGTGAGCGGCGTGAAATAGGTCGACTTGATCTCTCCCGCCTTGGCCGGCGACAGCAGGAGCTGGACGATCGCCTCGTTGAGGGCGTTGCCTTGCAATGGCACGTCATAGCTGACGATTTCGCTGAGCAAGCCCTTGCTGATGTTGTCGCAGCCGGTCTGGCTGCCGCCGCCGGAGGTGACGATGAAGACCGAGCCGGTCTTGCCCGCCGCCTGCACGGCCGCGCCGGCGCCGACATCCTGGTTGTCCCAATTGCCGACGATGCCGCAGAGATCGGGATTCTGCTGCAGCACGGTTTCGGTGATCGCACGGGCCTTGGACGGATCGTAGGTTGCCGCCTGGTCGGCCACGACCTTGATCTCGGGATGGTCGGCGAAGACGTGATAATAGGCATAGAGCTCATAGAGGTTGGAGGCGGCCGTCGGCTGGCCCTCCAGGATCTCGACCTTGCCCGAGGTATTGGTTCTTTTGCCGCAATGGTCGACCAGGGCCTGGGCTTCGATCAACCCGACCTTTACCCAGTCGGCGCCCACGTAGTAGTCGGTGGGGTTGGTCGTCTCCAGGTTGACCTGGAGGACTTTTATGCCGGCCTGGACCAGGCGCTGCTCGAGGCGGGCATAAGACTGCAGATCGGGATTATGAATGATGGCCAGGTCAGGTTTCTCGGCGATGATCGCCGTGATGGCCCGCGTGCCGGCATCGGTGCTCCAATTCGGGTCGCGGATGTCGAAGCTGTAGCCCAGGTCCTTGGCCTGCTTGCGCATGATGGCGGCCCAGCCCTCGGTCAGGTCGAAGCCCATGGCCAGCGGAACGAAGACCACCTTCTTGCCGGTCAACCCGTCGTAATAGGGCGTGCGCTTGACGTGGTTATCCAGACCCTTTTCGTCCGCGAGTGCAGCGGTCGCAAGCAGGGCGGCGAGCGCCGCCGTCAACAGATGTCTAAACTTCATCGAGCCCTCCCATTTGTGTTGATTTGCCTCGGTCCTGACGATCGCGGAGTCAGATATCCCCCTGCTCCTGCTGGGCCGTCTGCTCGTCGCGCGGATTGATGATGCTGTCGACGATGATGGCGAAAAGCAGGATCACGCTCTTGATCAGGTTCTGGAGCGTGTAGGGAATGTCGTTGATGGTCATGCCGTTGAGCAGCACGCCCACGAGGAGCGTGCCCACCAGCACGTTGCGCACGCCCCCGCGCCCGCCGCTGAGCCCGATGCCGCCGAGCACGACGACCAGCAGGACGTCATAGATCATGGTGGAGTTGTAGACGCGGGTGCTCATGCCGGAATCCGCCGCGGCCATGACCAGGCCGGCCAGATAGGCGATGAGGGAGGTGGCGACGTATTGCCCCACCATCAGCAGGCGCAAAGGAACGCCGGCGATCCGCGCCGCGGCGGGATTGTCGCCGGTCGCGTAGATGAAGCGGCCGACGCGGGTCCAGCGCAGCAGTGCCCAGACCACCAGCGCCAGGGTCCCGAAGGCCACGATCAGCATCGGGATGCCCAGCACGGTGCCGCGGCCGAGCAGCTCAAAGAAGCGGGAGTTCCCCGGTGTGTTCTGGACGTCGACCTGGAACAGCCAAGCCCGGCCGATGCCATAGACGACGAGGCCCATGGCCAGCGTGGTGAAGATGGGCGGCACCGTCGCATAGGCGACCAGCACGCCGCTGATCAGGCCGACGAGGATGACGAAGACAGCACCCAGCATCAGTGCCGTGCCCAACGATGTGTCCGAATGGGTGGCAAGCGCGAGCACCCAGGAGGAGGACACGACCATGGTCGCCACCATGGCGAGATCGATGCCCCGGCCAATGATGACCAGGCCCATGCCCAGGCCGAGGATGCCCAGGATCGCTACGCTGCGCACCAGCGCGATCAGATTTCCGGGCGTGAGGAAGTTGCTGAGGGTCAGGGAGAAGGCCGCGAACAAGACCACCGCAAGGGCGAAGACGATACCTTCCTGTGTCGGCTTGATCCTCGGCATCACGGGTTCCGCGAAGTTATCTCCGGTCTTGCCGGGATCGCCGCCGTTGACGATCGGCGCTTATCGGTTTGTCCAACGCTGTGCATCTCGGGCGGCATTCAGCCGCATGCAGCATCGCCGCTTCGCCCATGGCGGCAAAGAGCCTGGGCGGGCATATCAGCTATAGCGGTACTGATACGGGGCGATCGGGCCGAAAGCGGATGCTATTCTCCGGTCTTCGCTGCGAGGCCGGCGCGCTCCACCGCGGTCGGAAGCAGAAGCGGAGACGATATGGCATGACTGCTCCACGACGGCGCAACGCCCTGGTTACGGGTGCGGCGAGCGGCATCGGCGCGGCCATCGCCTCGGCGCTCGTCGAAGCGGGCCGGCGGG
>DATNJA010000005.1:0-7662 GCA_035604155.1 Candidatus Udaeobacter sp. | reverse complement strand
ACGCTGGAGGCCGCGCGGACGGACGGCGAGATTCGACTTCAGTTGATGGACGAAGGGGAGGGCGTACCGACCGACGATCTGGAGCGTATCTTCGACAAGTTCTACCGCGTCCACGCCACCGATCGCCGGCGAGCCGGTACGGGCCTCGGTCTTGCCGTTTGCCGCGGCTTCGTGGAAGCCATGGGTGGCCGGATCACCGCCGGCAACCGGGGCGACCGGCCAGGTGCGCTATTCACTGTGACGCTGCCCGTTCCTCAAGACGCGGCGCCGTCCTCGGAGCCGTCGCCGGAATGACCCTGGCGCCGGCACCGGCTCGTTGCCCGCCCGCCGACGACGGGTCGCGCGCGAGATGCATTGAACGCAGAGGGCAAAGGGCCGATGATTTGATCGTCTCCATTGGACCGACACTCCCGCCGTCCGAACCTGTTTTCCAATTTCGCAGCGCCTGAGCAATTCCCATGCCACCGCCTCTCCCGGCCAATCCGGCAACGATCCTGATCATCGACGACGAACCGCCGATCCGGCGGTTCCTGCGCAACACCCTGTCGGTCGACAATTACCGGACCGTGGAAGCCGCGACCGGCGCGGAGGGCCTCACGGCCTTGCGCCATCACAAACCCGATGTGGTGATTCTCGATCTCGGCTTGCCGGATTTGGACGGCCTGGATGTCATTCGCAAGATCCGCGCCGAATCGCCGGTGCCGATCGTGGTCCTGTCGGTCCGGGAGGACGAGAAGGCCAAGGTGGCGGCCTTCGACCTCGGGGCCGACGATTACATAACCAAGCCCTTCGGTGCCGAGGAATTGATGGCTCGCGTGCGCACAGCGCTACGCCATCGCATCCAGGAACAAGGCGCCCAGCCCGTCTTCCGCTCCGGCGATCTCAGCGTCGATCTCACCAGGCGAATCGTTGCCGTCAAGGGCAATGTCGTGAAGCTTTCGCCCAAGGAATACGATATCCTGGAGCAGTTGGTGATCCATGCCGGCAAGGTGCTGACCCACAGGCATCTGCTTCGTGCCGTCTGGGGAATCCAGTCCGACGGCGACGTGCAATATCTGCGTGTTTACATCCGGCAGCTGCGCCAGAAACTCGAAGCCCAACCGGACCAGCCCACTTACATCCTGACCGAGCCTGGCGTGGGCTACCGCCTCCATGCCGATGGTTGAGAGCCCATGGAAATCCGAGAATTGATCGAACCCGATCGCGTCCTCGATCGCCTCGAGGCGCGTGACAAAGCGCAGCTCCTGGCCGAGATCGCGCGCCGCGCGGCCGATGCCGCGGGTCTCGATTCGAAGGCCGTCCTGTCTGCCTTGAACGCGCGGGAGGAACTGGGTTCGACCGGCGTTGGCCATGGCGTTGCCGTGCCACACGCGCGCATAGCGGGCCTGCCGCGGCTTCTCGGTCTGTTCGCACGCCTGGCCCACCCGATCGATTTCGCCGCTATCGACGACCAGCCGGTCGATCTCGTCTTCCTGATGTTGATTCCTGCCGAGGCGGGAAACGAGTACCTCGCCGCACTCTCCGCCGTATCGCGGCGCTTACGCGACCGCGAGGTCGTCCGGCGCTTGCGCACCGCCGACGGGGCGGCCCTCTATGATCTGCTCGCCGCCCCGGCGCGCGCGGCGCCGAAGGCGGCCTCCTAAAGGGGAGTCCACGCCGCTGCCCTAGACTCGTTGGTTTGGTCGCATTTTCTGCGCCGAACCGGTGCCCACTTCGGCGGAAAACGCCCTATACCACGTGATCGGGCTCGAGCGCACAGGCCTCGTCTCCCTCCTCGATCTGAAAGGTGGAATGACCGATGCCGAAACGCCGGCGAAGCTGGTCGGCCGTGTCCATCAACAAGGCATCATCGGTGCCCTTGCCCGGGCGCACCAGATGGGCTGTCAGCGCGATGTCCGTCGTGCTCAGGCCCCAGATGTGCAGGTCATGGACCGCGGTGACGCCGGGGAGGCTGCGCAGATATTCCTCAATGGCATCCCGGTCCACATGAGCCGGCACCGTGTCCAGGACCAGATTCGCGCTCTCGCGCAGCAGACCCCAGGTCGATACCAGGATGAGGAACACGATGACGAGGCTTGTCGCCGGGTCAAGCCATTGCCAGCCGGTGAGCAATATGGCGAGCCCGGCGGCCACAACGCCTGCCGAGGTAGCCGCATCGGCCGCCAGATGGATGAACGCGGCGCGTGCATTCAGGTCGCCGTGTCTGCCGCGGTGGAAGAGCAGGGCCGTCACGCCGTTGATGGCGATCCCGATACCCGCGACGGCCATGACGGTAACGCTGGCGACCGGCGCCGAGGGGAGGTTCCCGATAAGCCGCCCGATAGCCTCCACCGCTATGGCGCCGACGCCCACGAGCAGCAACATTGCGTTGACGAGGGACGCCAGGATCGAGCTGCGCCCCAGGCCATAGGTGCGCCGTCGGGTCGGGCCGCGCCGGCCGAGGGAGGCCGCGCCCCAGGCCAGCAGCAAGCCCAGCACATCGCCGAAATTATGCATTGCGTCCGCCAACAGGGCGTTCGAATTGGCGGCGAGGCCGAACCCGGCCTCGGCGACGACAAAGCCGAAATTGAGCAGCGCCGCCAGGGCGAAGGCAAAATCGGCCTTGGCTGGGGCACCGTGAACATGGCCGTGCCGGTGGTCGGCGTGGCTATGGTCGTGTTGTTGCATCGGTGATTCCACAGGCCCTCAGTCCTCTTCCTCGCGTAGTTCTCCGGCGATGGTCAAGCCCTCTATGCGGGTCACGCCTTGAAGCTTGACGACCTTTCGAGGCGTGATTCGGCCGTGGCGAGCCAGCGCCTCGGCCAAAGGTTCGGAATGGGTGACGAGCCAGATCTGGGCACGGCTGGCCGCGCAGGCAATCAGGCGTGCGAGGGGATCGAGAAGGTCGGGATGCAGGCTGGTCTCGGGTTCATTGAGCACGATGAAGGCCGGCAAGCGGTAGGCGAGCAAGGCCCCGGCAAGGGCCAGGTATCTGAGAGTACCGTCGGACAGCTCGCTCGCTTCGAACACCCGCTTCGGGTAGTCCGGGAAAACCATGCCGAAGGTCGCATTGCGCTGGGGCGGGGGCACCTTCAGCAGCGCGCCGGGAAAGGCGTCGCCGACGACCCGATCGAGCTCCTCGGTATCCTCCCGGATGTGGACCAATGTCGCAAAGACGGCGGCGAGGTTGGCGCCGTCGGAAGCGAGCGTCGGGCTCGCCACGGCGAGGGCCGGCTGGCGCAGCGGCGAAGCGGCATCGGTTCGGAAGTCGTGATAGAAGCGCCAGTCGAGCATGGTCCGCCGGACCAGGGCGAGATCCGGAAAGCGCGCCGGGTCTTCCAGCGAACCAAGCGCCGTCTCCGAGGCCATGAGGTCGATGTCCACTTCCGTGCGAGCGCCCGATTCGTCCCGTGCCATGACCGCCGGCCCGCGCCGGTCGAGCAATACCACCGGCCGCTTGCCACCGTGGAAGGTAAGGGTCTCTTCCTTGATTTGGGGCTCAAGCTCGAAGGCGGCGCTCGTCGGCATGCGAACGCCGATCTCGCTGGAATAGGAATAGGAGAGACCGCCGGCAACGTCATGGCTGCGGGCCGAACCGGGGAGCGGCAGCCCGGGCGCGGCAAAGCCGACGTTGAGCAGGATGCGGACGGGGTCTTGACGCCGGCGCTCCCCCGCCCAAAGTGCCGATTCCATTCCCCCTTCGAGCGCAAGCTCGCGGGCAAGATTGCCGGCCGCTGCTGCCTGAATGAGTTGCAGAGCCCGATAGAGGTTGGTCTTGCCCACGCCATTAGCCCCGACGAAGACGCTGAGCCGGTCGGCGGAAAAGCGGATATCGCGCAGCGAACGGTAGCCCGAGGCGGAAGCCTGGCGAACCATCAGACTCATGGTGGCCACAACTATTAATAACAACAATTCATCTTAGCATGGATCGGCACAAATCCGACAGCCTGCACGGATGAACAACAATCGCTTTCGGATTTTCCCGAACCAGAGTTGTTAGTATCCCTTATCACGTACTTGGCACCCGCCGGAGGAATCACCAATTACTGATGACCGGGCGAGGGACCATGAACCTCAGATGGAGCCTTCACCCGTGGGACCATCGACAAAGTGAGGCCGTCCATCTCCGTGCGTTTACTCCGAATATTTTTCTCGGCGGCGGTCCTTGGCCTCGTCTTGGCGTGGCAACAGGCGAGCGCGGGCGAGGGGCTGAAGGTCGAGCAGCTGTGGGCACGGGCATCGCTCGCCGGGGTGCGCAACGGCATCGTTTACGGCCGGCTGGCGGATGGGGGAACCGTAACTGTCGAACTGGTAAGCGCTTCCACGCCGGTCGCCGACCATGTGGAATTCCACGAACACAGCATGGTTGCCGGCGTGATGACCATGCGTCCGCTCGACGGCATCAAGGTCGAGCCGGGTGAGGTCGTGACTCTGCAGCCCGGCGGCATGCACATGATGCTGGTCGACCTGAAACGGCCGCTGACGGCGGGGCAGAGCTTTCCCCTCACTTTGAAGCTCGCCGACGGCGACAGCATGACCGTCGCCGTCAGCGTGCTTAGCGCGACCGCCACGGCGCCATAGAGCCTGGCGCGACGCGGATCCACCTTCAGAGACGAATGGCGACGTTCTTGATTTGCAGATAGTTGCGAATGCCGGCGAGGCCGCGCTCGCGCCCGATGCCGCTATCCTTCACGCCCCCGGTCGGCGCCTGGACGCCGCCCATCCACCAGCCGTTGATCCACACCGTGCCTGTTTCCAGGCGCCTGGCCAGCCCGAGGGCGCGAGAGATGTCGCGGCTGTAGATTCCAGCTGCGAGGCCGTAGCCGAGGCCGTTGGCGATCGCCAGCGCCTTCTCCTCATTTTCGATGTCGATGGCGATGCCCACGGGGCCGAAGATTTCCTCCCGGGCGATGGAAGCTTCGGGTTCCACCCGATCGAAGATGGTGGGCTCGATGAAATAGCCGCGTTGCAGCTCTCGCGGCCGATGTCCGCCCAGGCGCAGCCTGGCGCCGGCGGAGATGCCGGCCGCGACATAGCCGGTCACCCGGGCATATTGCTGCTCGGAGACGACGGGGCCGAGGTCGAGGTCGGCGCTGCCGGGCCCGACCCGCAGCATCTTCGCCTTCTCCGTCAGACGATCGAGAAACTCGTCTCGCACGGCCGGATGGAGCAGATAGCGCGAGGCGGACGAGCAGACCTGGCCGCAGTTCTCGAAGGATGCGCCGAGCGCGTCGTCCACGGCCCGGCCGATATCGGCGTCGGCGAAGACGATCATCGGATTCTTGCCGCCCAGCTCCAGCACCGCGGGCTTTATGCCGGGCGCGGCGGCGGCGAGGATCTTGCGCCCCGTCTCGACCGAACCGGTGAAGCTGATGCCGCGCACGCCCGCGTGGCGCACCAGGGCATCGCCGGTCTCCTCGCCCAGGCCCGTCAAGACATTGACGACGCCGGCGGGAAAGCCCGCCTCGCGCACCAAATCGCCGAGCTTGAGCGCGCTCAAGGGCGATTCCTCGGCCGGCTTCAGGACCGCGGTGCAACCGGCGGCCAGCGCCGGGGCGAGGGAGCGGATGGCCATGCCGAGGGGATAGTTCCAGGGCACGATATGGGCGGTGACGCCAAGCGGCTCCAGGAGCGTGAAGTCGATGACTTCGGGGCCGAGCGGAATCGTATCGCCTTCCATCTTGTCGGCGGCCCCGGCGTTGTAGCGCAATGTAGCGACGACGCCGTCGATATCGCCGCGGGCCTGGCTGAGGGGCTTGCCCATGTCCTGGGTCTCGAGCCCGGCGAGTTCCTCGCACGCGCTCGCGACGAGATCGGCGAGCTTGAACAGAAGCCCGCCTCTTTCGGCCGGCGTCAGCTTCTGCCACGGCCCGTGCATCGCCGCGGCGGCGGCACGCACGGCGCGATCGACATCGGGAGCGCCGGCGCGGGCGAACTCGCCGGTTGACTCCTCCGTCGCCGGGTCAATGTCCGGCAAGTACTTGCCCTCCGCGGGCTCAACCCAATCATTGCCGATGAACAGCTTGTGACGCATGAACCGATCCTTTCGGGAAGCTCAGCCGCGGATGGCGCCGCTGGCGATGCCCTGGATGAAATAGCGCTGGAGGGCGAAAAACAAGAGTAAGCACGGCAGGCTGAGGACGGTTACGCCGGCCATGCCGAGGGCAAAGCCCTCGAGCTGCGTGTGAGTGCCGAGCTCCGGCGTGAAGGCCGCGATGCCCACGGGCAGGGTCTTCATCGAATCATCGAAAGTCACCAGCAGCGGCCAGAGGAAGCTGTTCCAGTTGAGCGTGAACAGGATCACTGTGGTTGCGATCATCGGCGCGCGGGCGAGCGGGAAGGCGATCCTCCAGAAAATCAGGAACAGATTTGCCCCGTCCATCTTCGCGGCATCCTCGAGGTCGGCCGGGAACTTCAGGAAGAACTGCCGGAAGATGTAGACGCTGAATACGTTGCCGATGGTCGGCGCGATCAGCGCGCGATAGCTGTTGATCCAGTGAATCTTGATCATGGCAAGCAGCAGCGGCACGACCGAAATGTCGGCCGGGATCATCAGCGAGGCAATGAACAGCGCGAAGAGCGCGTCGCGGCCGGGGAATCTGAGCCGCGCCAGCGCATAGCCGGCCATGGCCCCGAACAGGACGCCGAGGCCGGTGCCGATGACTGCGACCACCAGGCTGTTGAACCCCCACTGCAGCAGCGGGAACTCGGCGAAGATGCGCCGGTAGTTCTCGAAGGTGACGTGGCGCGGAATCCACTCGATGTTGACGGTCATCACCTCGCCCGCCGGCTTGAGCGAGGTGGAAACCATCCACACGAACGGTGCAGCCCAGAGCAGCGAGATGAAAAGGCCGCCCAGCCAGATCGGGATGTCGCCGATCTTCAGCCCGAAAGGCCGGAGCTTGCGGTTGATGTCGCGATGGAGGTTCCCGGCCACGGCTCAACGCTCCCGCACGAAGAGGCGCATGATGAAGGTCATGACGAGGATCAGCACGAACAGCGACATGGCGACCGCGGAGGCATAGCCGAAAAGCTGACGCTGGATCCCGGTCTGGTACATGTAGAACACAACCGAGGTGGTCGAGCCCGCCGGGCCGCCGTCCGCCATGACGTAGACCTGGGTGAAGATGCGCAGGCTCGAGATCATCTGCAGCGTCGCCACCATGCTGATGACGGGGCGCAGCTGCGGCAGGATGACGAGCCTGAGACGCTGCCAGCGGCTGGCGCCGTCGACGTCGGCTGCCTCATAGAGTTCCTTCGGCAAATCCTGCAGCGCGGCCAGGAACAGCACGAAGGCGAGGCCGAGGTCCCACCAGACCGAGGCGATGCTGACGCCGAACAGGGCCCAGTGGGGGCTGGTGAGCCAAGGGATGGCGGAGATGCCGAGCAAGCCCAGATAGTGGTTCACGAGGCCGTACTGCGTGTCGAGCAGCCAGGTCCACACCAGGCCTATGACCGTGCCCGAGACGACGTTGGGCGAGAAGAACAGCGTGCGCGCGAGCCCGGCGAGCGGCCAGCGCTGGTGGACGTAGAGAGCGCAGGCTAGCCCGAAGACGAGGATGCTCGGAACGATGATCAGGGCGTAAAGCGCGGTGTTCTTGAAGGCGATGCCGACCCACTCGTCGTGGAGCATGTCGGCGAAGTTCTGCAGGCCAATCCACTGCGGCTTGCCGAAGATGCCCC
>DATNJA010000004.1:0-29886 GCA_035604155.1 Candidatus Udaeobacter sp. | reverse complement strand
GCTCGGCGCGGCCGGCATGAAGACAGCCGGCCCCCGCCCTGTCAAGCTGCCCCGGTTCGGCGCCGGCACTCATCGGTCCGGGACGGCCGAAATGATCACGATCGCCTGCGCATGGGGATCATCGTCGGTGAGGCTGAGGTCGATCTGGGCCCGCATGCCAGGCGGCGTGATTTCGCCGAGGCGCTTCAGGGCCCCGCCGGTCAGCTTCATGGTGGGTTTGCCCGAGGCAAGATTGACGACCCCCATATCGCGCCAGAAGACGCCGGCACGAAGGCCGGTGCCCAGCGCCTTGGAGCAGGCCTCCTTGGCGGCGAAGCGCTTGGCGTAGCTGGCTGCACGCTTGGCGCGGCCCTCGGACTTCCGACGCTCGGCGTCGGTGAAAACGCGATCGACGAAGCGTTCGCCGAAGCGCTGAAGCGTCTTTTCCACCCGGCGAATGTCGATGATGTCGCTGCCGATCCCCAGGATCATGCGCTGCGTTCGCCGCCCGCTTCCGCCCGCGCCTTGTCCATGAGCGAACGCATCCGCCGGATCGCGCTCTCCAGTCCGCCGAAAATCGCCTCGCCCACGAGGAAATGACCGATGTTGAGCTCGGCCAAACTGGCGATGGCGGCAACGGGCGCAACGGTATCGAAAGTGAGGCCGTGGCCGGCGTGGCATTCGAGGCCGATGCGCTCGGCGTGGGCGGCAGCGGCGATCAGCCGGTCGAGGTGACGCGCGCGTTCCGCGCCCTCAGCCTCGCAATAGGCACCGGTATGGAGCTCGACCACCGGCGCGCCCAGCGCCTTGGCGGCGTCGAGCTGGGCCGGATCGGGCTCGACGAACAGGGAGACGCGGATTCCAGCGTCGCCGAGCCGCCGTACATAGTAGGACAAGTGGTTTTGACCGCGAAGCGCGTCCAGGCCCCCTTCGGTCGTCCGCTCCTCGCGCTTCTCCGGGACCAGGCAGGCGGCATGGGGTTTGTGGGCAAGGGCGATCGTCAGCATCTCCTCGGTCGCCGCCATTTCCAGGTTGAGGGGCAGGTCGATTTCCCGGGTCAGCCGGTCGATGTCCCGATCGGAGATGTGCCGGCGATCCTCGCGCAGATGGGCGGTGATGCCGTCGGCGCCGGCCTGGGCGGCCAGGCGCGCAGCGCGCACCGGATCGGGATGGCGCCCGCCCCTGGCGTTGCGGATCGTCGCCACGTGGTCGATGTTGACCCCAAGGCGCAGGTAGGGCTGCTTCATGTTTCCTCCTTGCCGCGCCGGCGCTTGTCCTGCCGGTCTTCTGTGCGCTCCTGCCGGCGGCGATGATAGCCCGTCACGAGCTGGCGCGCGGCAAAAAAGCTGATGAGCCAGACGGCTACCACGATCGGGATCGACCCCAGGGTCATCGGCAGCAGCACCTCCAGGGGGTGGCGCATGATGTAAAGCGAGCCGACCTCCCGAGGCAGGTGATGCTGGTTGCTCTCCCGCAACATCCAGGCACCGATGTGGTAGATGCCGTAGAGGATGACCGGCACGCTCCAGGGGTTGGCGAGCAAGGTGCCGATGCCGGCTGCCCAGGGATTGCCCCTGAGGAGCCAGGCGAGAATCAGGGCAATGGCCAAGTGGAAGCCGACGAAGGGCGTGAAGGCCACGGCGGCCCCGCAGGCGAATCCCACGGCGATCGAGGTCGGGGTTCCGGGCAGCCGGCCGATCCGGTGGACCAGATAGCGGGTGGAACGCCGAAAACCGGCGGACGGCCAAATGAATTCGCGGAAACGGCGCGTCCAGGAGTGCTTTTCGCGGCGACGGAACATGGGCTTGTCCGCGACGGCCAGGTCAGCCGCGCGCCCGCTCCACGGAATTTATCACCGGCGTGGCTCTCAGCGCGGCAATGATGTTGGTCAGGTGCCGGACGTCCTTCACTTCGACGTCGATCATCATCTCGAAGAAATCCGTCGACCGGTTGGTGATCTTCAGGTTCGAGATGTTGCCGTCGGTCTTGCCGATCACCGTCGAAAGGCTGCCCAGGCTGCCCGGCTCGTTGGCGATGACGACGTGCAGGCGCCCGACATGCATCTCGGCGTCGCCCGGGTTGACGTGCCAGGCGACATCGAGCCAGCGCTCAGGCGCGTCGGAGAAGCTTTCCAAGGTCTCGCAATCGATGGTGTGGACGGTGACGCCCTTGCCGGTGGTGACGATGCCCACGATCCGGTCGCCGGGCAGCGGATGGCAGCAGCCGGCGAAGTTGATCGCCATGCCGGGGATGAGGCCGGTGATCGGGACCGCGAGCTCCTCTTTGGCCGCCGTCTTTCGCCCACGCGCGCGCCGCGGTGCCGGGGCCTTCCCATCGGCGGATTTGCCGTCGGCGGATTTCACGCCCGGGAACACGGCGTGCAGCACTTCGCGGCCGGTGACATTGCCGGCGCCGACCGAGGCCAGCAGCTCTTCCACCGATTCGCATTTCAGCTTCTTCAGCACGCCGTCCAGCGCCTTCTCGGTCAGCTCATGGCCGTCATGGCGGAAGTCCTTGGCCAGGATGGAGCGGCCGAGCTCGACGTATTGCGCCCGCTGCTGGGTGCGCACGAAACGGCGGATGCAGGCCCTCGCCTTGCCGGTAACGACGAAACGCTCCCAAGTCGGGGAGGGCGTCTGGTTGCGCGAGGTGACGATCTCCACCTGGTCGCCGTTCTGGAGCGCCGTGCGCAGCGGCGTCATGCGGCCGTTGATCTTGGCGCCGACGCACCGGTCGCCCACCTGGCTGTGGACGGCGTAGGCGAAATCCACCGGCGTGGCGCCGCGGGGCAGCGCGATCAGATCACCCTTGGGCGTGAAACAGAAGACCTGGTCCTGGAACATCTCGAGCTTGGTGTGCTCGAGGAATTCTTCCGGCCCGGCGGCATGCTCCAGAATGTCCAGGAGCTCGCGCAGCCAGCGGTACTGGCGCCCGTCGATCCGGGGCGCATCTTCCTTGTAGCGCCAATGGGCGGCGACGCCGAGTTCCGCCACCTCATGCATCTCCCGGGTCCTGATCTGCACCTCGACCCGCTGGCGCTCGGGCCCGATCACGCCGGTGTGGAGCGAGCGGTAGTCGTTTGGCTTCGGCGTGCTGATGTAATCCTTGAAGCGGCCGGGCACCATGGAATAGGTGCTGTGCAGCACGCCGAGCGCCTGGTAGCAGGCCCCGACATCGGCGACGACGATGCGGAAGGCCATGATGTCCGAGAGTTGCTCGAAGCTGATGTTCTTGCGCTGCATCTTGCGCCAGATCGAATAGGGCGTCTTCTCCCGGCCCGAAATCCAAGTCTCGATCCCGGCGGCATCCAGCGTGCGCTTCAGCTCGGCAATGATCTTGGGCACCGTCTCGCCGCCCTGCTCGCGCAGGTATTTGAGGCGCTGCAGGATCGATTCCCGCGCCTCCGGGTAGATCTCGGCGAAGGACAGATTCTCCAGCTCGTCCTTCATCTGCTGCATGCCCATGCGCTCGGCGAGCGGGGCGTAGATCTCCATCGTCTCCAGCGCGATGCGCCGGCGCTTCTCGGGATCCCTGATGAAATGCAGGGTCTGCATGTTGTGCAGACGATCGGCGAGCTTGACCAGCAGCACGCGGATGTCGGCCGACATGGCCAGCACCAGCTTGCGGAAATTCTCGGCATGCTTGGTGTGGTCCGACTGCAGCTCGATGCGGGTCAGCTTGGTGACGCCGTCGACGAGCTTGGCGATCTCCTTGCCGAACAGCTGCTCGATCTGCTCGAGGGTGGCATCCGTGTCCTCGACCGTATCGTGAAGCAGGCCGGTGACGATCGAAGCGCTGTCGAGCTTCATGCGGGCCAGAAGTTCGGCCACGCCGAGCGGATGGAGGAAGTAGGGATCGCCCGAGGCCCGGCTCTGGGAGCCGTGGGCCTTCATGGCAAAGACATAGGCCCGATTGAGGGCGTCCTCATCGGCCGCCGGATCGTAGGCCTTGACCCGTTCGACCAGTTCGAACTGCCGGATCATCCGGTCATCCTTGGTGGCCAGGGCTTGGCGCTCGGCGCCCGCCAAGATCGATAAGCGTGGTTCGATTCAGCCAGGGAGCGCAGCCACCCCTTGGCATCGAACCACCTGAGGGCGCAGGGCGCGGTCTTATTTCGCCTCCGCGGCGTCTTCCTCGTCTGCCGCCGGCTCGTCCTGAAATTCGCCATCGATACTGAGACCGGCGTCGGTCGCGTCCTTCTCCTGGGCCTGGATCATCTCGCCCAAGAGATCGGCTGTCTCGGCCCCGAAACCGCCCTCTTCCTCCGGCTCGTCCTTTTCCACGTTGCGCTGCAGGCCCTGCACCAGGTTGTTGCGCAGACCTTCCAGGTCGATGGTTTCCTCGGCGATTTCGCGCAGAGCGACGACGGGATTCTTGTCATTGTCGCGGTCGATCGAAAGCTGCGCCCCGGAGGCGACGTCGCGAGCCCGCTGGGCGGCCAACATCACCAAATCGAAGCGATTGGGCACCTTTAACACGCAATCTTCAACCGTCACGCGCGCCATGATCCCTCCCGTCTATCGGCTGGAAAAAAGGACGAACGAACAATATATGGGTCCGATTCCCAGAAATCAAGTCACTTCAACCACTTGCCCCAGATTGCGGAAGCTGTCGAACCAGAGCGCCGGCGGGCAGCCTGGCGATCATCTCGGCCACGGTCAGGCCCGTTGCCGGATGGCGCCAATTGGCCCGGATTTGGGCCAACGGAAGCAGCACGAACCCACGTTCTGCCAGGCGCGGATGGGGCAGCAGAGGGGGTTCGGGGCCCGAGCGCAGCATCGAGCCATAGGCCAAAAGATCGAGGTCGAGAATGCGCGGCCAATTGGGGACCGTTCGCACCCGTCCGAAGGCGGCTTCAACGCCGTGGAGCAGCGCGAGGAGATCTTCTGGCCCTAGCTTCGTTCTCACCTCCACCACGCCATTCACGTACCAAGGCTGATCGGAGGCCGGCACGGGCGCGCTCTCCCACCAGCCCGACCGGGCGACGATTTGCAGGCCTCGCTCAGCGAGTGCGGATAGCGCCGCTTCGAGGGTTGCAACGGGGAGCCCGTGGCGCGGGCTAGGCAAATTGGCGCCCAATCCGATCAGTATCGGTACGACCATATGCCACTTGCATTCCGCCCCCCTGAACCCCATAGGTATTTCCATAGGGAGCGGAATAAGCCTTTGAAAGGCCAAATTTTCGCCACGGTCTTGGTCATTCGTCTAGGGCGCTTGGCCACAGTACCGGGTTCGCAATTGAATTGAGGAACATCATGAATCTCAAGTTCCATCCCGACGAGCGCGTCGCCATCTTCATCGACGGGGCCAATCTCTACGCCGCCGCGCGGTCCCTTGGCTTCGACATCGACTATAAGCGGCTGTTGGCACTCTTCGGCGAGGAGTGCCATCTGGTCCGGGCCTTTTACTATACGGCGCTGATCGAGGACCAGGAGTACTCGCCCCTTCGTCCGCTGGTCGATTGGCTCGACTACAACGGCTACACCATGGTGACCAAGCCGACCAAGGAATTCACCGATTCCATGGGCCGGCGCAAGCTCAAGGGCAACATGGACATCGAACTCGCCATCGACGTCCTTGAGATGGCCCCTTACCTCGATCACGTCGTGATCTTCTCGGGCGACGGCGATTTCCGGCGGCTGGTCGAGGCCGTGCAGCGCAAGGGGGTTCGCGTCTCCATCGTCAGCACCATCCGCTCGCAACCGCCCATGGTGGCCGACGAACTGCGTCGTCAGGCCGATCATTTCGTCGAGCTGGGCGAGCTGTCCGAGCGCATTGCCCGCAATTTCCACCCCCGCGCCGCCGTGCCTACCCCGGCCGATCCGGATCCGGATCTGGCTGAATCGGCGTGAGGCAAGCGCAGAGCCCGCGCGAACCGGACCGCGACTGCCCCCTCTGTCCACGGCTGGCGGATTTCCGGGCGGCCAGCCGACGGCGCGAGCCCGGCTGGCATAACGCGCCGGTGCCAAGCTTCGGTCCATTGGATGCCCGGCTCCTGGTGGTCGGCCTGGCGCCTGGCCTCAAGGGTGCAAATCGGACAGGCCGGCCCTTCACCGGCGACTATGCCGGCGACCTGCTCTACGCGACCCTGGCCAAATACGGCTTCGCCGAGGGCGCTTACCGGCAGCGTGTCGACGACGGCCTTCGCCTGATCGATTGCCGGATCGCCAACGCCGTGCGCTGCGTGCCGCCGGAGAACAAGCCGACCCCGGCCGAGGTGGCGCTATGCCGGCCCTTCCTCGCCTCCGAGATCGCCGCGCTCATACAGTTGCGCGCGATCCTGGCACTGGGCAGCATCGCCCATGGTTCGGTGCTGGCAGCACTCGGCCAACGCCTCTCGCGCCATCCCTTCAAGCATGGCGCGGTCTATGACATTCCGGGCGGCAACATGCCGAGCGGGGAAACGTCGGCCGGCCTGCTTCTGGCCGACAGCTATCACTGCTCGCGCTACAACACGAACACGCGGCGGCTGACGACGGAGATGTTCGAGACCGTCGTGGCCACGCTCCGCCGACAGCTCGCTCAACCAAAAGATTCGGTCAAGGCCGGATAGAGGGCGGCAAGGAAGCCTGCGACCGTCGGCAGGACGATGAGCGAGCCCGCTTCGTCGATCGCCTCGGGAATCATGGCGTGGGCAATGAGGGCAAGCACCGCTCCGCCGGCGACGGCCTGACAGAACACCGCCATCATCGAATCCGAGCCGCCGAGGAAGGCCTTGCCTGCCGCCGCCGCCATCAGGCCGGCAATCAACACCGTCGACCATAGCAGGAAAATCTTCCGCGGCCGGAAGCCGGCCTTGCTCAGCATGGCAGCACTGGCTGCGGCCTCGGGAATGCCGCCGAGGAACATGCCGATCATCAGGTTGAGGGGCAGGTTCTGCAGGCCGATGAACTTAGTGCCGATGACGAGACAACCCGGAATCGTATCCAGGATGTTGCCGAAGACGATTGCCAGGCCAGCGCCTTGGGCGGCCTCGGCCAGGAGCCGTTCGGAATCCTGCCGACGCGCGGGGCGCAGGCTCTTGGTCGCGACATTCGCCCAGGTTTGGGGATGGCTGCCGCCCGTGCTCAGGTTCTGGATTGCCCGGTCATGGCTGAGACGCAAGGCCGCCTCGGCAAGCTGGGAATCCTGCTCCATGAGCCGAAGGAAATCCTCGCGGCCGATGGCCAAGAGGTCGGCCGCCCCGGCTGCCCGGATCGTCGCCGTGCGCGGTTCGCCGCTGAGCAGCGCCATCTCGCCGAAGGCCTGGCCCTGGCCGAGTTCGGCAAGGGGACGGGCGCCCGGCGCGTGGCCCTCGATGACCTCGACCCGACCCTTGGCCACGATGTAGAGGGCATCGCCCTGGTCGCCGATCCGGAACAGGATCTCGCCCGGCGCCAGGCTGCGTCGGCGTACTAGGGGCAGGATTTCCCCGATATCCTCGGCCGGCAGATGGCGCAGAAGCTCGCATTGGGCCAGGAGGCGGATGGTTTCTGCCGTGTCCTGCTGGAGGCGCCGGCTGGCGTACTCGCGAAATCGGGTCGGCGAACGGACTGCCGCCCCCTTCCCTTCGAGGCGGAGCGACACGAAATAGTAGAATATCGCGCCCGCGGCGAAGCCGCCGCTGACGAACAACCAGGCGGACAGCGCGTCGAAGCCATGCCGGTGCAAATCGAGGGCGCCCTGGTAGGCAAGTTCGATGCCCAGCGAACTGATGAGCGCCCCGGCCGCAAACGCGAGGATGCAGCTGAGCAGCCGCTTGGACAGGTCGAAGTAGAGACCGAGCGCGGCCCCGATCATGTTGGACGACGTCACGGCGAGGCCCAACAAGGCGCCGGCAAGGATGTCGGTAGTCGTGCTCATGGCCCCTCCCGCTCCCTTTCCCGCCGGTTGGCGAGCGAGGGCCGCTACCGGTTCCTCGCCCGCAGCACCCGCGCCTGTTCGCGCTGCCAGTCCCGCTCCTTGATGGTCTGGCGCTTGTCGGCTTTGTGCTTGCCCTTGGCGACGCCGAGCTGGCATTTGGCGATGCCGCGTGCGTTGAAATAGATCGCCAGCGGCACGAGGGTCATGCCCTCGCGGTTGATCCGGCCCTTGAGGCGCTCGGACTCCTTCTTGTGGAGCAGGAGCTTCCGAGGACGGCGCGGCGCATGGTTGAAGCGGTTGGCGGATTCGTATTCCGGGATATGGGCGTTCAGGAGGTAGAGGTCGCCGTCCTTCTCGGCGGCGAAGGCTTCGGCGATGCTCGCCCGGCCACTGCGCAGCGATTTCACCTCGCTGCCCAGCAGCTGCATGCCCGCCTCCAAGGTGTCCTCGATGAAGTAATCGTGGCGCGCCTTGCGGTTCTGCGCGACGCTTCTGCGCTCCTCGGCCATGAGGGGCCGATGCTTTGGCTAGTTCATCAGCCCGGCGGCCGAGAGAGCGCGCTGGACTTTCTGCTTGCTGGCGTCCGCGATCTCGCAGAGCGGCAGGCGGAGATCGGGCTGGCAATGGCCGAGGAGACTGGCGGCGAACTTGACCGGCCCCGGACTGGACTCGCAGAACAGGGCCTCATGCAGCGGCGTCAGCCGCTCGTTGATGGTCATGGCCGCCTTGACGTCGGCCCGCCGCCAGGCGCCGTGCATTTCCGACAGCAGGCGCGGCGCCACATTGGCGGTGACCGAGATGCAGCCGCTGCCGCCCTGGGCGAGGAAGGCCATGACCGTCCCGTCCTCGCCGGACAGCATGCAGAAATCATCGCCGATAGCGGCCTTGGTCCTGACCGGACGGGTGAGATCGTTGGTCGCGTCCTTGACGCCGACGATATTCGGCAGCTTGGCAAGCCGCGCCATGGTGTCGATGGACATGTCGACGACGCTGCGCCCCGGGATGTTGTAGATCAGGATCGGCAGGTCGACGGCGTCATGGATCGCCTTGAAGTGGCGATACTGACCTTCCGCCGTCGGCTTGTTGTAGTAGGGCATGACCACCAGGGCGGCCGTGGCCCCGGCCTGCTTGGCATGGCGAGTAAGATGGATCGCCTCGGCCGTCGAGTTGGAGCCGGTGCCGGCGATCACGGGCACCCGACCGGCGGCGGCCTCGACGCAGAGGTCCACCACGCGCATATGCTCGGAATGGGAAAGGGTCGGCGACTCGCCCGTCGTCCCGCAGGGCACCAGCGCGTCGGTGCCTTCGCGGATCTGCCAATCGACGAAACGCTGGAATGCCGTCTCGTCCACTTCGCCGTTGCGGAATGGCGTAATGAGAGCGGTGATCGATCCATAGAACATGGCGCAGTCCTTTCCGGAAACCCGGATAGAGGGACCATATCGGGGACAGCCTGCCGCTTCAAGAAGCAGGGGCTTGACCGCCGCCCGGTTGGGGTTGCGAAAAGCGGGCATCGCGCCAGGCCAGCGCCGCCTTCAGGCCTTCGCGGTCGCGGATCTCGCGGAACATTTTTCCTTCCGGCGTTTCCAGGGCTTCGATCTGGATATCGGCGTCGAGCCCGATCTCGAGGGCTGCGGAGAAGCCCATGGCTTCGTAACCCCGGTTGATCGCCCGCTTGGTCAACAGCACCTTGGCCCGGTCGTTGAGGGCGATCTCCCGGGCGATGGCGAGCGCCGCAGCCAACTCCTGTCCCGCCGGCACGACCCGATTGATGAGACCGCAGGCGAGCGCCTCGGCCGCGTCGATCTTGTCGTTGCCGGTGAGCAGGAACTCCTTGGCCTTCTTCGGGCCGGTGAGCCAAGGCATCAGGAGGGCGATAATGCCGCTGCCAAAGCGCAGCTCCGGCTCGCCGAAGCGCGTTCCTTCCGCCGCCACCGTGATGTCGCAGGCCATAGCAAGCTCGCAGGCCCCGGCCAGCGCATAGCCCTGGACGGCAGCGATCGTCGGCCGGCTCAGATGCCAGAAGCGCATGACGAAATCGAAGTCCCGACGCAGGACCGGCGTCACGTCGGCCACCGTGTTCCAAGGCCGTCCGACGCCTTCCTTGAGATCGAAGCCGGCGCTGAAAGCGCGGCCGGCCCCGGCCACGACCAGGACACGGGTCTGCTCGTCCTTCTCTACCAGGTCGAGCTGCCGGTTCACTTCTTCGACCATTTTCTGGCTGAAGGCGTTGAGCTGGTCCGGGCGGTTGAAGGTCAAGAGACCGATCGGCCCACGGTTCTCGTACAGGATGGTCTCGTAGCTCATGGTTCTCCTCACGCCCTTGGTTCTGATAGGGATTGTGCCCCGCCGTCGGCCGATTTGACGCCCGGTTTGACGACTGTAGCGGCTCTCTGCCAGATTGTCGCCGCCCGGCCCTTTCCCCTGACACGAAACACCCGATGCTCGCCGCCAATTTCGGCATGTTGTTCTGCGCCCTCTCCTGGGGAAGCATCATCCCGGCGCTGGGCTATCTTCTGGGCAACTGGGATCCCTATTTCCTCGCCGCGGGCCGCTACGCGCTGGCCGTACCCCCGCTGCTTCTGCTGCTGCGATGGACCGAAGGGCCGGTGCCTTGGTTCGCGGGCCTGGCCGGCTGGCGCTGGTGGCTGTTGGGCGCGATCGGCATCGGTCTGTTCGCGCCTCTCTTCACCCTCGGGCTGCATCATGCCAATCCGATCACGGTCGCCATCCTCAGTTCCATGAGCCCGGCGGTGACCGCCATCGTCGGCCGGGTCGGCTTCGCGCTGCCCATGCCCGCTCGCATGATGCCCGGCATCCTGCTCGCCATCGCGGGCTGCGCCTACGCGACCTACGATCCGACGCTTGCGGGCAGCCCCTTCGACCTGCGCGGCGGCGAGATCCTGATCGTCGCCGCACAGGTCTGCTGGTCCTGGTTCTCCATCGCCTCCCAACGCTGGATGCACGGCTGCAGCCAGCTGCGCATCGCCGGCATCACGACCGCGCTCGGCTCCTTCGTGTTGGTCGCGGTCTATCTGCTGGCCGGCGCCATGGGTGCGGCAAGCCTGCCGCCGGCGGCACCCCGAGGCGCCCTCGATATCGGCGTCTTCCTCTGGTTGCCGCTGGTGCCGGTGCTGATCGGCAACCTTCTGTGGCTCAACGGCGTGCGCAAACTGGGCGCGGTGATCGCCGCGCTGTTCATGAACCTGATGCCGATCTCCGCCGTGCTGATCACGGCCGCCCTTGGCATCGAGCCGACGCGCCAGCAAATGATCGGCGGCGCGATCGTGCTGGCCGGCATCCTGCTGGCCCAGTTGCGACGCCGATGACGCTGGGATAGCGTGCGATGGGACCCAAGAATCGAAAGCAACAGTCATGGCCGCAGTGAAGCATTTCAAGCGCTCGGAGATGAGCTTCGAGGCCTTCGGCGGTCCGCCCGGCAAGGCCACCATCGCCCGCCTCATCGGCCCCGAGCTGAGTGCGACCATGGGTGCAGGGCTTGCCAGGTTTGATGGCTGCTCCATTGCGTGGACCGTCCTCTATGACGAGATGATCGTCGTCCTGGAAGGCCTGTTCCGCCTGCGCGCCGGCACCCAAATATTCGAAGGCAGGCCGGGCGACGTCATCTGGATCCCGGAGAAGACCGCCATCGTCTATGAGGGCGAAAAGTCCCTGGTCTGCTACGCGCTCTATCCCGTCGACTGGCGCAAGCGCCACGGCATGGCGTGATGGCCCCGCCGATCCCATGATCCCACGCTACAGCCGGCCCGAGATGACGGCCATCTGGGAGGCCGCCAACCGCTATCGCATCTGGTTCGAGATCGAGGCCCATGCCTGCGATGCCCAGGCAGCGCTCGGCGTCATTCCCAAGGAGGCGGCGGCGGCCGTCTGGAAGCTCGGCCGTTTCGATCCCGCGCGCATCGACGAGATCGAACGTGAGACCAAACACGACGTCATCGCGTTCCTCACCAACCTCGCCGAGCATATCGGCCCCCCCGCCCGCTTCGTGCATCAGGGCATGACATCGTCCGACGTGCTCGATACCTGCCTCGCCGTCCAGTTGAAACAAGCGAGCGACATTCTGCTGGCCGATCTCGACCGGCTGCTCGCCGTCCTGAAGCGCCGGGCGATGGAGCACAAGAACACGCTCTCCATCGGCCGCAGCCACGGCATCCATGCCGAGCCTACGACCTTCGGCCTGAAGCTCGCCGGCCACTACGCCGCCTTCGACCGGGCCCGCGCCCGCCTGGTCGAGGCGCGGCGCGAGATCGCCACCTGCGCCATCTCCGGCGCGGTCGGCACCTTCGCCAACATCGATCCGGCGGTGGAGCGCCACGTGGCCGAAAAAATGGGCCTGACGGTCGAGCCGATCTCGACCCAGGTCATTCCCCGGGACCGCCACGCCTTCTTCTTCGCCGTGCTCGGCGTCATGGCCGGCTCGATCGAGAACCTGGCGATCGAGATACGCCATCTCCAGCGCAGCGAGGTGCGCGAGGCCGAGGAGTTCTTCAGCGAAGGCCAGAAGGGCTCCTCCGCCATGCCCCACAAGCGCAATCCGGTGCTGTCGGAGAACCTGACCGGCCTGGCGCGGATCGTGCGCGCCGCGGTGACGCCGGCCATGGAGAACATCGCGCTTTGGCACGAACGCGACATCTCCCACTCCGCGGTCGAGCGGGTGATGGCGCCCGACGCCACTATCGCGCTGGACTTCGCGCTGGCCCGCCTCGCCGGGCTCATGGACAGGCTGATCGTTTATCCCGAGGCCATGCGCCGCAACCTCGATCTCTTCGGCGGCCTCATCCATTCCCAGCGGGTGCTGCTGGCGCTGACCCAGGCGGGCATGGACCGGGAAGATGCCTATCGCGCGGTCCAGCGCAACGCCATGAGAGCCTGGCAGGACAGTCTGGATTTCCACGAACTGCTCGAGGCCGATCCGGAAGTCGCCAAGAGACTGAAGCCCGCCGAGATCGCCGCCTGCTTCGACCTAGCCTACCACACCAAGCGGGTCGACGAAATTTTCACGCGGGTGTTCGGGAAGAGCTGAAGGATCAGCTCTTCGTCTCTCCGCTTATCTGCTTGCGCGCTTCCTCCAACAGCTCGT
Source organism: Candidatus Udaeobacter sp. (assembly GCA_035604155.1). Taxonomy (GTDB): domain Bacteria; phylum Pseudomonadota; class Alphaproteobacteria; order Dongiales; family Dongiaceae; genus DASXQK01. Next base: position 16,964 of record DATNJA010000004.1, on the reverse strand, counting down.
CAAGGTGCTTGCGCAGCAGATGCTCGGTCAATTGCACGCCTTTGGCGGCGGCATCGGCCATGATCCGTTTTACCAGCGCATCCTCGTGGTTCTTCTCGTAGGCATGACTGGCGAGCGACTTGCCGTACTCCTCAGTCTCGGCCTGGGAAAGCTGAAGCTGGGGAGCCAGCCAGCGGGCAATCAGCTTGTCCCGCCTGGCCTTCGCCTTGAATGCCATTTCCTGGTCATGAGCGAACTTGCCCTCAAATCCTTTTTCGCGATCGTCGAAGGTGGCCATCGGCGCTTGCGCTCCCCGGGGCTCGTAGCGGTAAATGCGGCCCTGGTTATAGCGGGTCGCCCGGGATTTTTGAACCAGCGAAGCGCGTCCTCGAGGAAAGCCTTATGTGCAGCGTCGTCATTCTCAGCCGGCCCGGCCATGATTGGCCCGTCATACTCGCGGCCAATCGCGACGAGATGGCCTCTCGGCCCTGGCGTCCGCCCGCACGCCACTGGCCGGACCGGCCCCAGGTGATCGCCGGGCTGGACGAGTTGGCCGGCGGAAGCTGGCTAGGCATCAACGACGACGGGGTCGTCGCCGGGATCATGAACCGGAGCGCCAGTCTCGGCCCCAGCCCGGGCAAGCGCAGCAGGGGCGAGCTGGTGCTGGAGGCCCTCGAGCACGCCGACGCCGACATCGCGGCGGGGGCCCTTTCGGAGCTCGACCCGCAGGCCTATCGGCCCTTCAACATGATCCTTGCCGACAGCCGGGATTGTTTCTGGCTGCGCCACAGCGGCCTCAGGATCGAAGTCAACCGCGTGCCGGAAGGCGTCTCCATGCTGACGGCCCATGACCTGAATGATACGGCCAGCCGGCGCATCGGCCATTTCCTGCCGCTTTTTCGGGCAGTGCCCGCGCCCGATCCCGAGCGCGGCGACTGGCATTCCTGGGAGAGCCTGCTGGCGAGCCGCGAACATGGGGCCGGTGCGGGTCCGGGCGACGCCATGACGATCGTGAGCGAAGACGGTTTCGGCACCCTTTCCAGCGCCCTCATCGCCCTTCCCGTCCCCGGCCAGGACCGGCGCCCCATCTGGCTATTCTCGGCCGGGCGACCCGATGTCGCACCCTTCCTGCCGGTAGCCATTGGACGCTGACCAAGAAGGTTCGGCGCTGTCGTTGTTTTGCCACCATCGACCTGCTATAGGGAGGCGACTCTCCCCCCGCGATTCCGCGAGAACCAGCCATGTCACGTCGCCGCCGGATCTATGAGGGCAAGGCAAAGGTTCTTTTCGAAGGTCCTGAGCCGGGCACCCTGGTGCAATATTTCAAGGACGATGCCACAGCCTTCAACAATCAGAAGAAGGGCACCATCGTCGGCAAGGGCGTGCTCAACAACCGGATCTCCGAATACCTGATGACGCGCCTGGGAGAGGCCGGCATCCCGACCCATTTCGTGCGCCGCCTCAACATGCGCGAGCAGCTGGTGCGCGAGGTGGAGATCATTCCCCTCGAGGTCGTGGTGCGCAATATCGCCGCCGGGCAGCTCGCGACGCGCTTCGGGCTCACCGAAGGCACGGTGCTGCCCCGCTCGATCGTCGAGTACTATTACAAGTCGGACCAATTGGGCGATCCCATCGTCTCCGAGGAGCACATCACCGCCTTCGGCTGGGCCACGCCCCAAGAGCTGGACGAGCTGCTTTCCCTGTCGCTCCGGATCAACGATTTCCTGTCGGGCCTTTTTCTCGGCGTCGGCCTGAAGCTGGTGGACTTCAAGCTCGAGTTCGGCCGGCTCTGGGAAGGCGAGGATATGCGCATCGTCCTTGCCGACGAGATCAGCCCCGACAATTGCCGCCTGTGGGACGTGAAGACCAACGAGAAACTGGACAAGGACCGCTTCCGGCGCGACCTCGGCAAGGTGGCCGAGGCTTACCAGGAAGTGGCGCGCCGGCTCGGCATCCTCCCCGAAGGCGGTCCGCGCGACATGGCCGGGCCCGAGACCGTGCAGTAGGCCCGCTCCCGGCATGAAGGCGCGCGTCCATATCACCCTCAAGAACGGCGTTCTCGATCCCCAGGGCCGCGCCATAGCCCATGCCCTGACCGGCCTCGGCTTCGCCGGGGTTGGCGACGTGCGCCAGGGCAAGTTCATCGAGCTTGACCTGGCCGAGACCGACCGCAGCAAGGCCAAGGCCAGCGTGGAGGCGATGTGCGCCAAGCTTCTCGCCAACACGGTGATCGAGAATTACGCCATCGACCTGGTCGATTGAAGTGGCGGCGATGACGCCAGTTTGCACCGCCGCCGCAAGCGCCGCGGGGGAGTCCTGAGCATGCAGGCCGCCGTCGTCGTCTTTCCCGGATCGAACCGCGAACAGGACGTGGCCAAGGCGCTCGGCGCGGTCATGGGCCATGCGCCCCACATGGTCTGGCATCGCGACAGCGAGATCCCGAAGGTCGACCTCATCGTCGTGCCCGGCGGCTTTTCCTATGGCGACTATCTGCGCTGCGGGGCGATCGCCGCCCATTCGCCGGCAATGCGCGAGATCATGGAGCGGGCCAAGGCGGGCATCGCCGTGCTCGGCATCTGCAACGGCTTCCAGATTCTGACCGAAGCCGGCCTTCTGCCGGGAGTCCTGCTGCGCAACGCCTGCCTCACCTTCGTCTGCCGCAATGTCGGGCTGAAGGTCGAGAGCAGCCAGAGCCTGTTCACCAACGGCTACGCCGCGGGCCAGACGCTTTCGATCCCCGTCGCCCATCACGACGGCAACTATTTCGCCGACGACGCGACGCTCGACCGCTTGGAGGAAAAAGGCCAGATCGCATTTCGCTATTGCGCCGGCGACGGGACGCTCGCCGAGGAGGCCAATCCCAACGGCTCGGCCCGCAGCATTGCCGGTGTGTTCAATGAGACCAAGAACGTGCTCGGCCTGATGCCACATCCGGAGAACGCGGTCCTGCCCTTGCAGGGGTCCGTCGACGGGCAACCTTTGTTCCGAGGCATGGTCGAGGCCTTATCTTGAACGACCAGGCCGCAGCGAAGCCCGCGATTACGCCCGAACCCGCGATCACGCCCGAAATCGTCGCCGAGCACGGCCTGACGCCGGACGAATACCAGCGCGTGCTGACGATTCTCGGCCGGGCGCCCAATCTGACCGAGCTTGGCATATTCTCGGTGATGTGGAGCGAGCATTGCTCCTACAAGTCCTCGCGGCGCTGGCTGAAACGCCTGCCCACGACCGGCGCCGTCGTCATCCAGGGACCGGGCGAGAACGCCGGCGTCATCGATATCGGCGACGGGCAGGCCTGCGTATTCAAGATCGAAAGCCACAACCACCCGAGCTTCATCGAGCCCTATCAAGGAGCCGCGACCGGCGTGGGCGGCATCATGCGCGACGTCTTCACGATGGGCGCGCGACCGATCGCCAACCTGAATGCGCTCCGCTTCGGCGCGCCTGAGGATCCCAGGACCCGGCATCTCCTGGCCGGCGTCGTCGCCGGCATCGGGGGCTACGGCAACTGCATGGGCGTGCCGACGGTCGGCGGCGAGACCAATTTCCATCCCGCCTATAACGGCAACATCCTGGTCAACGCCATGACCGTGGGCCTCGCCGACAAGGATCGGATTTTCTATGCCAAGGCCGCCGGCGTCGGCAATCCTGTGATCTATGTCGGCGCCAAGACCGGACGCGACGGCATCCACGGTGCCACCATGGCCTCGGCCGAGTTCCGGGACGATTCCGAGGAGAAGCGGCCGACGGTCCAGGTTGGCGATCCCTTCACCGAAAAGCTGCTGCTCGAAGCCTGCCTGGAGCTGATGGCAACAGACGCGATCGTCGCGATCCAGGACATGGGTGCGGCCGGCCTTACCTCCTCCTCGGTGGAGATGAGCTCCAAGGGCGGACTCGGCATCGAGCTCGATCTCGACCTGGTGCCGATGCGCGAGACCGGCATGACGCCTTACGAGATCATGCTCTCGGAAAGCCAGGAACGGATGCTGATGGTGATCCGGCCTGAGGCCCGGGAGAGTGCCAGGGCGATTTTCGAGAAATGGGAGCTCGATTTCGCCGAGATCGGCCGGCTCACGGACAGCGGCCTTCTCGTGCTCAAGGCGGGCGGTCGGATCGCCGCCGAGCTGCCGGTGGCACCCCTGGTGGAGCAGGCGCCGGTCTACGACCGGCCGACGGAACCCACGGCTCCGGCCCGGCCGCTCAGGTCCGAGAGCGTGCGCGCCATCGAGCCTATTGCTGCGCTCGAAAAGCTCTTGGGCTCGCCCGACCTCGCCAGCAAGCGCTGGATATGGGAACAGTACGATCATCTGATCATGGGCGAGACGGTGATCCGCCCCGGCGGCGATGCGGCCCTGGTGCGCATTCCCGGCAAGGCCAAGGGCCTGGCAATGACCACCGATTGCACGCCACGCTATTGTTTCGCCGACCCGAAGCTGGGCGGTGCCCAGGCCGTGGCCGAAAGCTGGCGCAATCTGACGGCGGTAGGCGCGCGACCGCTCGCCATCACCGACAACATGAATTTCGGCAATCCCGAGCGGCCAGAAATCATGGGCCAGTTCGCGGGCTGCATCGAGGGCATGCGGGAGGCTTGCCTCGCCCTCGACTATCCCGTCGTTTCCGGCAACGTTTCCTTCTACAACGAGACCAACGGCAAAGGCATCCTGCCGACGCCGGTCGTCGGCGGGGTCGGCGTCATCGACGATGTAGACAAGGCCATCTCGATCGCCTTCAAGGCGGCAGGCGAGGCGATCCTCGTCTTCGGCGCGACGATCGGCCATCTCGGATGCTCGATTTACCTCCGCGAGCTGCTCGGCCGCGAGGAAGGCGCGCCGCCGCCCGTCGACCTGGCGGCAGAGAGGCGCAACGGCGATTTCATCCGCGGGCTCATCGCTGCCGGCCGGCTCAGCGCCTGCCACGACCTGTCCGACGGGGGCCTGCTGGTGGCCCTAGCGGAAATGGCCCTTGCCGGCGGGATTGGCGCCGAAATCGCGCTGCCGGCGAACCTGGCGCCCCACGCCTTTTGTTTCGGCGAGGACCAGGGGCGCTACCTGGCGACCATGCCGACGGAGGCGGTCGAGGCGGTGCTGGCCGAGGCCAAGCTGGCCGGGGTTCCGGCCCGATTCCTCGGCCGGACCGGCGGATTGGCGTTGACAGTTGCCGCCGGCAATACGATATCCCTGACCAAGCTCGCGGCGGTCCATGAAACATTCCTGCCCCGCTTGATGGCGGGGTAAAGCGGAGACGGCGATGGCAATGGATGCGGCCGAGATCGAGCGCCTGATCAAGCAGGCGATCCCCGATGCCGATGTGGCCATCGAGGACCTGCGCGGCGACGGCGACCACTATGCCGCCACGGTCGTCTCCGCCGCGTTTGCCGGCAAGACCCGGGTGCAGCAGCACCAGATGGTCTATCAGGCGCTTCAGGGACGGATGGGCGAGCAACTGCACGCGCTGGCGCTGCAGACCGCGCCGCCGCCGACGGCATAGGGACAACAGAGGACGGAACGATGAGCAGCAACCCGGTCATCCAACGCATTCAGCAGGACGTCGCCGACAACGAGGTCGTGCTCTACATGAAGGGTACGCCAGTGTTTCCCCAATGCGGCTTCTCCGCCGCCGTGGTCCAGGTGCTGACCGAGCTGGGGGTCAAGTTCAAGGGCATCGACGTCCTGACCGACCCGAGCCTGCGCCAGGGCATCAAGGAATACAGCAGCTGGCCGACCATTCCCCAGCTCTACGTCAAGGGCGAATTCATCGGCGGCTGCGACATCGTGCGTGAGATGCATGCCTCGGGCGAGCTGGCGCAGCTCTTCCAAAGCCGCGGCGTGGGCACGAAGGCGGCCTAGACTCTCTCCCCCTTCGTCACCCTCGCGCAAGCGGGGGTCCAGTGTGCAGACTGGCTCCTTGCCGCCCCGGATTCCCGCTTTCGCGGGAATGACGAATCCTCAGTCCCACGCAAAGGCCGCCATGCTGATGCTGCCATGGGCGAAGCTTCTGTGGAGCGGGCGGCCTTTACCCTTCGACTCGCCGGCTAAGCCCGCGCCCAGTGCGACGAAGAGCGGCAGGAAATGCTCTTCCCGTGGATGGGCCATGCGGCCCTCCGGCTTCAGGCGCCGATAGTCCAGCAACGCCTCAACGTCGCCCGCGACGATGCGGTCGGCGAGCCAGTCGTCGAAGGCGACGGCCCAGTCGGCGGGATTGCGGCTGTCCACCTGGAACTGCCTGAGGTTATGCACGGCGCCGCCGCTCGCCAGGATCAGCACGCCTTCACTGGCGAGCGGCGCCAGGCGCCGGCCCAGATCCAAATGCCAATCAGGGCCGCCGGTGACCTGGACCGAGAGCTGGGCAACCGGAATGTCGGCGGCGGGATAGAGCAACATCAGCGGATTCCATGCGCCATGGTCGAGGCCCTGGCCGGGATCGATGGCCGCTTCGGGAATCAGTTCCTTCACGCGGCGCGCCAGGTCCGGGGCGCCCGGCGCGGGATAGGTCAGGCGATAAAGCGCATCGGGAAAGCCGTAAAAATCATGGATCGTCTCGGGCCGCACCGCGCCGCTGACCGCGGGCTCAGGCGTCTCCCAATGAGCGGAGACGCAGAGGATGGCGTCGGGCCGCGGCAGCGAGGCGCCGAGCCCGGCCATGAATTGCCGGGCCGGAATGTCCTCCATCACTAGCGTCGGCGCGCCGTGGGAAAGAAAGATTGCGGGCAATGGTTCGCCTGCTTTGGTCATGGCTGCTCCAAGGATTCGTCCGAAATATGAGACGACTCCTATTGGTGCGCAGCAGCTGGCCTGTAAAGTATGTACTCGAAAGTAACCGGCGAAGACCGGCCTCAGCGGTCCTTCAAACGCCCACGAGCAACCGCCCGCCCCAAGCCACCAACCCCAGGCCTGCCAGGCGCCCGAGCAACAGTCCGCGCGGCAACAGCTTCTCGGCCAGCACAAGAGCCGAGAGCACGGCGATCCAGATCAGATTCATGATGCCGCTGACGAATAGGACCAGCATCAGCGCCCAGCAACAGCCAAGACAATAGAGCCCATGGCGAAGGCCGAGGCGAAACGCACCGCGCGGCCCGGGCTTCCAATACTGCGCCAAGATCTCGACCGGCGAACGGCAGAGCCGAAGGCAGGCTGCCTTGGCAGGCGCGAACTGGTAGAGGCCGACGCCAATCAGGACGGTGCCGGCGAGCCAGGGCCTGAGCCCGCCCATGGCATTGGCCATGAGGCCGGCCTCGTGAAGCGCCCATTGCAGGGCAGTGGCCGCGGCACTGGCGGCGGTCCAGACCGCGAAGTAACCGGCGAGGGCGAGCCAGGCCATGACGACGGGAGCACTCTCGCCGCGCCGGCGCTCCACCGTCGCGATCAGCAGGACCACCGGTGCTGCGGACGGCGTCATCATGGCGACCATCATCACGGCCCACATGGCGAGCGTCAGCAGCACGTCCCCGGCCTGCCACGCATGGCGCATGGGCATCGCCATGAGAGAGAACCACGGGCCGTAGTCGACGCCGACCAGATAGGTCCAACCGAGGACCGCCAGCAGGCCGAGCCCGGCGCCGGCGATCAGCCGATCGCGCAGCAGCAGCCACTCGAGAGCGGGCGCACGCGTCATGGCGGGCCCCTGCTCCGCCCCGGCTATGTCGCCGGATGGACGACGCCCTTGGGCGTGTGCTCGACGTTGGCCAGCGTGCTGTGGCTGTTGCGATAGCTGTATTTGATCCCGCCGGTCGCCTCGACAATCTTAGCGCTGGCGATTTCGCCCTCGTGATGCTCGAAGCCGAAGGGCATCACCACGCGGATCCGGTGCTCGGCGCCGGTCACCGGATTCCGGATCGGCTCGGATTCCGTTTCGAGAATGCCGGGGATATGAACGCGCGCCCGGCGCTTCTCCAGATCGAAGGAGAATTCGATGGGCTTGAACTGCGGCTCCAAGAGCTTGGCGGTGATGAGGGAAAAGATGTGGAACAGCGTGCCCTCGTCCTGCTCCTTGCCGCTCATGATGGTGAGCAGCGCCTCGCGCTGCTTCGCATTCGCTCTTTCGTCCACCACCGGCAGCATGGTGCCGTTGCCAAGGTGAAGCGCGCCGGGGAAATCAACCACGGCGGCGAAGGCGAGGCCCGAGAGGTCCGTATCGCCGAAATGTCCCTTGTCGATCTTCATCGCCACCATGCCCTGGCAATTGCCATGGGTCGGCAGCGCGTTGAAATCGCAGGGGCAACCATAGGCACAGCCGCAGTTCTTCATCCAGCGGCCCTTGAGACGCCATTTCTCGGAAGCCATGTTCCCTCCCCTCGCCCGGTTGGCGATCAGCTTGGCCTTCACCCGTCCCGACATTCATTGTACCAGCGTGCCGCGGCGAATCCAGGCGGCGGAAGTCCCGGGATTTGCCCCAAAACCAGAGCGGCCGCGCCTTTGCCGGGCGCGGCCGCATGGTCGAGGACGAGGCCCGTCGGGCCGGTAGCTGCGGCTCAGCGCGAGTAGAACTCCACCACCATGTTGGGGTCCATCTGCACCGGATAGGGCACGTCGCCGAGGCCTGGTGCACGCAGGAAGGTGGCACGCATCTTCTTGTGGTCGGCTTCCAGGTAGGTCGGCACGTCGCGCTCGCCCGAACCGACGGCTTCCAGCACCAGCGCCATTTCCCGCGACTTCTCCCGCACTTCGAGGACGTCGCCGTCCTTCAGCATGTAGGACGGGATATTGACCCGCCGGCCGTTGACCGTGACATGGCCATGGTTCACGAACTGCCGGGCGGCGAAAACCGTGGGCACGAACTTGGCGCGATAGACCGCGGTGTCGAGCCGGCGCTCCAGCAACGCCACCAGGTTTTCGCCCGTGTCGCCCTTGCGCCGCGCCGCTTCCTCGTAGATGCGGCGGAACTGACGCTCGCCGATGTTGCCGTAGTAGCCCTTGAGGCGCTGCTTGGCCATGAGCTGGGTGCCGTAATCGGTCGGCTTGCGCCGGCGCTGGCCATGCTGGCCGGGGCCATATTCGCGGTCGTTGTAAGGGCTCTTGGGGCGGCCCCAGAGGTTCACGCCCAGACGGCGGTCGATCTTGTACTTGGATTCGGCGCGTTTGGTCACGTCGGCAAACTCCCGTGTTGACGGTTTTCCTTCATGTCCCGAGTGTCCGGCCCGGCAAACCCGGCGGCGGGGCGGCGGCACTATCTTGAGGCGCGCCGCCCTCAGCTCGGAAGTCGCGGCACTATAGTGGCGGAACCAAGCCTGTCAAGGAATGGAACCATCCGCGTTTTCAAAGGCTTATGACCCGCTGCCCGATCCGGCACAGCGGCTTCACTTCGCCCGCTGCCTCAGCGTGGACAGCTCGGCCACGATTCCATGGAGGGTGCGCACCTCCTGGCGGGTCAGGCCAGCGCGCTGGAACAGGTTGCGGATGTTGCGCACCATGCTGGGCCGCTTCTCGATATTGCGCAGAAACCCGCAGGCGTCGAGCTCAAGCTCCAGATGGGCGAAGAAGTTCAAGAGCTCGGCCTTGGTCGCAGGCCTGGTCTCATTGGTGACCAGCCGGCTGGGCGGGGTCGCGTCGCCCGCCTGGAACCACTCATAGGCCAGGATCAGGACCGACTGGGCCAGATTCAAGGACGCGAAGCCGGGGTTCAGAGGAACCGAGATGACAGCATCGGCGAGCGCGATGTCCTCATTGAGGAGACCGGTGCGCTCGGGCCCGAAGAGGACGCCGACCGCTTCGCCCCGCGCCGTCCATTTGCGGATCTCGGCAGCGGCCCGGCGCGGGGTCGCGACCCGCTTGATCATGCCCCGATGGCGTGCCGTGGTGGCGTAGACGCGCCTCAGATCGGCGATCGCTTCCTCCGCGCTGTCGAAAAGCCTGGCGCGCTCCAGAACCGCATCGGCACCCGAGGCGGCGGCCACCGCCTTGTCGTTCGGCCAGCCGTCCCGCGGGCGCACCAGCCGGAGATCGCCCAGGCCGCAGTTCATCATGGCGCGGGCCGCGGCGCCGATGTTCTCGCCGAGCTGGGGCGCGACCAGCACGATCGCCGGCCCGCCGGCCGGAAGACCGCGCTTGCGATCGGTTCCGGCCATCAGGTCTTCGGGTGATGGGTGCGAGCCTCGGGATCGGCGCCGGCACGGAATAGCTTCCAGGTGATGGCGTCGTGGAGCGCGTTGAAGGAGGCATCGATGATGTTGGTCGAGACGCCGACGGTGGTCCAACGCTCGCCGCCCCGGTCGGCGCTTTCGATCAGCACCCGGGTCACCGCCTCGGTCCCGTCGTTGGGCGTCAGGATGCGGACCTTGAAGTCCACCAGGCGCATGTCCTCGAGCTCCGGATAGAACGGCTTCAGGGCCTTGCGCAGCGCCGTGTCGAGCGCGTTGACCGGGCCGTTGCCGGTGGCGACCGACATCAGCTTTTCGGGCCCGACCTCGACCGTGATCGTGGCCTCGGACTCGGTCACCAGCTCGCCGCGCGCGTTCCAGCGCCGGTCGTCCATGACCCGGAAGCGCGCAAGACGGAAGAACTCGGGCACGCGCCCGAGCGCCCGGCGGGCGAGCAGCTCAAAGCTCGCCTCGGCGCCGTCATAGGCGTAGCCGTCATATTCCCGCGCCTTCACCGTCTCCACCAGGGAGGCAATCTTGGGATCGTCGGCTTCGACCGCGAGGCCGATGTCGCGGAAGCGGGCAACTATGTTCGCCCGGCCCGATTGGTCGGAAACCACGATATGGCGGCGGTTTCCGACCAGCCCGGGCTCGACATGCTCATAGGTGCGCGGGTCCTTCTCCACCGCTGATACATGCAAACCGCCTTTATGGGCGAAAGCGGACTCGCCGACATAGGCCGCGTTGCGCAGCGGCGCGCGGTTGAGGCGTTCGTCCAGGAGATGCGAGATTTTGGTGAGCTGGGCAAGCTGCTCGGGACCGATGCCGGTCTTGAACTCGGTCTTGAGAGCAAGCGTCGGGATCAGGGAGACGAGATTGGCATTGCCGCAGCGCTCGCCCAGCCCGTTCAGGGTGCCTTGAACCTGGCGCACGCCGGCTCGGAGCGCGGCCAGGCTGTTGGCAACCGCGTTCTCGGTATCGTTGTGGGCGTGGATGCCGAGCTTGCTGCCGGGAATCCTCGCCACCACCTCGCCCACGATGCGCTCGATCTCATGGGGCAGCGTGCCGCCATTGGTATCGCAGAGTACGATCCAGCGCGCACCCGCGCGCTCCGCCGCCTTCAGGCAGTCGAGGGCGTAGACGGGATTGGCCTTGTAGCCGTCGAAGAAATGCTCGGCATCGAACATCGCCTCGCGTCCGCGGGTTGCGGCCAACGCTACGCTCTCCTCTATCATGGATAAGTTTTCGCTGCGCGGAACGCCGAGAGCCACGTCGACCTGGAAATCCCAGCTTTTGCCGAACAGGCAGACGGCGGGAGCCTTGGTCCCGAGGGATGCGGCCAGTGCCGGGTCGTTGGCCGCACTCCGGCCCGAACGCCTGGTCATGCCGAAGGCGACGAGCCTGGCGTGGGATAGCGCCGGCGCCTCGGCAAAGAAGGCATCATCGGTCGGATTGGCGCCGGGCCAGCCGCCTTCGATGTAGTCCACCCCCAGCTTGTCCAGAGCCTGGGCGATGGCGCGCTTGTCCTCGACGCCGAAATCGACGCCCTGGGTCTGGGCGCCGTCGCGCAAGGTGGTATCGAAGATGTAGACGCGCCTGTCGTCGCTGGCCATGGATGCTCCCGGCCCCTATCTGCCTTGCTGGCAGAGGGGCGTCAACCAGGGCGCGGCATGGCGGTTGGCGCGACGCTCGCGAACTTGCAGGCAAATCCTCTAGAATGCTTAGGCGTCGTCAACGCATAGTCACATACAAAAGCACCGGCGCCCGTTCGCCGCGTCAGGCTCGAAAGCACTGGCCCATGGCTATGTTCGATCACGTCCAAATCAAGGTCGATGACTTCGAGAGCAGCCGCGTCTTCTACGAAGCCGTCCTCGATGCATTGGGATACACGGTTGTTTTCAAGGATGAAGGCGTTGTCGGCATCGGCAGCAACCCCCATGACATGTTCGAAGTGCGCCAGACCAGCGCAAGCGCCCCGGTTTCCAGAGCCGCGCATATCGCGTTTGCCGCCAAAAGCGAAGATGCCGTGTGCGCCTTTCACGCGGCGGCCCTGGCCCGGGGAGCCAAAGACAACGGTGTGCCGGGACTCCGCCCGCAGTATGAGCAAGGATACTTTGCCGCGTTCGTCATCGATCCGAACGGCCACAATCTCGAAGCCGTGTTCAAGCAGGGCTGAACCGATCGCCGCGTTCTATCCGGCGCGCCGCCAGGCCGTGCCCTTGGGACCGTCCTCGAGGACTATCCCCTGCTTCGCCAGATCGTCGCGGATCCGGTCCGCCTTAGCAAAATCGCGGGATTTGCGGGCGGCGATGCGCTCGGCGATCAGGGCGTCGACGGTGGCCGCATCGGGACCGCCCGCCCCGCCCTTCAGCCAGTCAGCAGACCGCTGTTGCAGGAGTCCAAGCAGCGCGCCGCCGGCAAGCAGGGAGGCCTTGGCCGCCGCCCGCTCGGACAGATTCGTGGCCTTGTTGAGCCTTGCCGCGGCCTCGTGGAGTGCGGCCAGAGCGGCCGGGGTGTTGAGATCGTCATCCAAGGCGGCCAGGAAGTCTGCCGAAGGTTCACCCTCATTCACTGCAACATCGGCGCTGCGCTGAAGCGCGCCGTAGAAGCGGTCGAGCTGGGCGGTCGCCTCCTTCACGCCTTCGCGGGTGAAATCGAGGGGCTGGCGGTAGTGGGCCGAGAGCAAGACCAGCCGGATGGCCTCGCCCTTCTGCCCCTCATCCAGCAGATCGCGCACCGTAGTGTAGTTGCCGAGCGACTTGGACATCTTCTCGCCGTTCACCTGGACGAAGCCGTTGTGCATCCAGAGACGCGCCAGCGGCGCGCCGTCATGGGCCGAGCGGCTTTGGGCGATTTCGTTCTCGTGGTGGGGGAAGATGAGGTCGATGCCGCCTCCATGGATGTCGAAGGTGGTTCCAAGGAGGGCTTCCGACATGGCCGAGCACTCGATATGCCAGCCCGGCCTGCCGCGGCCCCAGGGGCTCGCCCAACCCGGATCCTCGGGCTTGCTCGGCTTCCACAGGACGAAGTCGGCCGGACTCTTCTTGTAGGGCGCCACCTCGACCCGGGCACCGGCGATCATGTCCTCCTGGGACCGGCGCGCGAGCTGGCCGTATTCGGGCATGGAGGGCACATCGAACAGCACATGGCCTTCGGCCTGATAGGCATGGCCATTGGCGAGCAGCCGCTCGATCATCGCGACCATGCCGGGGATGTAAGCCGTCGCGCGGGGCTCCGCATCCGGCGGAAGGGCGCCGAGAGCCGCCATGTCGGCATGATAGGCCTCGGTCGTGCGCCGGGTCAGCTCGGCGATGCTTTCCCGGTTCTGTGCCGCCGCGGCAATGATCTTGTCCTCAACGTCGGTGATATTGCGAACGTAGACGACATGCGCCGGGCCATAGACTTTGCGCAAGAGTCGGGCAAGCGTATCGAAGACCACGACAGGGCGGGCATTTCCCACATGGGCGGGCTCATAGACCGTCGGGCCGCAGACGTAGAGACGCACCCGCGCCGGATCGATGGGCGCGAAGGTTTCCTTGCGGCGGGTCAGCGTGTTGTAGAGCTGGATGGTCATGGTCTAGCCCGTCTCTCCGCGCAGCCGAGCGAAGGCCCGGCGGCGGCCGATAAGCGGTAGCAAGAGTTTCATCTCCGGTCCATCCTCGCGTCCCGTCAACGCCAGGCGGAGCGGATGAAAGAGCGCGCGGCCGCTCTTCCCGCTCGCCTGTTTCACCGCCGAAGTCCAGGCGCCCCAGGTCGAAGCGTCCCAAGGTTCCGGCGGGAGAAGTTCCGCGGCGGAGGCCACCAACCCCGCATCCTCGATCCGCGGCTCAATCGCATCGCGAAGGATATCCAGCCAGTCCGCCGCGTCGGCGAGGCGCTTGATGTTGCCGCGGACCGCGAGCCAGAAAGCCTCATCGGCGGTCGGCGGCAGGCGATCGGCGACGGCCGAGAAGGGCAGCAGATGCAGCAGCCGGGCGTTCATCGCCCATAGCTCGGCGGGGTCGAAGCGCGGTGCTCCGCCGTGGAAGCGGGCAAGGTCGAAATCGGCGGCGATCGTATCCAGGCTGGTGCGCGGCTCGGCGGCACCCGCGCCGAGACGGGAGAGATAGCTCGCGAGCGCAAGGGGCTCGATGCCCTGCTCGCGAAGCTCGGCCAGGGACAGGCTTCCCAGGCGCTTCGACAATCCCTCGCCCGAGGCATCGGCCAGCAAGGGCAGATGGCCGAACTCCGGCGGCGCGACGCCCAGCGCCAGGAACAGCTCGATCTGGGCGCCGGTGTTGGTCACATGGTCGGCGCCGCGGATGACATGGCTGACTGCGAAGTCGATGTCGTCCACGACTGAGGTAAACGAGTACAAGTAGCTCCCGTTGGCGCGGATCAGCACCGGATCGCTCTGGCTCGCCTCGTCGATCTGCTGGGGCCCGCGCACCAGATCGATCCAGCGGCTGGTTCCGCCCGAGAGCCGGAAACGCCAATGGGCGCGCCGGCCTTCGGATTCCAGCTTCTCTCGATCCGCCTCGCTCAGGGCCAGCGCCGCCCGGTCGTAGACCGGCGGTTCGCCGCGCTGAAGCCGGAGCTTGCGCTTCAAGGCCAGCTCTTCGGGTGTCTCGTAGCAGGGATAAAGCCGGCCCGCGACCTTGAGATTGGCCGCGGCCTCATCGTAGCGCGACAGGCGCGCCGACTGGGACTCCTTCTCGTCCCAGCCAAGCCCCAGCCAGAGAAGATCGGCCTCGATCCCGGCCGCATAGGCGGCGGTCGAGCGCTCGCGGTCGGTGTCGTCGAAGCGCAGGAGGAAACTGCCGTTATGCCGATGGGCGTAAAGCCAGTTGGCGAGCGCGACATAGGCGTTGCCGACATGCAGGCGGCCGGTCGGGCTCGGCGCGAAGCGCAGGCGCGGCGCTGAAGCTTCATTCACCACGATACGGCACTCCGGGAAAGGTCAGCTGCGAAAGCCGTTGGTGATCGGATAGCGCCGGTCGCGACCGAAGGCGCGGCGCGTGATCTTGACGCCGGGCGGGGCCTGGCGGCGCTTGTATTCGGCCACGTCCAGCATGCGCCAGACCCGGCGGATCACGGCCGGGTCGTAGCCCTTGGCGGCGATCTGATCCACGGTCATCTCGCCCTCCACGAGCCCTTCCAGGATCGCATCCAGCACGTCATAGGGCGGCAGGGTGTCCTGGTCGGTCTGGTTGGGCTTCAGCTCCGCCGTCGGCGCCTTGGTCAAGATCCGCTCCGGGATGACGACGCCAGCGGGCCCGCGCCCGCCGTCCGGTCTGGCGCCGTTGCGCCAGCGCGAAAGGGCATAGACCGTGGTCTTGTAAACGTCCTTCAGCACCGAGTAGCCGCCGCACATGTCGCCATAAAGGGTCGCGTAGCCGACCGACATCTCCGACTTGTTGCCGGTCGAGAGCACCATGTGTCCGAGCTTGTTGGAAAACGCCATGAGGGTGAGGCCGCGGGCCCGGCTCTGGATGTTCTCCTCGGTCGTGTCCGGCTTCCGGCCTTCGAACACCGGCGCCAGCATGGCACCGAAGGCTTTCATGGCCGGTTCGATGGAGACGCTGTCGAGGCGGATGCCGAGCGCGTGGGCGCAGGCCGCCGCGTCATCCAAGCTCTCCTGGCTGGTGTAGGGCGACGGGAGCATCAGGGCCCTCACCCGCTCCGGCCCCAGCGCGTCGGAGGCGACCGCGGCGGAGATCGCCGAATCGACGCCACCGGACAAGCCCAGCACGACGCCGGGAAACCGGTTCTTCTCCACATAATCGCGCAGGCCGAGCACCAGGGCCTGATAGATCCCCGGAAGCCCGAAGATCGGTTCGACCATATCGCCGGCGATGCAGCTCCATCCGGCATTGCCGCGCCGCCAGCGGGTGAGCTGAACGGTTTCCCGCCAGGCAGGAAGCTGGGCTTTCAGCGTGCCGTCGCGATCGAGGGCGAAGGAGGCGCCGTCGAACACGAGCTCGTCCTGGCCGCCCACCTGGTTGACATAGATGATGGGCAGGCCGGTGCCGGCGACGCGCCCGCCGGCGAGCTGGATGCGCTGATCGTGCTTCTCATGCTCATAGGGGCTGCCGTTGGGAACCATCAGGATCTCGGCTCCCGTCTCGGCCAGTGTCTCGGCCACGTCGGGGGTCCACATGTCCTCGCAGACCATGACTCCGAGACGCACGTCCTGGAAGCTCATGGGGCCCTGGGGCGGAGCGGCACTGAACAGGCGCTTTTCGTCGAACACGCCATAGTTGGGCAGGTCCACCTTGAAGCGCTTGGCTGCGACGGCGCCATCGGAAAGCAGCAGCGCGGCGTTGTAGAGCTTGCCTTCGTCGAGCCAGGGCGTGCCCAGCAGCAGGGCCGGCCCGCCATCGCCCGTGTCCCGCGCAAGGCTCTCGACCGCATCCCTGCAGGCGGCCTGGAAGGCCGGCTTCAGCACCAGATCCTCGGGCGGATAGCCGCTGACCACGAGCTCGCTGAACAGCACCAGATCGGCGCCGAGCCGGCGCGCTTCTCCCCGCGCGGCGCGGATCTTCGCCAGATTCCCGGCGACGTCGCCCACGGTGGGATTGATCTGGGCAAGCGCGATGGCCAATTCCTGGGTCATGGCCGGTGAACTTAACCGAAGGCGTCGGCCTGTCAAAGGCGCTCGGCCCAAACCGCCTTGTCCGACTACAACCCAACCAGCATCAGAACACCGGCGGCCACGATCAGCAGATTGCCATCGAGCTGCAGCCAGCCGACCCTGGTGGCAGTGGGCAAGGCTACCGCCCGGCTCGACCATTCTCCCAGCCAGAGCAAAAGAACGCTGAACCCGGCGACGGAAATCGCCACGGGGCCGAGGCCGAGGCCCGCGATCCCGCCGGCAAACCCAAGCCCAATGTTGTTGATCGACATGGCGCCAGCCAGGGTCAAGGTTTCCAGG
>DATNJA010000003.1:0-2349 GCA_035604155.1 Candidatus Udaeobacter sp. | reverse complement strand
CAACCGCGTTGATGCGCATGTCAATCTAGGAAATGCCCTATATGACAAGGGTGACTTAGACGGAGCGATTATTGAATATCGAGTGGCAATCCAGCTCAATCCAAAGGACCCCAAGGCGAGTTACGACTTGGGAAATGCCT
Organism: Candidatus Udaeobacter sp.; assembly: GCA_035604155.1. GTDB lineage: Bacteria > Pseudomonadota > Alphaproteobacteria > Dongiales > Dongiaceae > DASXQK01. The sequence goes on along the minus strand of DATNJA010000003.1, from coordinate 2,209 downwards.
TAAGTCGACAAGGTAAATTTGACCAAGCTATCGCTGCGTATCAAGTAGCAATAGGAATTGACCCGAAGTTCAGTAGTGCGCACCGAAATCTAGGCATGCTGCTTCATAAAATTGCTCTTTCAGCGCCGGTCACTGTAGAACGCACACTCTTGTTGATTGATGCTTGTGCCGCTCTGAAGCAGGCTGCTGCACTCTCGCCCAGTGGCCAGGACAATGCTGAATCTCTCCACGAGTTGGACGCTCTTCTGCACGGCCACTGTTTGCAGGAGTGAAGCAAAGCTGTCCCTAGTGCGTGGGGAGGCGACGAGGCGGGGTGGCCTGGGCTGCCTTTTGCCCGGTGACCAGCCCTATGATGTCACGGTGATTGACTTGCCGAATTATCAGGTGACTACCCCTTCAGGACAGTTGTTGCCACCAAACCCGATGCCTATCCGGTTACGAGCTCCACCCCGCGCCTGGAAAGCGCCTCGCAGCCCCGCTCGTTCACCAGCACCGTGTGGCCGCTGGTCATGGCGAGGCCCCGGTCGTTATCGAAGATGATGATGTGGATGAAGAACACCTGACCCGGCGCCGCCGGCTCCGGATTGCCGTGATAGAACATCGGCCAGTCCATCCAGTTGGGCGCGAAGGTGGTGCCCAGGCTGTAGCCGGTGGCGTTCATGCGGTAGGCCTGATAGCCGGCCTTGTCCACCACCCTGGCATAGGCGTCGAACACCTCGCCGATCGGCCGTCCGGGCTTTAGCGCCGCCTTGCAGGCCTCGAGGGATTCGACGGCCACCTTGTGCATCTCGCGCTGGCGCGCCGGCACTGCGCCGATGGGGATCGTGCGCATCAGGCAGGCGTGGTAGTGGCGATAGACGCCGGCGAATTCGAGGGTCAACTGGTCCTGGGCCGAAAGCTTCCGCCGGCCGGTGAAATAGCGGCACAGCAAGGCGTCGGCACCTGAGCCGATGATGAATTCGTTGGCCGGATCGTCGCCCCCGCCGCGGATGACCGCGCCCTGCATGGCGGCGAGGATCTCGGCTTCGTCGACGCCGGGCCCGGCCAGGCGATGGGCCTCGTCGAGCGCCAGGTCGGCGAGCTCGGCGGCGCGTCGGACATAGGCGATCTCGGCCGCGCTTTTTACCAGGCGCAGACGGCTCACCAGATCCGAGGCGTCGGTGAGATCGCAGAATCCGTCGAGGGCGGCGTCCAGGCGCTTGCCGTTGCGCGCCGTCAGGCCATAGGCCTCGTATTCGACGCCCAGGCGTTTGCCGCGGCAGCCCTGCTGCTCGAGAATTTCCCGCAAGGCCAGCGCCGGATTGGCGTCGGGCAGATCGACCCAGATTCGGATGTCCTCGATCACCGAGGTGTGCTGGGCCTGGAGCCGGTCCGGCACCCGGGTCAGCAGGACCATCCGGCCGTCGGCGCCGAGATAGAGGCATTGGAAGAACACGTAGCCGAAGGTGTCGTAGCCCGTCAGGTAGTACATGCTCTCCTGGCGGAACATGAGCAGCCCGTCGAGGCTGCGCTTGGCGAGCGCCGTGCAGGCCGCGGCGCGCCGGCCGGCCAGTTCTTCGCGGCTGAAATGCAGGGCCACTCTCAGTCCTCCAGGGCGATGATCGAGAGATTGCGGCCGTAATCCTTGTCGCCTTCCAAGGTAGCACGACGATAGCTGAAGAATTCATGGCGCTGGCCGCAGCTGTCGCCGCCGGTGCCGGCCACGCTCCCGATGTCGGCGCGCTCGAGCCTCTCGGCGACATAGCCCGGAAGATCGAAGTGGAAATGGCCGGGCCGGTCTGTCGAAGGGCGGAAGTGGCGCGCGTTCGCAGGCGCCACGGCGAGGAAACGCTCCCGGAATTCCGGGCCGACTTCGTAAGAATCCTGAGCGATGCAGGGACCGATGGCGGCGCGAATGCGCCCGGCTGCAGCGCCGAGGCCGACCATGGCGGCCACCGTCGCCTCGAGCACGCCGTCGAGCGCCCCGCGCCAGCCGGCATGAGCGGCGCCGGCGATGCGCGCTTCTTCGTCGGCGAACAGCACCGGGGCGCAGTCGGCGGTGAGGATGCCGAGCGCGATGCCTTTCGTCGCCGTCACCATCGCATCCACCTTGGGCGATTCCTCGCGCCGCCAGGGCCGCTCGACCCTGGCCACGAGAATGCTGTGAGTCTGATAGGCGGTTACGAGCCCCCTCGGATCGAGGCCTGCGGCGGCGACCGCGCGATCCCGG
>DATNJA010000002.1:0-2420 GCA_035604155.1 Candidatus Udaeobacter sp. | reverse complement strand
ACGACGACCAGGGTGAAGCTGTAGAGGCCGAGCCAGCAGAAATAGACGATCCGATTGCCGAGGCTGAACGGGTCGAGTTGGTCGAATACATCCTGGACGCCCCGCAACAGATCCGGCATCAGCCCTCGCCCGGTGCGAGTGCCTTGGCTTGCTCGCGCAGCAGGTATTTCTGAATCTTGCCGGTGGAAGTCTTGGGCAGCGGACCGAAGACCACCGTCCTGGGGGCCTTGAAATGGGCCATCTGGCTGCGGCAGTATGCGATGACTTCCGCAGCGGTCATCTCGCCGGCCTCGGGCCTGAGAGTGACGAAGGCGCAGGGATGCTCGCCCCATTTGGCGTCGGGCCGGGCGACCACGGCCGCTTCGAGGATATTGGGATGGCGATAGAGCACTTCCTCGACTTCGATCGAGGAAATATTCTCGCCGCCCGATATGATGACGTCCTTGGAGCGGTCCTTGACTTCGACATAACCGTCGGGGTGGCGCACGCCCAGGTCGCCAGTGTGGAACCAGCCGCCGCGGAACGCCGTATCGGTGGCCGTGGGATTCTTCAGATAACCCATCATGACCGTGTTGCCGCGCAGGAAGATTTCGCCCATGGTCCGGCCATCCCAGGGCAACTCGACCATGGTCTCCGGATCGGCGACCATAAGATCCTCGAGCGTCGGGTAATTCACGCCCTGGCGCGCCGTCAGGCGAGCGCGTTCGGCCGGTGGGCGGGAATCCCATTCGTCATGCCAGGCACAGATCAGGGCCGGGCCATAGGACTCGGTCAGTCCGTATGCATGGTTGACGTGGAACCCATTGCGTTCCATGGCCGCGATGACGGCGCTGGGGGGTGCGGCACCGCCGGTGGTCACCTGGACCTTATGGGCGATTTTGGTCTTTGCCTGGTCCGGCGCATTGGCGAGCACGTTCAGCACGATTGGCGCGCCGCACAGATGGGTGACGCCTTCGCGCGCGATTGCCGCGTAAACGGCGGCCGGTTCCACTCGGCGAAGGCAAACATGGGTTCCGGCCACCGCGGTTACTGCCCAGGTGAAGCACCAGCCGTTGCAGTGAAACATCGGCAAGGTCCAGAGATAGATCGAGCGGTTATCCAGTCCGACAGTCAGGATATTGCCGAGCGCATTCAAATAGGCGCCGCGGTGATGGCAGACGACACCTTTGGGATTACCCGTCGTGCCGGAGGTATAGCCGAGGCTGATGGCAGACCATTCTTCAGCTATGGACGGGGGCTTAAAGGCGGGGTCGCCCTCGCTGAGAAGGCCCTCGTAGTCGGTCTCGGCGATGCGGCGCCCACCCGCGGCATGCGCGTCAGCGATGTCTATGACGGGAATTCGCCGGTCGAGCTGGCTCAAGGCCCTCTCGACAATGTCCGCATATTCCGTGTCGGCGATCAGGAGCTTGGCTTCGCCGTGAGCAAGGCAGAAGGCGATGGCCCCGGCATCGAGACGGGTATTGAGGCAGTTGAGCACGGCGCCGATCATTGGCACGCCGTAATGCGCTTCCAGCATGGCCGGGACGTTGGGTGCCATCACGGCCACAGTGTCCCCTTCGCCGATGCCGCGCCGGGCAAGGGCCGAGGCGAGGCGGTGGCACCGGTCCCGGAAGCGCCCATAGGAGAAGCGCTGCTCGCCGTGGATGACTGCCGTCTTGTCCGGGTACACGGCAGCCGCCCGGGCAAGGAAGGAGAGCGGCGTCAGGGCCGTGTGATTGGCCCGGTTGGCGTCGAGATGCTGTCGATAGATGCTCGATGCCATCCTGCGGGGCTCTCCAAAAGGCTTGTTGGCGACTGCTTCGAGCGCTAAGTCTGCCCCGCCCGGCGCGAGAGGTGCAATAGGCCCTGCCCTGCGTGCCGCCACCGGCATGGCATTTTTGGTGCCGGCGGAATGGCGAGCGTACTAGAATGCGTCAGGATCTTTGCCATGCGGTTGGACATCTTTTCCGACACGATCTGCCCTTGGTGCTATGTCGGCAAGCGCCGGCTGGCCCGCGCCCTTGCGGCGCGGCCCCAGCCTAAGCTCAGCCTGCGCTGGCGCGCCTTTCAGCTGAATCCCGCCATGCCAATCGAAGGAATGGCGCGGCAGCGCTACATCGAAGCGAAGTTCGGCAGTCCAGATAGGGCAAGGCGGATTTACGACGCGGTCATGGCCGTCGGCGCCAGCGAGGGTATCGATTTCGACTTCGACGCCATCCGGCGCACGCCCAATACGCTGGCCTCCCACCGGCTGCTCCGCAAGGCCGCCCAGATCGGTCGGCAGGATGAGCTGCTGGACGGCTTGTTCGCCGCCTACTTCGTCGAAGGCCGCGACATCGGCGACAGGGCCATTCTCGCCGAGATCGCCGAAGAGGCCGGAATTCCCGATGCCGATCGGTTCCTCGCCGGCATCGAGGGAGCGGAGGAAGTCAGGGACGAAG
>DATNJA010000001.1:0-13438 GCA_035604155.1 Candidatus Udaeobacter sp. | reverse complement strand
ACGGCCCCACCGGGTCTACAACCTGGGCAACCATCGGCCGGTTCCGTTGATGGGATTCATCGCGACCATCGAGAAGGCCTGCGGGCGCAAGGCGGTGATCGACTTCCAGCCCATGCAACCGGGCGACGTGCAGCGGACCTGCTCGGACATCGCGCTCACGACCCGGGACCTGGGCTACCTGCCCGAAACGCCCGTCGAAACCGGCATTCCGAAATTCGTCGCCTGGTACCGGGAATATTACGGCGCGTAAAGTTTTTCCAGGACTTCCCCGTAGCGCTCACGGATCTTGTGGCGCCGGATCTTCATGGAAACCGTCAGCATCCCGTTCTCGGTGCTGAAGGGCTCGCCGATCACCGCGAACCGGCGCAGCCGCTCGATCGGCGAGAGCCCGGCGTTGACCCGATCGACGGCGGCGGAGATCGCGCGCTGGAATTCCTTGTTCTCGGCGAGGGAGGCCGGATCGGCCGGGCTGCCATGGCCGGCGGCCCAGCTGCGCAAGAAATGCTCGTCGGGAACGATGAGGGCGACCAGATGGGGATGGCGGTCGCCGTGGACCATGGCCTGGTTGATTTCCGGCTGCAGCAGGAGAAACCCCTCGACCCGCGCCGGCGAGACGTTGTCGCCGCCGCTCAGCACGATGATGTCCTTCTTGCGGTCGGTGATCCTGAGGTAGCCGTCGGCATCGATGCTGCCGATGTCGCCGGTATGAAGCCAGCCGTCCTTGATCGCCGCGGCGCTGGCCGCTTCGTCGCGCCAATAGCCCTTCATCACCGCTTCGGAGCGAACCAGAATCTCGCCATCCTCGGCGATGCGGATCTCCACTTCAGCCAAGGGCGGGCCGACCGTGTCGATCCTGATCCGGCGCGGCGGGTTGGCGCTGATCACCGGAGAGGCTTCGGTCTGGCCGTAACCCTGGAGAAGGCGGACGCCAAGGGCGAGGAAGAACATGCCGATCTCGTAGTTGAGGGCTGCTCCGCCCGAGACCCAGGCCTTGAGCCGACCGCCGAAGCGCGCCTTCAGCTTGCGCCGGACGGTCAAGCTCGCCACCAGGTCTTTGACGCGGTCGATGGGCCCGAGCGAGCCGGCTTGATCGTAGCGCCGCCGCCCCAGATCGAGGGCGAGGTTGAAGAGCCGGCGCTGGGAGGGTTTCGCCTTGGCGAGCCCAAGCAGAATGCGCCTATGCATCGATTCGTAGAGCCGCGGGACCGCCGTCATGATGGTCGGCTTCACCTCGCCCATGTTATCCATGAGCTTCTCGACGCTCTCGGCGAAATAGACCTCGGCGCCGATGGTCATCGGGAAGAACTGCCCGGCCGTGTGCTCATAGGCATGGGAAAGGGGCAGGAAGGAGAGGAAGACCTCCTCGCCGATGCCGAGATCGGCCAGGAGATGGGCAGCCCCGCGGCAATTGCACAGGATCGAGCCGTGGGTCAGCATGATGCCCTTGGGCACGCCGCCGGTGCCCGAGCTGTAGATGAAGCAGGAAACGTCGGACCGACCGAGACGCGCGACATGGGCCTCGATGTCGGGATTGGCGGCGTCGCCCATGGTCGAGAGCTCGGTCCAGGTCCGAAGCTGCTTGGGAAGGCGCTGGCCGAGAGCCAAATCCTCCATGGCGACGACGAAGGCGAGGTCCGGCGCCTCGAGGGCGGCGGGCAGCACGCGCTCGGCCAGCGCCTTGGTGGAAAGGATCAGGCCTTTAGCCCCGCTATGGGTCAGAACGTGGCGGTGGTCGGCCATGGTGTTGGTGGTGAAGGACGGCACGGTAATGCCGCCGATCGCCATGATCGCCAGATCGGCGATGGTCCATTCGGGCCGGTTTTCGGAGATCAACGCCACGCGGTCGCCGGGAACGATCCCGAGGGATAGGAGACCGCTCGCGATCCGGCGCACTTGCGTGGCCGTCTCGCCGTAGGAGAGGCTCTCCCAGCGCCCGGCCCGCTTGGACCAGAGATAGGGCTTGGCCCCGAGCCTCGCCGCCTGCTCGAAGAACATCGCCGGCAGGCTCTGCCAGCCTTGCTCCGCCATCCCCGCTTCCTCCTGGCGATCCTGGCCTCCACGCGGCCTTGGCCGAAGCCTGCCCGTGTCCTATATGCTTAGGCAAGAGCCCAAACCTAAGGAAATCACGCATGAACGCCATGAAGCCGGCCGGCGGCGAGCTTGGGCCGTTGCCGCGATGGAACTTGGCCGACCTCTATGAAAGCTCGAACGCGCCCGCGGTCGACGCCGATCTCGCCCGGGCTAAGTCCATGGCCGAAGCGTTCCGCCGGCGCTGGGAAGGGAAGCTCGCCGTTGCCGCGGGCGAAGAACTGGCCGAGGCGGTCCGCGGCTACGAGGCGCTCCAGGACCTGCTCGGCCGGCCCGGCAGCTATGCTCAGCTGCTCTATGCCGGCGACATGACCGACCCGGCCGCCGGGCAATTCCAGCAGACGATCCAGGAGCGCATCACCGACATCGCGGCGGAGACGATCTTTTTCGTCCTCGAGCTCAACAAGATCGATGATCCGGTTCTGGCGGAGAAACTCCGCGTGCCGGCCCTGGCCCATTACCGGCCTTGGATCGAGACGGTCCGCGCCTTCCGGCCGCATCAGCTATCGGACGAGGTTGAGCGGCTGTTGCATGACAAGTCGGTGGTCGGCCGCGCGGCCTGGAACCGGCTTTTCGATGAATCCCTTGCCGCGGCCCGGTTCGCCGTCGACGGCCGCGAGCTGACCATCGACGAAACCCTGAATCTCCTGACCAACCGGGACGGCGCCAAGCGCAAGGCGGCGGCGAAGGCGCTCGCCCAAGGTCTTGGCGCCCGCAAGGCGACCCTTGCATTGATCACCAATACGCTGGCCAAGGACAAGGAGATCGAGGACCGCTGGCGGCATTTCGCCCGGCCCGTCAGTTCGCGCAACCTGGGCAACCAGGTCGAGGACGAGGTGGTGGATGCGCTCAGCAAGTCCGTGACCGCTGCCTATCCGCGGCTCGCCCATCGCTATTACAAGATCAAGGCGAAATGGTTCGGGGCCGATCGGCTGGACTATTGGGATCGCAACGCGCCGCTGCCGGAGGATTCGGACCGCAAATACGGCTGGGCCCAGGCGAAGGCGATCGTGCTCGGCGCCTATGGCGGCTTCTCGCCGGATCTCGAGACCATCGTCGAAGGCTTTTTCGACCGCAGCTGGATCGACGCCGGCCCCAGGCCCGGCAAGGCGCCAGGCGCCTTCGCTCATCCGGTGACTGCGAGCGCCCATCCCTATGTGCTGCTGAACTACTACGGGCGCACCCGGGACGTGATGACGCTCGCCCATGAGCTGGGCCATGGGGTGCATCAGGTGCTGGCCGGTCCCCGGGGCGCGCTGATGGCCGACACGCCCCTGACGCTGGCCGAAACCGCCTCGGTCTTCGGCGAGATGCTGACCTTCCGGGCCCTTCTGGCAAGCGAGAGCGATGCCAAGCGCCGGCGCATCCTCATCGCGGGCAAGGTCGAGGACATGCTGAACACGGTCGTCCGGCAGATCGCCTTTCACGAATTCGAGACCCGGCTCCATGACGAGCGCCGGAAGGGCGAACTCACGGCCGAGCGCATCGGCGAGATCTGGATGGAGACGCAAGCAGAGAGCCTGGGCCCGGCGCTCAGTTTCGACGACGACTATCGCGTCTTCTGGAGCTACATCCCCCACTTCATCCATTCGCCGTTCTACGTCTACGCCTACGCGTTCGGCGACTGCCTGGTGAATTCGCTCTATGCCGCCTATGAGGCGGCGCCCGCGGGCTTTGCGGCGAAATACCGCGACATGCTGGCGGCGGGCGGAACGCTGCGCCACAAGGAGCTCTTGGCGCCCTTCGGTCTCGATGCCGCCGACCCGGCCTTCTGGAACAAGGGTCTCGGCATGATCGAGGGGCTGATCGACCAGCTGGAATGAGCGAAGCCGACAATCTCGCCGGGCGAGTCAGGCGCTACGCTCGCGTAGGCGCCGCCATGGGCGGGCTCGCCGCGCGCCTGGCGGGCGAACGCTATCTCGGGGTCAGGGTGGACCGCGGCCGGCATGCGGCCGAACTGGCCGCCGCGCTCGGCGGGCTGAAAGGTCCGCTGATGAAGGTGGCGCAGATCATGTCCACGATTCCCGATGCGCTGCCCAAGGAATATGTGGCCGAGCTCGCCCAGCTCCAGGCCGACGCGCCGCCCATGGGCTGGCCCTTCGTGAAGCGGCGCATGCAGAGCGAGCTCGGGCCCGACTGGCCGCGCCGGTTCAAGGATTTCGAGCATCAGGCCGCGGCTGCCGCGAGCCTGGGGCAGGTGCACCGCGCAACCGGCCATGACGGCAGGCGGCTCGCCTGCAAGCTGCAATATCCCGACATGCAGTCGGCGGTGGAAGCCGATCTCGGCCAGCTCAGGCTCATCTTCGCCATTTACGAGCGTTACGACAAAGCCATCGTCACCGACCAGATCCATGCCGAGATCGCGGCGCGGCTGCGCGAGGAGCTGGACTATGAGTTGGAAGGCCGGCACATGCGCCTCTATCGCGGCATGCTGGCCAAGGAAGACCAGGTCCATGTGCCCGAAGGCGTGGAGGCGCTGTCGACCCGCCGGCTTCTCACCATGACCTGGCTCGAAGGCACGCCCCTGCTCGCCTTCATCGAGGCCCACGGCGACAAGGCGATGCGCAACCGGATCGCACACAACATGTTTCGCGCCTGGTATGTGCCCTTCTACTACTACGGGGTGATCCACGGCGACCCGCATCTGGGCAACTACACCATACGGCCCGACGGATCGGTCAATCTGCTGGATTACGGCTGCGTGCGGATCTTCGGCGCCAAATTCGTCCAGGGCGTCATCGACCTCTACCACGCGCTGGAGCGCGACGACCGGGCGCTGGCGGTCCATGCCTACGAGTCCTGGGGCTTCAAGGGGCTCAACAAGGAAACCATCGACGTGCTGAACCGGTGGGCGGGCTTCGTCTATGGCCCGCTGCTGGAAGACCGGCCGCGGCGCATCCAGGAGACCAGCTCGGGCGTCTACGGCCGGGAAGTCGCCGAAGGGGTGCATGCCGACTTGAGGCGCCTCGGACCCGTGAAGCCGCCCCGGGAATTCGTGTTCATGGACCGGGCCGCCATCGGCCTCGGTTCGGTGTTCCTCCATCTGGGGGCCGAAATCAACTGGCATCGGATGTTCAAGGAACTGATCCATGGCTTCGACGTCACCGCCCTCGACAAGCGGCAGAAAAAGCTGATGAAGCAGGTGGGGTTAGCGCCTACGGGGTGAGGGAGGCCGCCTTAGCTCAGCCACTCCACCCAGCGTCCATGCGCTTGCGCGACGGCTAGGCGACGCTGCTCGCCGCCCGGCCAATAGGTCAGGCTTAGTTCGAATATCTCGCTTCCGGAGTTTAGCTCGAAGGCGAGCCAGGCCAGCGGTCGATCCTTCGTCGCTTGCCGGCCCAAAGCCTCCAAGAGCTCGACGAAGCGCTGTCGGGCCGGCCGATCGAGATATTGCAGGACCACGGAGTGATAAACGACCGTGGCCTCGCCCGTGGTTCTCCTCGCGAGGCGATGCCCCGTCCAGTCCACTGCGTCGGCCCGCTCGACGTGAACGCCCATCTCTCTTGCGATTGCCATGGCCCCGCGCAGGGCTGCCAGGCGCTCGACCTGATCGGGCCAGACATAGCCTTGCAGCCTGAGGCGCGCTTCGGGATCGGCGAGGTCGATGGGCCGGCGGTCGCAAGCCGCACGGCTTGCGACCGCGACCAGGGCATCGAGGCGCGGCGGGGGACCGCGCCAGTCGGCCTGGAGAGTCAGGCCCTCGCGATCCTGTTGCCAGCCGAAAGCGCCGAGGCGGTATGCGTAACGATCCCAACAGAGATTGAGGCCGGCGCTGGCGCCCAGCTCGAGGAGGCGAAGCGGCAGGCCGCTCAGCGCCGCCACTTCCAGAAATCCCCCCAGAAGGACCGCGGAGCGGCCGACCTCGTTGGTCTGCGGGGGATGGGCCAGCGCCCCCCGGATCTCGTCCGGCTTGGCGGCGATGGCAGCAAGGAGGGCGGGGGCCAGATCCATTCCAGGCCCGCCGCCAGTGGAGGGCAGCCTCGCCGCCAGGTCGGGCGCCAGGCCGGCCAAGGCCACATAGTGGAGCCCGCCCAGAAGCCTGAGCGGCAGATTGTCTTGGGCGGGATCGCCCTCCCAATCTTCCAGGATCCGAAAAAACGCGCCGGCTCTGAGGATGTCTTCGGCGATCAGCGTCGCTGCCTCTGCCCAGAGGGACGAGCCGAGCGCGGCGCAGTGGCTGGCCTGGCGGCTGAAGGCCGCCGCGAGGGCCTCGGGAGCGCAAGGCATAGGGCGAGAGATACTTGAATCTGCGACGGAATGGCCGCTTGAGATTCAAGGCCTGGTTCGGCATTGTGGCAACCCGTTTTCAGGGGACCGCACAGGACCGTCCAAGAGATGAAAATCGGCATCGCGCGGGAACGGCGCGCCAACGAACTGCGCGTCGCCGCTTCGCCCGACACGGTGAAGAAGCTCCTCGCCCTCGGCGCGGAAGTCGCCGTCGAGACCGGGGCGGGGCTCGGCTCGGCCTTCACCGATGAAGCCTATGCCGCCGCCGGCGCCAAAATCGTGGCCGACGAGAAGGCGGCAATCGGTGATGCCGATGTGGTGCTGAAGGTCCAGCGGCCCATCACCGCCGCCGAAGGCGGGCCGGACGAGCTCGCCATGCTGAAGTCCGGCGCGCTGCTGATCGGCATCCTGGCGCCCTATGGCGCCAAGGAGCAGGTGGAAGCCTATGCCAAGCAGGGGGTCAACGCCTTCGCCATGGAGCTGATGCCCCGGATCACCCGGGCCCAGGCCATGGACGTGTTGTCGTCGCAGTCGAACTTGGCCGGCTATCGCGCCGTGATCGACGCCGCGTCCGAGTTCGGCCGCGCCTTTCCGATGATGATGACGGCGGCGGGCACGGTGGCGCCCGCCCGGGTCTTCGTCATGGGTGTGGGCGTCGCCGGCCTGCAGGCGATCGCGACGGCCCGGCGGCTCGGCGCCATCGTCTTGGCGACCGACGTCAGGCCGGCGGTCAAGGAGCAGGTGACGAGCCTGGGTGCCACCTTCGTCGCCGTCGAGGACGAGGAGTTCAAGCAGGCGGAAACCGCCGCGGGCTATGCCAAGCCCATGAGCGCCGAATACCAGAAGAAACAGGCGGCCTTGGTCGCCGAGACGATCAAGAAGCAGGACATCGTCATCACCACCGCGCTCATCCCCGGCCGCAAGGCGCCGGTCCTGGTGAGCGAGGAGATGGTGCAGAGCATGAAACCGGGCTCGGTCATCGTCGACCTGGCGGTGGAACAGGGCGGCAATTGTCCGCTGAGCGAAGCCGGAAAGGTCGTCGTCAAGCATGGGGTCAAGCTGGTCGGCCATCTCAACGTGCCGAGCCGGACCGCCGTCGATTCGAGCGCGCTCTATGCCCGGAACCTGCTGCAGTTCGTGACCCTGCTGATCGACAAGGAGAGCAAGACGATCAAGGTCAATTGGGACGATGAGATCATCAAGGGCACGGCGCTGACCCGCGACGGCCGGATCGTCCATCCGTCATTGACGGGAGCCGCCACGTGACGGGCACCCCCCTCCCCAGCCCTCCCCCACAAGGGGGGAGGGAGCAGCAAACGGGTAGACACTCACCCAAGTCCCCCGCCCCCTTGAGGGATCGGGCCGCGGAGCGGACCGATGGTTGGGGTGGGGCGAGCGCGTCAATCGGCGCCAAGGAGTTTTAGATGGAAACGGGATCCCAGATCGCTGGCCACCTGCCGTTCGTGTTCGGCTTCACGGTGTTCGTGCTGGCCTGTTTCGTCGGCTATCACGTGGTCTGGCGGGTGACGCCGGCGCTCCATTCGCCGCTGATGGCGGTGACCAACGCGATTTCCAGCGTCATCATCGTCGGCGCCATCATCGCCGCCGGTCCGGCCTTGTTCAATTTCTCCCAAGCCATGGGGTTCCTCGCCGTGGCCCTGGCCTCGGTCAACATCTTCGGCGGCTTCATCGTCACCCACCGCATGCTCTCCATGTTCAAGAAGAAGAAATAGGCGCCGGCGCAAGCGATGAACCAGGACCTGACATCCTTTGCCTATCTGATCGCGGCTGTCTGCTTCATCCTGGCGCTGCGCGGGCTGTCCTCGCCCGTCAGCTCCCAGGCCGGCAACCGGTTCGGCATCGCCGGCATGGCGATCGCCATCGCCACGACCTTGGCCCAGCCGGGCGTGGTCAGCTATCCGGTGATCGCCGGCGGCATCGTCATCGGCGGCGCGGTCGGCAGCTTCATCGCGCTTCGCATCAAGATGACGGCCCTGCCGCAGCTTGTGGCCGCCTTCCACAGCCTGGTCGGCCTGGCGGCGGTCTCGGTCGCCGCCGCAGCCTTCTATTCGCCCCAGGAGTTCGGGATCGGCGCTGCGGGCGCGATCGCCGGCCACAGCCTGGTCGAGATGGGTCTGGGGGTGGCCATCGGCGCCGTGACCTTCACCGGCTCCATCGTCGCCTTCGCCAAGCTGCAGGGGCTGGTGAGCGGCGCGCCGCTGGTGTTCAAGGGACAGCATCCGCTGAACGCACTTCTCGGCATCCTGATCGCGCTGCTCATCGTCTGGCTGGTCCTGGCGCAGAACCCGCTTGCCTTCTGGCTTCTCGTCATCCTGTCGCTGGCCGTGGGCTTCCTGTTGATCCTGCCCATCGGCGGCGCCGACATGCCGGTCGTGGTCTCGATGCTCAATTCCTATTCGGGCTGGGCGGCCTGCGGCATCGGCTTCACCCTCGGCAACAACCTGCTGATCATCACCGGCGCGCTGGTCGGTTCTTCGGGCGCCATCCTCAGCTACATCATGTGCAAGGGGATGAACCGTTCGATCTTCAACGTCATCCTGGGCGGCTTCGGCACCGATTCGGGAGGCGCGGCCGCCGCCGGCGCCAAGGCGCAAGACCGGCCGGTCAAGGCGGGCAGCGCCGAGGACGCCGCCTTCCTGATGAAGAACGCCAGCTCGATCATCATCGTGCCCGGCTACGGCATGGCCGTTGCCCAGGCCCAGCACGCGCTGCGCGAGATGGCCGATCTCCTGAAAAAGTCGGGGGCCAAGGTCAGCTACGCCATCCACCCCGTGGCGGGGCGCATGCCGGGCCACATGAATGTGCTGCTGGCGGAGGCCAACGTGCCCTATGACGAGGTCTTCGAGCTGGAGGACATCAACCGCGAGTTCCCGACGGCCGACGTCGCCTTCGTCATCGGCGCCAACGACGTGACCAATCCGGCCGCCAAGACCGATCCCAAGAGCCCGATCTACGGCATGCCGATCCTCGATGTCGAAGCGGCGAAGACGGTGCTGTTCGTCAAGCGCTCCATGGCCTCGGGCTATGCCGGCGTCGACAACGAACTGTTCTTCCGCGACAACACCATGATGCTGTTCGGCGACGCCAAGAAGGTCTGCGAGGAAATCGTCAAGGCGCTGGGCTGAGGCGAGCTGGCTGCTGCACCTTCCGTTCGTCATTCCCGCGAAAGCGGGAATCCAGGGTGGCAAGGAGGCCGCGAGTCCATGGACCCCCGCTCGCGCGGGGGTGACGAATAGGTGGGGCTCCGGCCATTCCGAACCTGCACAAATGATCGGCTGAGGCTTGGCCTTCGCCGCGAAAATGATTCGGGCCGCCCTGGAGGCGGCCCGTTTTCGTTTCACGCATCCGGCTGCAAGCGCAGGCCGTCAGTAGCCTTCGCGATCCATCCGCTTGCGCATCAGCTTGCGATGGCGCCGGACCGCCTCGGCCCGCTCGCGGGCGCGGCGCTCCGATGGCTTCTCGTAGTTGCGGCGCATTTTCATTTCCCGGAAGATGCCCTCGCGCTGCATCTTCTTTTTCAGCGCGCGGAGGGCTTGATCGACATTGTTGTCGCGGACGAGTACTTGCAAGGGGCCTCTGGCTCCTGTTCCTTCGGTTGCGATGACGATAGCCGGACGCGGCCGGGGAAACCGGCTTGAGCCCGCAAAGAGGCGCTGAGTATCACATCGCCAACCGGCTGTGAAGAGGCAAGAACGGCCGATTGCTGTCCTGATTGGGGCGGCCTTGCGCCGGCCAGCGCGCCGGCGGCCGCGGCCGCCTTGCGGGCAGCTATCAGGCGCCGCCGACCTCGAACTGTTTCAGCCCGTCCCATTTGCCGTCCCACTTGATGCCGAACTTGAAGGGTTCCGAAGCCCGCCCGGCGGTCTTGGCGACGACCGTGAAGACGTAGTCGCCCGGGGGCATGTCCTCCACGAAACGAGGCGGGCGTTTGCGCGAGCAGTGGGTGAATTTGTTGCCAGTCTTGAGCGCCTTGGCCACGTCGAGACGCTCGGTTTCCCCCGGCCCGATGTCCATCGCGGTCTCGCCGATATCGGTCCAATCCAAGGGCAGGGAATATTCCCGCGGCCCGCTGGCGCCCAGCCGTTCCACCCGCCGCAAGGAAGCGGTGCATTTGGCGGCGACTCGCCGGGACTGGTTTTCGGCCTCCACGCGGACGTAGGTCGCAATGTTCGTCCCATCGCCGTCGTCGCGTATCTCCGCCAGGGCCAGCTTCAGCCTTGGTCTCCTGGCAAAATTGATGTAGCGCGTCAGCATGAGGCCGACGAAAACGGGGAACGAGATCAAGAACAGGCCCGGATAAGGAATATCGTTCAATATCAACTGATTAAGCCACAAACCTAGGTCGTCCAGGAAACTCAGATAGCTCCCGGCGCCGTTGATAAGCGACAAAATGATCCCGAGGCCCGCCGCAATCTCAGCGACAAGACGCACGACACTCAACTTAAGCCTCGGCAAATGCGACGCCATGCCACCCTCCAGAGGGGAACGCGCTTCCTTCCCAGGAGCGGAGGATAACCCGGATTTGCTGAAAGCGAAGTCCGTCAGAAGAGGAGGGGAAGGCTGTGCTTCATGGCAAGGGGGTCCCGGTTTGGCCCGGATAGGGACGGCCCGAGAGCAAGATCGGGTCAGCTTCTATCAAGCCGACCCGTGAATCTTGCTCTACATGTTCGGTTTAGAGCCTGATTCACGTCTCAAGCTGATCAGGCTTGAGACGATCAGGCTCTAGGGGCCGTCCCGGCTGGATTCCAGCGCCTTCGCCGGTCCATGATGGGCCATGGCTATCCTGAAGATCGCCCGCATGGGCCACCCCGTCCTGGGCCGTCCGGCCGAGCCGGTCGCCGATCCCATGGCGCCGGAGATCAAAGGCCTCGTCGCCGACATGTGGGAGACCCTCCTGGACGTGGGCGGGGCGGGGCTGGCAGCGCCCCAGGTCCATGTCCCCCAGCGTGTGGTCATCTTCCATGTCCCGGCCGAACGGGCGGAGCGGGAGGAGGCGCCGCCGGTCCCGCCCACGGTCCTCATCAATCCCGTGATCGAGCCCTTGGGCGAGGAAATGACGGATGGCTGGGAAGCTTGCCTTTCGGTGCCCGGCCTCGCCGGCCAGGTTCCCCGCTATGCCCGCATTCTCTATCGCGGGATCACCCCTGAAGGGCTCATGATCGAAAGGGAAGCAGAGGATTTCCACGCCCGTCTGGTGCAGCATGAATGCGACCATCTGGACGGCATCCTCTACCCCATGCGCATGACCGATCTTTCGAAGCTCATGTTCGCCGAGGAGATGCGCCGCTACCATGGTGAGGAAGAAATCGAGGATTGATCCCGTGACCGATCGCGAGGCTCTGCGCGAAAAGCTGATCGAGGCGGTGGCCGCCCATGCCGCCTTCGACGGGTGGAGCGATGCCGCGCTGCGCGCCGCGGCCAAGGATCTCGGGTTCGACCCGGCGCTCGCCCGGAATGCCTTTCCCGGCGGCGCGCCGGAGATGATCGAGTTTCACAGCAGGCTCGCCGACCGCCGCATGGTCGCCGCCTATGAGCAGGCGGCGGGCGAGGGGCTGAAGCTTCGGGAGAAAGTGGCCCTCGCCGTCAGGCTGCGCCTGGAGGCGAATTATGCGAACCGGGAGGCGATCCGGCGCGCGCTCACCCTTTTGGCGCTGCCGATCCACGCGCCGCTCGCCGCCCGCGCGCTCTATCGCACGGTCGATGCGGTCTGGTATGCCGTGGGCGACCGCTCGACCGACTATAACTTCTATACCAAGCGCGCGCTGCTGGCCGGCGTCTACGGGTCGACGGTGCTGTTCTGGCTGAACGACAAATCGCCCGGCGCCGGCGACAGCTGGGCCTTCCTCGACCGGCGCATCGCCGACGTCATGCGCGTGCCCAAGGCGATCGGCCGGCTGGAGAAACTGGCGGAGAAGCTTCCCGATCCGTTCCGTCTGCTGCGCCGGAGGCAGGCGCGGTAGGATCAAGAGAGAGATAACCACAGCGACACAGAGGCACAGAGGAGAAAAGATTCTTGCGCCGCTTTGCGGCCCAGTCTCTTGCTTGATCTTCTCTGTGTCTCTGTGTCTCTGTGGTGAATCTTCCCTTTCTTAGTCGCTACGCGGGCTGAGGCGGGTTACGTGGCCCATCTTGCGGCCCGGGCGGGCTTCTCGCTTGCCGTAGAGGTGAAGCTTGGCCGCCGGGTCGGAAAGGATTTCCTTCCAGGCGCTCACCTCGTCGCCCAGCAGGTTCTTCATCACCGCATCTGAGTGGCGCTCGGTCGAGCCTAACGGCAGCCCGCAGACGGCGCGCAGGAACTGCTCGAACTGGCTGGTGAGACAGGCGTCGATGGTCCAGTGGCCGGAATTATGGGGCCGCGGCGCCAGCTCGTTGACCAGGACCTCGCCTGAACGGGTGACGAACATCTCGACGGCGATGAGGCCGACGACATCGAGGGCCTCGGCGATCCGGCGTGCGAGAGCTTCGGCCTCGGCCGGTACCGCGGCCGGCAGGCGGGCGGGAGCGATGGTCGTATCCAGGATGTGGTTGCGGTGCCGGTTCTCGACCGGGACGTAGACGGCGACGGCACCGTCCAGCCCGCGGGCGGCGATGACGGAGATCTCCTCGGAGAAGTCGACGAAGTGCTCCAGGATGCCCACACCCTCGCCTATGCCGCGCCAAGCCCCGGCGAGGTCGCTCTCTTGGCGCAGCATGACCTGGCCCTTGCCGTCATAGCCAAAGCGCGCCGTTTTCAAGACCGCGGGCAGGCCGATGCCGCGAACTGCATCGGCGAGCTGGTCTTCCCGGGCGACCTCGGCATAGCGGGTGATCGGCACATCGATGGAAGCAAGAAAGCCCTTCTCGCGCAGCCGGTCCTGGCAGATATGGAGCACCCGCGGCTTCGGGCGCGTGGGCTTGAGGGCGGCCAGCAGCTCGGCCGTGGCGGAGGGCACATTCTCGAATTCGAACGTGACGACGTCGACCGCTTCGGCGAAGCGGGCCAGCGCTTCCCGGTCTTCATAGGCGGCGACCGTGCTGGCAGCGGCGACGTGGAAGGCCGGGGAATCGGGCTCGGGGCAATAGACATGGACGCGGTAACCGAGGCGCGCCGCGGCGAGTGCAG